>JAJDXD010000088.1 GCA_022823405.1 Gammaproteobacteria bacterium
CTAAATTTCTTCAACCGTTGCGATGGGAAGATCAGGTAACAGTTCGCAGTTTCATTCAACAACATTCGCGTAGAACGTTTACAATTCAGCACGAAATTTACAAAGTGACGGATACAGAAATACTTTGTGTTGATGGCTACGAAGTGAGGATATGGGGAATAAAGAACGAGGAGACCGGTGATTTGAATGCCTGGAACCTGCCCGATGATTTCGTCCAGTATCTAGCTAAAACGTCAAATTGAAATAAAGTCAGTAATCCACTGATCAGAAAGGATAAACCAGAGTGATACTTCACGGCTATTTTCGAAGTTCTGCCGCATATCGAACCAGAATTGCCTTAAATCTCAAAGGCATCGAATACGAGAATCAATTCGTTCATTTACGAAAGAAAGACCAATATCAAGATCGATTTCTAGCGCTAAATCCGCAAGGATTGGTACCTGTACTGGTAGACGAAGACAACGTAGTTAATCAGTCAATTGCGATTCTAGAGTACCTGGATGAGACTCATCCAGAACCAGCGTTTCTGCCGGAAAACGCTTCGGATCGTGCTTATGTACGTTCGATTGCCTTGGCAATTGCATGCGACATCCACCCGCTGAACAATCTTAGGATACTACGGTACCTTGACTATAATTTCAAACTTGACGAGAGTCAGAGAAGCGAATGGTATCGGCATTGGATTGACGTTGAGTTTCGGGCACTTGAAACAAAAATATCAACCGCAAAATTGCACGGGAAATTCTGTTTGGCAGATACGCCAACAATGGCCGATATTTGTCTTGTGCCACAGGTTAGTAACGCTCGACGATTCAACTGTGATCTGAATGATTTTCCGATCTTGGTTGAAATCGACAAAAACTGTAAACAATTGGAAGCATTTCAAAGGGCTGCTCCAGAAAATCAGCCCGATGCTGGATGACAGACAAACTTGAGGAGAGTGAATAGTATGGGATGGCAACGTAAGGTGTTGAGAGTCAATCTCACCGATGGAAACGTTCAGGTTGAACCACTTAACATGGAGTGGGCTCAGCAATACCTGGGGGAACGAGGACTTGGAACCAAGTATCTCTACGAATACATGGACCCTACAGTCGACGCACTGGATCCCGCCAACGTACTCATTTTTGCCACTGGGCCGTTAACCGGGACGATGGCCTCCACCTCCGGGCGTTACGCAGTCATTACAAAAGGAGCACTGACTGATGCAATTGCCTGTTCGAATTCAGGTGGTAAGTTCGGTGCTGAGTTGAAGTTTGCTGGCTATGATTTACTCATTCTTGAAGGACGGGCACCTGAGCCCTCCTATCTCAAGATTTATGATGACGATGTCGAAATCGTTTCTGCTGAGCCAATTTGGGGGAAAACAGTTTGGGAAACGGAGGACTATCTCAAGTCACATCATCAAGATCCCCTGATGAAAGTGGCATCGATCGGTGTTGCCGGTGAAAATTGCGTGCGATATGCCTGCGTGGTCAATGACTTGCATCGAGCAGCTGGGCGATCGGGAGTCGGCGCAGTGATGGGTTCGAAGAACCTCAAGGCAATTGCAGTTCGAGGAACAGTGGGTGTTCAAGTTGACAATCCAAAAAAGTTTATGGAAGTTGTCAGAGAGACACATTCCAAACTCGCGGGCAGCGACGACGTCAAAGAACTTGCGTCATACGGCACAAATGCCATGATCGACATGATGCAGGAGTTTGGTGGTCTACCGACCCGAAACTTCAAGGAGGTGCAGTTTGAGGGTGTCGACAACATCAACCCGTCAGCCATGACTAGAGTTAACGAACATGGGCATAAAAACCTACTTACAAACAAAGCCTGTTTCGGCTGCACGATCGCATGTGGTCGCATCTCTCACATCGATAAAGAACATTTCACCATCAAGAACCGACCAGAATACTGGCACGCAAGTGGTGGGCTGGAATATGAAACAGCCTTTGCATTCGGTCCCGATTGCGGAATTGATGATATTGATGCTCTGACTTTTGCCGGTTTTATGATGAATGAACACGGCATGGATCCGATTTCATTTGGTGGTACGCTTGCTGCAGCGATGGAACTTTACGAAATGGGTGTGATCACCGATGAGGATACGGATGGTGTCGCACTGAATTTTGGCAATCCTGAAGCATTAACCGCCATGGCGGAAAAAACGGGTAAGTTTGAAGGTTTCGGACAGATTCTTGGGCTCGGTTCAAAGCGTCTATGTGAAAAATACGGGCATCCGGAACTTTCGATGACGGTTAAAGGTCAGGAGTTTGCCGGCTACGATTCACGTGCTTTGCAGGGAATGGGTCTCGGCTATGCAACGAGTAGCCGTGGCGCCTGTCATATGAAACACGACGTGTTTGGTCCGGATATGGAAGACCAGACTGGTGAAGGTAAGGCAGTGCCGTGCAAGAAATCGCAGGACAAAATTTCGATCATTGATTCGACGGGTCTTTGCTGGTTTACATTAGGTACTTGGGGAATCAAGGACTTTCAGGCACAGGTTGATGCTGCTTGCGAAGGCGATTGGACTGTCGAGAGAATGTTTGAGACTGGTGAGCGAATCTGGAATCTGGAGCGGCAATTCAACTTGGCGGCAGGATTAACCAAAGCTGACGATTCTTTGCCTGAACGTCTGCTCAAAGAACCAGCGAAATCGGGAACTGCGAAGGGCAAGGTTAACGAACTAGACAGGATGCTACCGGAATATTACGATGTTCGAGGTTGGGACTCAGATGGGGTACCCACTGCTGAAACACTCGAACGTCTGGGACTTTAAGTCCTCCGCCACACGATGCAGTTGACTGTCAAACTCGTTGGTCCGCTGAGCCGATATCTTCCATCCGGAAGTGAAAGTGGCGTAACGCAGGTTGAAGCTGAGGCTGGTCTGACTGTTTCGGGTCTGGTGAAAAAGCTGGGTTTGCCTGAAGACATCAAATGTATGATTTCGATCAATGATGATCTTGTGCCAATTGGAGAGCGTCAATCTCGGACGCTTTCGGATTCGGACAGCGTCAAAATCATCCCGCCACTCAAGGGTGGTTAGTCAAAAGCTCTCTTAGTCCCTCGATCAGTCGATCGATTCCTTCAACAGCCTTGTCAGGTTCCAGCGCGCCATATGAGACGCGCAGACATTGGCGATCCGATATGCCAAATGCCATACCGGGAATGACTGCAACCTGGTGATTCTGAATCAGGTACTTGACGATTTCCATATCTTCCATGCCCACATCTGGCAGCTGTAGGAAGGCATAAAAAGCACCAGCAAGTTCTGGATAACTGATGGTTGGCAGAGTTTTAAGTTGACTTATGAAGTGATTGCGAGCGGTCTCAATTCCACGGCGTTTTTCCAGACAGAAATCGCGTCCCAGTTTCAGGCATTCAACTGCTGCGAATTGGCTGATGACTGGAGGACAGATTACGTTTGTGTCCTGAATTTTTCTGACTGGTTTGAAAAGATGTTTCGGGATCAGCATGTAGCCAATTCGCCAGTTGGCCAGCCCAAAACTCTTGCTAGTTGAGTAGAGCGAAATCGTATGTTCGAATGCGTTTTCTAGTGCAGCTGGCGAAAAGTGCTCAATTCCATCGTAACAAAAGTATTCGTAGGCTTCATCATTGATGTGATAAATGTGGTGGTCTGCACAAAGTTGATTAATCTGAGTTAAATGCTCTTTAGAGTAAACCGCACCAGTGGGATTGTTCGGTGATACAGAAACAACGGCCCGGGTTCTTGGAGTTATAGCCTTCTCAATTGCTTGTAAATCGGGTTGAAATGAAGCGTCGGTATCAACAGACACTGCAACACAGTTAGCAATCCCAATGGCCATTTCATGGTTGAAATACCAAGGGGTCAGCAGTATGACTTCATCACCCGGGTCGCAGATAGCGAGGACCGCGTTCAGAAACCCCATATTTCCACCAGCGCTTATGACAACGTCATAACAGCCTGTTTCAATGCTATTTTCCTCATTCAGTTTCTGTGAGATCAACTGTCTGAGTTCTGGAATACCTTCAACTGCTTCGTAATGATGAGACTGGTTATTACTAAATCGGGCGACCCCATTTGCAATTTCAGTGGGCGGCAGATAATGGACGACACCCTGACCCAGAGAAATGGTGCCTGGATTAGCAAGAATGAGGTCAGCAACAACAGGAATGATCGGAGTTTGAACGGCGTCGATTCGATAAGAGATAGTTTTCAACGGTTGTACCAATTCAGATTCAATATTGTTAAGTATTATGATAATTGCACATAACTTATTGATAATGCGTAAGATAACAGCATGAAAAAACAATCCATAAGTTTTTTCAATTGATGCGTTGGTTTTTGAATTAAAGTCTGTGCGACTTCAAGGAAATTTCAATGAATTGGTGTGAGTAATTTGATACCCATATTCCAATAGCAGTCTCTTCCATTTGATTACACGAATTCCATCTTTTGAAATGAATTCCTGAAAATCAAAATAATGGACTTGAACTGCATCGCATTCAGGAAATTTTGACTTGAAGTACTTCAGATTCTTAGAGATACCTCTGAAGCGAAGTTTACATTCGATCGCACAAATAGGTTGTTTGTTCTCCGTAATTACCAAGTCTACTTCCCGTCCATCAATGTCCCGAAAATAAACCAAGTCAACATCGCGGCCCTGCCAGTCCTGAAGAAAGTGAACCCACTTTAGAATGTGACTTGCGACCAGATTTTCGAATCGCGCTCCTTCATCCTCCACATCTGCCCAGTTGTAGTGATAGTGCTTCTGTTCTTTTTTTACAGCTTTGATCTTTGGGGAGCCTAGTGGTGAAAGTCGGTAGATCAAGTAAAGTCGTTCAAAAATATCTAGCCAATTGGAGACTGTCTTGTGAGCACAGTTCAGATCTTCTCGAAGTGCGTTGACCGATAAAGGACTGCCAACTAGTTCCGGTAATCGTAACAGTAGCAACTCCATAGACGATAACTTTTGCGTCAATTCAAGGTCTCTAATGTCTTCATTAACTATCCTGCTTTGGTATTCACGCTTCCAACGACGAGCCTGCCTTTGCGACCCGTTCAGAAATGGTTCAGGGAATCCTCCCAGTGTCATCAGGCTTTCAAAATCGTCTTGTGACTGAATATCGAGTTCGTCCACAGTTAACGGATGTAATCTAAAATAATGATAACGACCCTGCAGCGAATCACCGGAATGACGATAGTAATCAAGCCTCGCACTACCGGTAACCAAGATTTTCTTTTCATTGAAATTCTTATCATAGAATCCCTTGATGTAGTTTCGCCAATTCGAAAACTTATGAATCTCATCAAATATCACGAATGATTCAAAAGGATATTTCTCTCTCAATACAAATTCTCTATCTTCCAAATCATCCCAGTTCAGATAACGATACCCATCGGGTGCAACATTAAGTGACAACGTAGTTTTTCCAACCTGTCGAGGACCTCCAACAAAAACCATTTTTCGATTTAGGTCTTCAATCACATAGGGTTCCAAATAACGCCGCATACTGCAATTATACAAGATATTTGGACAAGTATCTAAAATACACGGTTTATATTTTTACACCTATCAAAAATATTCGTTTAAATGTGTGATTTCATCCAAATTGCCACAATTTGCTCAGTTGTTTGGTACTCAATACCCGGTATTTTCTGTTGCGACACAATTTGTCGTGACCAAACATCAATACTCTGGATTTGTAAACCATGGTTCGTAGACAAACTGTACACTCGGGCGATTCATAACTACATCCGTGATTCGTTTGACATTAGAAAATTCACTAATAGACGGATGACCCTTGGCTGGTCGCATCCAGGTAGTTAGCATGAAGAGATAAATATCGGCTGCGCTGAATCTATCGCCAAGTATCCATTGGTTATTACCAATTTGGTCGTCAATCACAGTCCAGGTTTCCCTTAAACGCCGAATGCCGCGCTGCCGCGCACTTGTTTCATCCGTTGGTGTGTCCACAAAGCGGTCTGGGTAGTAGGTCAGTTGAAACGCGTTCTGAACGGAATTAGAAAAATAAACGAGAGTCTGTAAATATCGCGCTCGAGCGGGATCATCAATAGTCGGTGCCAATCCAGAATCAGCATGTCGATCGCACAAAAAAACAGTTATTGCAGCGCATTCGTACATGGCACCGCCTTCCCAAATCAAAACCGGTACCCATCCGTTGGGATTGATTGCTAATTGTTCTGAAGGACGGGGTTTATCCATGTCAATCGACGTCTGAATTAACTCGTAAGGCGCACCAATTTCCTCTAGTATGACTCTTACACCCATGGATGCGCTTTTGAGCGCGTAGAACAGCTTGTACATCGTTGAATATTTCTCCTTGTAACGGGTTTGTCAGGATAGTTTTTTACAACTTCGTTGCGCTATTTCCCGATCAACTGTCGACTCAGCTTAGTTGACATAATCAGGATCAGTCGGAAGGTTTCAGTGATTCTCATTACTCTAGTTCTTGTGTACGACTGACGCACAACGAATATGCAATTCAACCTGAGCTAAACACTACATTCAGACTAACTTGGCTCGCGTAACTCTGACACTATTCACATTCATTCAGTCGAAAAAACGTCAGCGCAAAAATCTATGAATGGCTGCCTTCGATTCATAACGTGATCAGTAACTTCAAACAAATTATCAGAGAAACTATTCATGATATGTCACTCAAATATGTGCAAGAGTAGATCGATTAATTCATAGCTCTTGTCAAATTCCCTTATTGGCCAGATCATATTCCCATCAGACTGCAGATTAAGCATTGGACAGAATTCAGACCGTCGATTTAACGATCACGGTGTATTCCAGTACCAGTTCGGATCAAATTCAGGTTTAATGTGGGGACTTATCGGGTTCTGATTTTCAGCTGGAATTCACCTACTTGAGCAAGGCCTGCATGGAATTCGACTCTCCACCAAAATTACCAATTGAGAAAGGGTACGCGTATGAAGTTTAACAAGTTGGGTAATTCAGGAATCAAAGTAAGTGAAATCTGCCTCGGTAGCATGACATGGGGTACACAGAATTCCGAGGCTGAAGGTCACGAACAGCTGGATCTGGCCTTAGATCTTGGCGTTAATTTCATTGATACAGCGGAAATGTATCCGGTGAATCCGATGTCTGCTGAAACCTGCGGTCGTACCGAGGAAATTATTGGTACTTGGCTGAAAAGTCGCAATAACCGTGACAAGGTGATCATTGCAACAAAAATTGCAGGCCCAGGTTCGAAATTGATTCGAGATGGTGTTGGCGTTAACCGTGAGACCATCAAAGTTGCAGTTGAAGCATCACTAAAGAGGCTTCAAACTGATTACATTGATCTATATCAGATTCATTGGCCGAATCGTAATTCCTATCACTTCCGTCAGTCTTGGACTTTCAATCCTTCAAAGCAAAATGTCAATGAGACTCGAAGTTACATCTACGAAGCGCTGGAAAGTTTCCAGAAGTTGGTTGACGAGGGCAAAATCAGGACAGTTGGTCTTTCAAATGAGTCATGTTGGGGGACATCACAGTTTCTGGAAATTGCTGAAGCGAATAGCTTACCTCGTGTAGTGAGCATTCAGAATGAATACAACCTGCTGGATAGAAAATACGATCTTGATTTGGCGGAGTTGACAGCCAACCAGAATGTTGGATTACTGGCATTCTCACCGTTGGCTGCAGGAATTTTAAATGGCCAGTACCAGGGCGATAAGACACCACCCGGTTCCAGACGAAATTTTTCCAAGGATTTAGGCGGCCGTTTCACACCAATTGTCGAACCTGTAATTGATCAGTACCTGGCAGTTGCAAGAAAGCACGAGCTTGATGTCTGTCAGATGGCGATTGCATTTTGTTTAACCCGGCGATTCATGACATCAGTCATTATTGGTGCAACCAAAGTTGATCAGATCAGGGCTTGTATTGGTGCTGCTGAGATATCCTTGAGCAAAGAAGTGCTCAAGGATATTGCCGAGGTGCATCGTCGCTCACCCAATCCAATGGGTTAGCTGTCGGACGACTCTATTTTGTCTTGTGTGAATAGGAACCGATTCGGAAGACCTAATTCAGGAAGTATTGACTCGATTCTTGATGATATCATCGACCACCGCAGGCTCAGCCAGAGTGGAGGTGTCGCCTAGTTCATCAATATCATTGCTGGCAACTTTGCGCAAAATCCGACGCATGATTTTTCCGGAACGCGTCTTTGGCAGCCCCGGAGCGAACTGGATTACATCAGGTTTGGCAATCGGGCTGATTTCGGTTCTCACCATATTGAAAAGCTCAGCTTTCAACTCGTCGTTTTCTTCGGTTCCCGCAACCGTTGTGACGTAGGCGTAAATCGCCTCACCCTTAATATCGTGCGGATAACCCACGACGGCAGCTTCAGCAACGCTTGGATGCAGCACTAATGCACTTTCGATCTCCGCCGTACCCAGTCGATGCCCTGAGACATTCATCACGTCATCGACACGGCCTGTGATCCAATAGTACCCATCTTCATCACGCCTGGCACCATCACCAGTCATGTACATGCCTGGAAAAGTACTGAAATACGTTTGAATGAATCTTTCGTGATCTCCCCAGACCGTTCTCATTTGGCCTGGCCAAGAATGTTTGATGCACAGGGCGCCTTCGGTAGCACCTTCCAGTTCATTTCCTTCACTATCCACTATACAGGGGACGATGCCAAAAAACGGAGTTGTTGCTGAACCAGGTTTCAAGCGTGTTGCGCCGGGTAGTGGTGTGATCATGTGCCCACCAGTTTCAGTCTGCCACCAGGTATCAACTATTGGGCAGCGACGATCGCCTACTTTTTCGTGATACCATTCCCAAGCTTCTGGGTTGATTGGTTCACCTACAGTGCCCAATATGCGAAGACTTTTGCGGCTCGTTTTTTCTACGTACTCGTTACCCGCACCGATCAGTGCGCGAATCGCAGTTGGGGCGGTGTAAAAAATATTGACGTTGTGTCTGTCGCAAACCTGCCAGAATCGGCTGGCATCAGGATAAACTGGTACACCTTCAAACATTACATTGGTTGCACCGTTTGAGAGAGGTCCGTAGACGATATAAGAGTGGCCGGTAACCCAGCCAATATCGGCTCCACACCAGTAAACCTCATCATCCCGATAGTCAAAGGAATAATTGAAGGTCATTGTGACGTAGAGCATATATCCACCAGTGGTATGAACAACACCCTTTGGCTTGCCTGTCGAACCTGATGTGTAAAGAATATAAAGCGTATCTTCCGCATCCATAACTTCGGCTGGACAGTCCGAAGAAGCTTCAGCAGTCGCTTCGTGATACCAGATATCCCTCGGATTTTGCATTTCAACTGGATTACCGGTTCGCTGCACCACTACACAAGTATGAACGTCTGGACAGGACTTCATTGCTGCGTCGGCATTTTTCTTCAGCGGGACATTCTTTCCACCCCTAGGTCCTTCATCTGCGGTAATGACGACCTGGCAATCGGAGTCCAGAATCCTGTCTTTCAGTGCTTCAGGTGAAAAGCCACCGAAAACGATTGAATGGACAGCACCAATTCTAGCGGTGGCAAGTGCAGCAATCACTGCTTCCGGAACCATGGGCATATAGATGCAAATTCGGTCGCCTTTGTTGACGCCTCGCTCCTTAAATACATTAGAGAGCTTGCAAACTTGCGCATGCAATTCTCGGTAAGTGAATGTGCGAACTTCTGAGGCATCGTCACTCTCCCAAATCAAGGCAACTTTGTCACCACGGGATTCCAAATGCCGGTCAAGGCAGTTATAGGCAGCATTCAACTTTCCGCCTTCAAACCATTTAATATGGCCTGAATCGAAATCATACTCACCGACTGAATCCCATTTATTGAACCAGTGCAGAAATTTATCGGCTTGCTCAGCCCAAAACTCATTGGGATTTTCAACGCTTCGCTTGTACATCTCAGTGTACTGCTCAGCTGTTACGTTGGCACTTACTGCTAAATCGGAGGGAATATCGTAAATTGGTGAATCAGACATTTTTTCACTCCTATGTCTTTGCCTATCAATGAAAGATAGATGATAAGTCTGAGTGTATAGTTTCTTATGATCGCACCAAATCGTCGAATTGGTGCGAGAATTAACAGATTACAAATTTCACTATCTGAAAATAAGTCAAAGCAGCAAATTGTCGCCCGATCAAATGCAACCTCCAGTTCAGTGGATTCGAGACCTCTCAAATCAGCGTAGAGGTTAAGTTAGCCATGACAGTTTGCTGAATCTCGGTCTAACCGACTATTTTAATTAACATTAACTGGAAATATCTCGTCTCTCTTTGATGTCTGTGACCGCATCAATCAAAGAACCAATACAGATCAGATGAAACTACGTCATACACATCACTTAATTACTCGAGTTTCGGGGTTCAAATTCTAGTCTGAGTCATTCCAGCACAAGGGTTTCTTCATGTATTAGTCTCATGGTTACAGCATCCAGCTGCAAACTGGCGACGAAAAAGTCCTCAACCAATGTGTCGACGCCTGCATGATCCGGTTTAGTAAATTGGTAACGCCGTAATCAGCACTGGTTGGTTCCGATTTGGATGTATTAAACTAATATTGAACGCCGAGGCAAGCTGTATTTATTCGTATTGCCAGGCTTCATCATGCCACTCGTACGCAAGCGGCCGGTTTCTGCACGGTGAGTGACCTTGGTGTCCTGATCGAAACTCAACAAAAAAATTCAACGTCAAAAGAGTTGCTTATGTAGATATCGATACTCATTATGAGGATGGCGTTTGTTTATGCTTATAAGTCCGACTCGGACGTCATCGTCGCAGACAATCACGAAGACGGACGAATTCTATATCCTGGAACCGGATTTCCTAATGAAACAGGTAAAGGTGAAGCATTGTGCACCAAAATTTTCTATTGGATTTTCAGATGGTTAAAAGTCCTCAATTGTCTGGCTTTTTTTGAATTGAATTCAATTGTTCGGGTCGACTCGATGCCTTGATTTTGAAACGCCGGAGTCGATAGTCGATGATCAAAGTGATACC
>JAJDXD010000113.1 GCA_022823405.1 Gammaproteobacteria bacterium
ATAGTTACTGATACCGTTGAAGAGTTTCTTTCACTGGAAAAGGATTTGCCTGTCATTCGCGATGATGCCAGAGTATCCGGATATATACGAATGGAACAAAAATCCGGTCTGATTGGAATTTACGAAAAAGAAAACCCAAACGCTGTTTGGGAAGACGGCTGTCCATGGGAAATTGAACACGAACTCTTTGACCCTGACTACGATCGAATATTTCCTTGGCTCGAAAACGCGATGGAGCGTATGCCGGTGCTTTCCAATCTGGGTATCAAGCGAACCGTGCATGGTGCAATTTCACATCCTCCTGATGGCAATCCACTGATCGGCCCTGCATCTGGCTTAAACAACTACTGGTGTTGCTGCGGCACACAAATTGGCATTGGCTGGGGACCAGCACTGACGCGTGAACTTGCGCGCTGGATTGTTCATGGTTCTGCTGACATATCCATGCGCGAATTTGATCCTCGCAGATTTGGCGGCTACGCAACAAAAAGTTGGCAAATGACCAAAGGCAAGGAAGACTACTGCCTGCGCCATGAAATCCCTTTTCCGCATTTCAACCGTTTGGCTGGCCGCCCGGTCAACCCAACTCCGCTTTACCCTGTACTGAAAGGTAAGGGTGCAGTGTTTGAGGAAGTTTGTGGACATGAGCGGCCGCGCTGGTATGCCCCATCCCATATGCAACCAGCCGATCAATACTCTTTCAAACTAAACACTGTTGATGAGATTGTCGGTGACGAAGTTCGTACCGTTCGAAATAGCGTGGGATTGATGGATATTTCGGCGTTTGCAAAATTTGAGCTTGCAGGGGAAGATGCCAGCCGATTCCTAGACTACATCTTCACTGCGAAAGCACCCTCGAATGTAGGTTCCATTGCTCTCGGATACCTGTTGAATCACCGCGGCCGAATCGAGTTGGAGTTAATCGCTGCCAGAACGGCAAGCAATCGATTTATGCTCATTTGTGCGGCATTCTACGAAAACCGACTGCTTGACCATCTTGCACAGCATTCCACTGGAATGTCAGTTGAAATTGTCAATTTATCGCGCGAGTGGTGTGGATTATCAATTCAGGGCCCCCTGTCCCTAAAGGTGCTGGAAAAAACTACCACATGCAAGTTGGAAAATGACAGTTTTCGCTGGTTTACCGCCCAAACAATCAATATCGCTGGACAGCCTGCATTGGCCATGCGCATATCCTACAGCGGTGAATTAGGCTGGGAAATTCATACGCATCGAGACCACATTTTGGACATATACAATGCACTATGGCGTTCCGGTGAGCCAGAGGGAATGGTGCACTACGGATCGTTTGCCATGAACGTTATGCGAATGGAGAAAGGTTTTAAAGGAGCATCCGAATTAACAAACGAGGTTACACTACCTGAAGCAGACGTAATGACGTTTGCAAATATGAGCAAATCCGATTTCATCGGAAAATCTGCCACCGAGGCGAGCCTGAATTCAAAACTTCCTTGGGTTTGTGTTTACCTAGCCATTGATCAATTGGGCTCACATATTGGACACGGCGGCGAAGCCGTCCTACATAATGGTATTGTGGTAGGTTCAACTACATCTGTCGTCTATAGTCACCTTGCAAAATGCGCACTTGCTTTTGCATATTTGAAACCCGAATCAGCAAATCCCGATACTAGGTTGAACGTTATTGTGGCTGGCAAACCAATAGAAGCCAGGGTATTGAAAGAGGCTTTCTATGATCCTATAGGAAGACTAGTTAGAGGTGTGAATTCATGACACAAATCCCTTCCGTAATGAGAGCCGTAGTGCTGACAGGTCATGGCGACATGGACAAACTCGAATACCATGACGACTGGCCTACTCCAAATCCAAGTGCCTGCGATGTACTGATCCAAGTTGGTGCATGCGGTCTGAACAATACCGATGTAAATTCGCGTACCGCATGGTATTCAAAGAGCGTATCCGAAGCAACGACGGGCGAAACGTTTGAAACCGCTGAATCGGATGATGCCAGCTGGGGAGGTGCGGCAATTCAGTTCCCTAGAATTCAGGGAGCTGACATCTGTGGCCGAGTCCTTGCGATCGGAGAACGAGTACCCAAAAACCTGCTTGATAAGCGGGTAATGGTGGAAACGTGGATTCGTGACTGGAGTGACCCCGATAATCTAACTAAATGCGGATACCTGGGATCTGAATGTGATGGAGGCTTCGCAGATTTCCTAATAGTGGACTATAGACAGGTTCACACTATTCAAAGCGATTTAACGGATATTGAGATTGCAACTTTTGCGACTTCCTGGTTAACTGCCGAGAATATGCTGAATCAGGCTCAGGTGTGTTCTGAAGATACGGTACTGATTACTGGCGCATCAGGCGGAGTTGGGTCCGCTTTGATTCAACTTGCCAATCGAAGAGGCGCGACAACGATTGGAATGGCATCAGAGTCTAAACACGACCGTCTGAAGCAGTTTTCACCGGATGCACTCATCGGACGAGCACCTGATCAACTGAAATCAACACTGAGAAACGTAATCGGAAGTGAATCGGTAACAGTCGTTTTAGATGTTGTTGGTGGCGATTATTGGCCAAATTTAATTTCCGTTCTCTCCCGAAAGGGCCGCTATGTCTGTTCCGGAGCAATTGCCGGCCCCATCGTCAACTTTGACCTTCGAACAATGTACTTGAACGATTTAACGTTTTTCGGATGTACAGTTGTCCCACGCGGGACATTTGCAAACCTGGTGAACTACATTCAGAATGGAGAAGTGTCTCCAATTGTCGCGGCAGTTTACCCCCTCAAAAAACTGAAAAATGCGCAACAGGCAATGATCGATAAAAAACATGTCGGGAATATCGTGATTTCTCTGGATCGCCATCCTGATGGCGACTCCGAATGACGCAGTGTTGACAGACAATTTTGTCCAATCAAGTAAGCAGGGATTGATTAATGAAACAGGTTGAGTGGATTCAGCGAGCGCACAAAGTCCTGCCCGCCGGCAACTTTGGCAATTTTGAATCAAGTGTAGTCATCTGTAAAGCTAAAGGTTCACGACTGTGGGATGCAGATGGCAATGAATATATTGACTTGCTACTCAGTTCCGGTCCGATGATACTGGGCCACGGGCATCCAGAAGTGGTGGAAGTCATTCTGGAACAGGTCGGAAAAGGCACTACCTTTTTCGCCAACAATCCAGCTGGAATTGAACTCGCCGAAGTGATTTGCGATGCAGTGGCATGTGCGGAGCAGGTACGATTTCTTAGTACAGGTGGCGAGGCCGACATGTACGCCATTCGACTCGCCCGAGCATTCACTGGACGTGACAAAATTGTGAAATTTGAAGGCGGCTATCATGGTATGTCCTCAGAAGCGCAAATGAGCCTTGCACCTGAAAAACGTGTCGACTTTCCAAATGCCGTTCCCGATTCCGCTGGAATTCCAGCAGCGGTGCGGCAGGATGTATTAATCGCACCATTTAACGATTTGGAAGTTACAGCTTCGATTATTGAAGCTCATGCCGGCAAAATTGCAAGCGTAATCGTTGAACCGATGCAACGCTGCATTCCACCACAGCAAGGATTTCTTGAGTTTTTGAGGAATATTTGCAATCAACACGACATAGTCTTGATTTTTGATGAAGTTGTAACTGGGTTTCGGTTGGCATATGGTGGAGGTCAGGAGTACTACGGAGTTGTTCCTGACTTGTGCACACTGGGAAAATTGATAGGCGGTGGATTTCCACTGTCTGCCGTTGCCGGTCGCGCTGACATCATGTCGCACTTTGACAAAGCAAAGGTAGGCAGTGACGGGTTCCTGATGCAGGTTGGAACTCTGAGCGGCAACCCGATGGCTTCAGTTGCTGGACTCAAAACTTTGGAAATCATGCGAAGACCCGGACAGTATGAAAAACTTCATCAAAATGGTAGTGCTATCCAACAGCACCTTCGCCAATCACTGAACGAATTTGATATTGACCATCAAATTTTTGGAGAAATGTCCCAGTTCGATCTAATTTTCACGGATCAATTTGTGAACGACTACCGGGATTCTCAGTCAGGTGATGCAACAATCATGAGTCGATTCCTGCGAGAATTAAGAAAGAATAGAATTCTCAAGAGCCCAACGAAGTACTACATTTCGCTCGCTTTGACTGAAGAAGATCTGAGTCAGATTGGCGAGGCGATATGGCAGTCCGCAAAAGCGCTGGTAGAAGTTGTATAACCAAAGCAAGCACTGATAATCGTTTCCGTAGTTTTGAATATCAGATGAGCACCAACCCACTCTATTTCCCGCTAAAGGTCGAACTGGACTATTCCTATTCCCTGGGTGACCTTAAACCTTATTTTGATGCATTGCAGGAGGGACGTGCATTGGCCTCCGAGTGCCCTGAATGTCGTGAGGTTAAATTTCCTCCTCGATTACAGTGCGATAAGGATGGAAAAATGGCAGGCTGGAAGGAATTAACCGGATTGGGTACAGTCAAACGGATCACCGCTGGCAGAAACGAAACTTTGGCGCTGATTGCGATGGACGGCGCCGACAATCTATGCTTGGGCAGACTGGTTGGAAAAGACCTCGTCGTGGGTGATCGCGTGCGACTTGAGAGGATTGATGCCACCGACATCCAACACCCCGCACAGTGTGCGGTATTCCGACATATTGACTGAGAAGTTGACGGCTAAATCGATTAGTCGCAATATTGCTTTTCCATCTCCCGACGAAGCCCGTGAGCGATCTGTTGATCGCCAGGTCTGACATCTTTCCACGTCACTAACTCACCTTTGGGAACAGGCCTTGTAATCTCAATGCCTGAAGCCAGACCAATCGGTACAGCTTGTCGAGTCAGTGAATCAGTAGCGGGTAATATCCTGCCCCACACCGTTGAACCACCCTCGCCGTCTAGAAGTTCACCGGATGCAAGGTTTCGCTTTGCAACGGATGCAACATCGGCAACACAGGAGCGAGGAATTCCGGTTGGCTCTCGACGCAAAGCAACTGACGCAACACTAACACCAAGTTCCAGACCGATCAAGTGATAGGGACGATACAGAGCGGAATATTGCCCAGATTCATCAGTTACGAGACCATATTCTCGAAAACACCGTTTCACATACTCAGTGCCCGCTTCGAATACGACATAGACACCCCATCGAAGATCCCGCTCGACTTCGCTTCCATCCCGATTGAGCGAAGAGATCACTTCCACCATGCCTTTTTCAGTCAGTACACCACCTTCATCTGCAGGCTTAAGAACCGAAGCGAGTTCATCAACCGAACAAGGCGGAAAAGAAAGTCCGTCAGACGGAGGCGTCAGACCTGTCGCATTCGCCACCGCAGCCATTTCGATACCAGATTTCGTTCCGTCCAGAAACGAATTGAACATTTTGCTATTCATCCCACCTAGTTCTGCCTCGGTTCGAGTCAGACCGTAGTAGTCCCAAACAGTGTCTGGTGTAGATTCATGATAGGCGGGTAGGTACTTTGTTCCTTTGCCGGCGCAAATCACATCAAGTCCCATGGTACGCACAGTGTCGACCTGTTCAACAATGAGCGCCGGCTGATCACCGTAGGCAAGCGAATAAATGACATCGTTTTGCCGTGCTTTTTCAGCCAGAAGTGGTCCAACAAGCACATCAGCTTCAACGTTGACCATCACAATGTCTATGCCACGTTCAATACTGGTGAAAGCATGGCTTGCTCCAGCTATAGCATCGCCGGTGGATTCGATGACTACGTCAATCAGATCTGCGTTCAGCACATCGTCCAGGTTGGAAGTGAGCAAAACCTGATCGGATGACGGTAGATGATTGACCAACGAAGTTGTAATTTGTCCAGCATGCAAACCCGCAGCCTGCAAATTACCTTTCGCCCGTTCGATATTTAGATCACAAACTCGGTCAAGTCGCATTCCTGGAGTTCGGATAATCTGCGACATAAACATTGTGGCAAATTTTCCGGCACCGATGATGCCAACCCGAATAGGCTCGCCAGCCGCTTCGCGTTCAGTGAGTAATTGATAAAGATTCATAACTGCCTGCTCATAGAAAACGCAAGCATTATCACATCAATTTATCTATTGAATGTCAAAAAATACATTACCTGCACCCAGTCATCACTACGCTGACGATTTAAATGCACGGGTTGAAAGCTAATGAATCAGCTGAACGAGAAATCGAACAGACACAAAAAAGCAAATTTCTAAGTGAAATTTGCTTAATGTGAATTGGAGAGGAAATAGTGAGCATCCCTGCTCAGATGTCCATCCTTGTGGTTTGCTTTCTCCTTAACTGTCAACCATCCTGGAAAAAACACTAAGGAGAACGGAAACTTGTAAAAAATTATAGGTAGATGCAAATTGGTTTCCAGTATTTATTCTCATAGAACCATGAATAATTATTCATGTATACTTATCTGCAATGTCACCTTATTCTTTGATTATAAATATTTTGATTTTTTTCAGAACTAAATGATTCTACATAATTCAATTTCTAGAGACAAATCATGACACATCGACTTCCTCCAATCGCAGCCCTTCGGGCACTTGAAGCAACATCCAGGCATCTAAGTTTCACTCGAGCGGCAGAGGAACTATTCATCAGCCAAAGCGCAGTCAGTCACCAGATTCGCCATATCGAAGATATCTGGGATTTCAAACTGTTTGAACGCCAGGGGAGGCGTTTGATCATTACCAAGGAAGGGCAGATGATCGTCCCGGTCGTACGGGATTTTCTTGACAATATGAGTCGGACACTCAACGAAATAACCAATCAGGAGTCTCGCACATCCATTCGAATCAGTCTGGTGCAGTCACTGGCCGTCAAGTGGCTGGTACCAAGACTCGGAAAGTTCAATGATAGGTACCCA
This sequence comes from Gammaproteobacteria bacterium, assembly GCA_022823405.1. Classification (GTDB taxonomy): domain Bacteria; phylum Pseudomonadota; class Gammaproteobacteria; order Arenicellales; family JAJDZL01; genus JAJDZL01. Next base: position 6,839 of record JAJDXD010000113.1, read on the forward strand.
GAAATCAGTGTCTGGATTTCAACAACGGATGAATTGGTTAACTTTAGTGCAGATGAAGTGGACATTGCCATTCGACTTGGCGACGGCAACTGGCCGGACTTGCAAATTGACACACTGCTGAGGGAGTACGTTTTTCCAGTTTGCAGTCCAAGTTTTCTAAAGCGATTTTCAGCGCCTGAACATCCTGCAGATTTAGTGCGCTATCCTTTACTCTACCGCCACTCGTTTGATATCTGCCCCCGTTGGCGCGACTGGTTCAAAGATGCCGGTATAGCAATCAAGCAATTACCACGCGGATCTCATTTTCCAGATACGTCGATGTCAATACAAGCAGCAATTGACCATCAGGGTATTGCATTGGCGCGAAGTGCTCACGTTGAGAAGGATCTTGCATCAGGTCGATTGGTTAAGTTATTTGACATCTACAGCGAATCGCCGGTTTCCTATTTTCTGATTTGTCCCCATAAGATGATGAGTCAGCGGCGTATTTCGGTTTTTCGCGAGTGGCTGCTGGAAGAAGCCGCAACTTCGCAGAAAGCTTTTGACTTGGTTATGCGAGGTAGTTCAGGACACCAGTCTCAAAACATGTCTTATGGAATCTGATTTTTGCTCAAAAAAACTGCGTTCACTCACAATTGACTAGAAAATCGATTAATCAAAATCTGCAGTACCCACCATGGCATAAATGTCGATTTCGATAACCATGGAATCATAGGCCAATACCGGCAACGGAACACCAGTAGACGCAGGCCCAACTTCGCTGAAATAAGAGGATCTTATCGGCAGGTTTTTGTGTAAGTCCTCTGCACCGCAGTCCCCCTTGTAAACTGTCAGGACCTTGCAAACATCGTCGTAATCAGCCCCCAGATCTTTCAATATAGTGCCAATGTGTTGCATTGCCTGATGGGTTTGCGCAGTTAAATCGTCGGGATGAACCGCACTTCCGGACTTATCCAACGATACCTGTCCGCCTAGAAAGATCATTCCGTCACATTTCAAACCATGTTTGTAAGGGAGATGAACATGCCAATCCCACAGACTATCGGGCCAGGAATGAGTTCGCGGTAGGTAACCGCCATCTTCACCCAGCATTGCGACTGCTGCTATCTTGATAAGTACTTCAGCATCCGCATGACTCGGGACGGGAATTCCGGTCGCGGCAGGACCGGGTTCTTTGAAATATTTTGCAAATGCGAGCGAAGCTGCTTCAAAGTCTCCAATTCCGGAACCACCAGCATACCAGCGGTTGATTTTAACGATGTCGTCAAAGCTGGCGCCAAGTTCACTAAGTACCTGTGACATGCGACTCGCAACCGCATTAGTTTGTCCGACGATGTCCCCCTGACTGATGACTTGGGTAGTATTGTCTATAGGAAATTGCCCTGAAACAAATATCATTTTGTCGGAGCGTATTCCTTCTACAAATGGTTCGGGTAATCGAGTCGCCCCGTTCAACCGGGTGTGCGTCCTCGTCGTACCTTCACCAGTGGGTTGACGCATGGCATAACCCTCAATTTCAACCATCATGCCATCGTATGCAAGATATGGCACCGAGATTGCAGTGATCGTCGTCTGACTGTCTTTTGGCAGACAGTCTGCTACTAGCTGGAGGAACTCAACCTCGTCGATTGACCCGTCGTTCACATAGAAACAAAGCAGAACAACCAGGTCAGAAAACTGGCATTCAAAGTCATCCAGTACTCGACCAAAATACGCCATGCTATTTTTGGTTTGGGTTGAGAGGTCTCCTGCATTTTGAACCTCCCCTTTTTCATTCAAGTCTACCTGGCCTCCAACCCAGATCATCGAACCGCATCGAATGCCATGTTTATGGCTGATCTGGATTGGCCAGTTCCAGTGATTATCCGGCCAGCTGAATTGTCTTTTCATCTGTTCTTCCATTGTGTTAATTTCATGAGTTTGTGAATCATTTTCCAACCAATGAGGGCGATTTTCTGATTTCCGTCTGGAAAATTCGCCGAAGTAAATCTGCGATAATAGGAGTTAGTGTCCACATTATTCCCAGTGCGGTGAAATAATCATGCTGAAAAAACTAGCAATTCCAGTCATTTTCCTGGCAGTTGGATTTGGAGTTGGCTTTGCTGCTGGAGTTTATGTTCTTCCGATCTATATTGAATATAAGTCTAAACCACAGCAGGTAGTCGATGTTGTGCAGGCCGAAGCAACAGATCCAGTTGGACAATTTGACCGAAACAGTCCAGGTTCAGATGCACTTCACTGGGGCGAAGGTACCGTACGGATTTCAAGTGGCAAACTGGTTTTTGAAGAAGATGTTAAACTCGCACCCGGTCCTGATTATCGAATCTACCTGTCACGTAAATTTGTAGATACCAAGAGTGATTTTACGAAAATCAAGTCACAAGCTGTTGAAATCTCAAAACTCAGGACGTTTTCTGGGCCACTGGAATTTGAGTTACCGGATGGTTTGAATGCACACGAGTTTGACAATGTTATTGTCTGGTGTGAAACCTTTTCCATGTACATTGCAAGTGCCAGACTGGAGTAAATTGAATTCAGTCTCCGGTTGAATTGACCACAACACTAAGAATATTGCAGCGGGATCCTCTGCCAAATCAGTGTTGGTTTCCTAAAGTCTGATCGGAAAGAGTTGAGCAGTACTACTTCACTATTCAGTCAGGTAGATTGAGTGCTTTTGGACAAGTAGAGCGCACGAGTTTCACACTTCTTTTCATCGCTGTACGTCCTGCCATCGCGGTTCACTGAAAAATGGCAGATCGCTTTTTGGCAAAGGTCCCTTTCCAGCGATCAGGTCAGCAACTTTTTCACCGATCATCATCGTCGGGCAGTTTAAATTTGCAGATGGAATAATCGGCATAATTGACGCATCTGCCACGCGTAGATTCGCAATGCCTCGAACCCTGCACTCGGGGTCGACAACTGACATCCGATCCACACCCATTTTGCAGGTCCCGCAGGGGTGAAAAGAACTTCCGCAGTTTGCTCGAATCCATTCTTCAATTTCCGCGTCCGAATGAACTTCAACACCTGGAACCATCTCATCCCCAGCAAACGGCTCAAACGCGTCCTGTTGCACCAGTTCAAGGGCCAATCGCAGTCCAGCCTTCATCACTGTCATATCATCTTCGTTTGCCAGTAGATTGAGGTGTATCTTGGGGTTTGCAAATTGATCAGCGGATGCCAGTTGAACAAATCCGCGGCTTAAGGGTCGCTGATGAGAAATTTGGATCTGAAATGCGTGTCCCTGGAAGAAGTCGGCTGTGATTCCAGCGACTCCAATTGGAAACAATCCAAACTGAATATCTGGAAATTCAACACCCTTGCGACTTCTGATGAATCCGGCTGCATCGAAGTGGTTGTTCGCTAGTATGCCCTTTCGAGATACGAACCATTGCACGAGTCCCTGAAATTTGGAAAAGTTATTGAGATGATTAAACAATGTGACTGGCTGTTTACATTTCAACTGCAAAGATACGATCGGATGATCCATTAGGTTCTGGCCGACGCCGGGTAAATCGAGATTTACACTTAATTTGTGCTGTCGAAGCTGATCTGCAGGACCGATACCGGAATGCATCAGTATCAGAGGGCTGTTGTATGCACCTGCGCACAGTACAACTTCTCGCTTGGTGCTAACTTCGACATCGCTGCGGCTTTCGGTAAACAATACACCGGTGACTCGATTGCCATTCAGACGCAGTCGACGAACATGACAGTCAGTTTTTATGGTTAAATTGGCTTTTGATCTTTTAAGGTAGCACTTTGCTGTTGACGAACGTACGCCATTTGCTATGTTCTTTGGCAGTAGCCCAAATCCATCCTGTTTGGCTCCGTTAACATCTTCCGTCGTTGAGTATCCTGCCTGCAGGGCTACATTAAAGAATGCCTGTGTCAACGGGTGATTTCTGCCTGCAGTGGAAACTTTTATTGGCCCAGTGCTACCTTGATATTCTGACGTGCTGTCGACACGAGTTTCCAGACGTTTAAAGTAGGGTAACACGTCAGCATAAGACCAGTCAGCTGCACCAGATTCTGCCCACTTCTCAAAATCCAGTGGATGCCCGCGCAGATAAAGCTGTCCGTTGATTGAACTTGATCCTCCGAGCACCTTGCCACGGGGTTGTTCGAGCACACGCCCATTTAATGCAGGTTCCGCCTCTGTCGAATAGTTCCAGTTGAATTTTGGCATGTGGTAGATATACCGCATAGCAGCTGGAATAGTGAACAGCAAACTTTTGTCTTTTTTCCCTGCTTCCAGAAGAAGAACTGAAACAGAAGGATTTTCTGCGAGACGTGCTGCAACAATCGCACCGGCACTGCCTGCTCCCACGACAATGTAGTCATATTCTTTCATTTTTTCACCCTGCCAACCTCAAGTGCGTACCGCTCAGCCTGTGGCGTTGTACGACAGTTGGCGAATGGTTCAGCTCTGAGTGCTTAATTCCTTTTTTGCGCGATCAGTTGCCTTATCGATGTGAGTACTCATCAATTCAACGGCGAGATCAGCATTACCGGCCTGAACTGCTTCCAAAATCCCCTCGTGCTCCCGGTTGTGAACCCCCGCTCGGCTTTCGTGCTCAACAACTCGAAATTGCGAAATTCGGGTGATACCGTCGTACTGGTCGACAATAATCGAAATGGATCGATTCATTTTCGATGGTGAAAGCAGTGCCATATGAAACTTCCGATTTAATTCCACTCTTTCCCAAAGGTCCGTTGATTGAATATATCGATCGATCAGATATCTGCATTCTGCAATAGTCTCTTTTGTATGCTGAGCTACTGCATCAGCTAGAACTATCGGTTCTAATGCGCCACGAATCTGATTAATCTCAATAATTTCCTTCTCATCAATATGAGAGATGATCGGACTACGCCGTGGGCGCAACTCCACGAGATTTTCCGCAGCAAGCATTCTGAATGCTTCCCGAATAGGAATGGCAGATATTTCCATTTCTTTGGCCAGTGGAAGTATTTTGAGTTCCTCTCCTGCTCTGCGTTCTCCTGAAATAATCTGTTGTTTCAGGACTTCGTAGATCGCTCTAGGACCATCTCCGTAATTCGGTATGCCTCTCATGTCAATTTATTTCAATCGTACTGTTACGTAATTTCTTACTTGAAGATGAATCTCAGCGTGCTTCCAAAACCTTGGAAAGAAACTGCTGTAACCTTTCTGTCTTTGGATTTTCGAAAATTTCTGAAGGAATGTTCTCCTCAACGATCTTACCGCCATCTATGAAGCAGACTCGGTCTGAGACTTCTTTCGCAAATCCCATTTGATGTGTAACCAGCAATATCGTGTACCGTCCTGAATCTGCCAAATCTCGAATGACCTTTAGCACTTCTCCGACCATTTCGGGATCAAGTGCGGAAGTTGGTTCATCAAACAGCAGAATTTCGGGATGCATGCACAATGACCGGGCAATCGCCACTCTTTGCTGTTGGCCACCCGACAGTTGGCTGGGATACTGATTCGCTTTGTCAGCCAAACCCACCATTGCGAGTAATTTCATCGCTTCTTCTGAAGCTTCCTGCTTCGATAGTCCTTTGGTGTACATTGGCGCCTCAATGCAATTTCCAAGTGCTGTCATGTGAGGAAACAGATTGAAATTCTGGAACACCATGCCGATCTTAGAACGAATCTTGCGAACATGAGCCTTGTCTGCATCAACCAGATCGCCGTTTTTGTACATTTTGTTTAACGGTTCATCTTGAACCAGGATCACACCGTCCTGAATCTCCTCAAGTGTCATCAGTACCCGAAGCACGGTTGTTTTACCAGAGCCCGAAGGCCCCATGATTGTGACAACCTCTCCTTTGCGAACCGCAAAATCAAGATCGGTAAGAACATCTAGATCGTCATAGGCCTTGCAAACCTTGTCAAACTGAATGGCGAAATCGGTCAACGAACTATCCTATGTTTGACAAAGTTCTCAACCTGCCTGATCATAAACGCAGCAATCAGGCTCATCACAAGAAAAAATATTCCGGCGATTGTAACGGCCTCAGTAAAGCGGTAGTACTCCGCACCGATCAGCTTGGAAATCTGCATGATCTCTGCAACCGCGACAAATGACAGCAGTGGAGTTTCCTTGAATATGGCGACGAAGTAATTCCCCAGTGCCGGAATGATCGGTGGCAGAGATTGCGGAATGATGATATCCCGAAATGTACGATAGGTAGAAATGTTCAATGCCACACAGGCTTCCCACTGGCCTCTGGGAACCGCTTCAAATCCTGCGCGATAGACCTCGGCACAGAGTGCAGAGTTGTATATTGCAATGGCCAATATTCCTGTGGTCAGTGGCGGTAGTGTAATACCAAAATCCGGAAGTAGGAAAAAGAGAAAAAAGATCTGCACCAAGAGAGGTGTCGCTCGGATAAACTCAATAAACTCAGTCGTCGGCCGGCTAATCCACACTGAACGATGCTGTTTCAGCAGCATCAAAATGAGACCGCCAACCAGAGCCAGACAAAAACTGGCAACGGTTGCCCAGGCCGTCACGCCAGCCGCTTCGATCATCCGGGGCATCACCACCTCAAATGTAAAATCCCAGCGCCAATCCATAAATTACCTTCTCTTCGCCAGGTGTCGGGTAAAGTACTCTTCCAATGCGGCCCCACCAAAGCGAACGAACTGTGCAAAACAGTAGTAAAGCAGCAACGCAATCGTAAAAATTTCCAGCGTGCGGAAATACAGCTGATTTTGTTGGACCGAAGCGTAGGTGATATCAACCAGCGTAATTGCGGAAACCAGGGCGGTCGCCTTAATCATCTCAATTGTCAAGTTGACCATTCCCGGCACCATAATTGCGATGGCTTGAGGAAAGAGTATGCGCACCACAAAATTTCGCGGTTTGATGTTGAGTGCGATGGCAGCTTCTCTTTGTCCCTTTGGTACCGCGGTCAATGCCCCTCTGACCACTTCGGCGCCATAGGCTCCAAAATTAAGCCCGACACCGAGCACTCCCGCTACAAAGGGTGACATGATGATGCCAAACTCCGGTAGTACAAAAAACAGCCAGAAGAGTATGACCAGCAGCGATGTTCCTCGAAATACTTCGATATAGACAGTTGCAGTCCAGCGAACGAGCAAGTTGCGCTGCCATCGCCCTAGGCCCGCAATACAAGAGAGTGACACAAACAGCAGCCAAGACCAGAAGGAAATCTGTAATGTGACTACCGCGCCGCGCAGAATGGGCGGCAAGAAAAGCTTAAGTTCGGCAAATGTTGCGACGGAGAGTCCAACGATGAAAGCACCGAGTGCGGCAAGAATTGCTATCCGCGGCTTCATCGTTAAACACGGTCGAATGAAATTAGGCGCGGCATCCGAACCGGTGTTCGGATACCGCGCTAATCAGGGGGTTAGCCTTCGCAAAGATCGGAAGTTGATTGCAATGGTAATTCGTCTGCAGTCATACCATGGGCTTCCAAAATTGCAATATGTTCTGGCGTACCAATGAAGGCTGTCAGTTCTGCATTGAATGCCTCGACAAAATCGGCATCGTCTTTACGGAATGCGAATGCACCATGTGAGACGGCGACCTTTCCTGCGACTTCAGAAAATGCAGGTGTCGATTCAATGGGATCATCCGGCAGACTAGCGATAATCTGACGCACGCCAGGAGCAGACACTGCCCAAGCATCAATTCGTCCGGCATTCAGCGCTGCAACACCTGTTGGGTTGTCAGGCAATTGGGAGATGTTTTCTTCCATTACTCCTGCTGACGTGGCGAAGTCTTTTTGCGCCGCTCCAGAAACCACACCAACTTTCAGGCCCATTTCAGCAATCGATTCGTAGTTCGTAATGCCTTTTGGGTTGCCTTTTGCGACGACCATCGCCTGTTGGATTCCGAAAGTCGGTTCCGAAAACATCACTTCTGCACAGCGTTTTGGCGTAACAAACATACCAGCAGCGACCACATCGAAGCGATTCGACTTGACACCAGGAATCAATGCACCCCAGTCAGTTGCCTGAGCTTCTGCAATTTTTCCACCGAGGCGGTCCAAAACGACCCGCAATGTTTCAACGTCCGTACCGGTCAACATATCGTTGTCATCTTTGTACGCATAGGGTTTGAAGTTGTAGAACGCAACCCGGAGTCCGTCTCCAGTTGCGCGGTCCATCAAACCTTCAGCCTGAACCACCGTAGCGCTCAAAGCCAAAATGGCGGATGCGAAACCGGCGATTACCGTCCTAATACTAAGTTTCTTTGTCAGATCAAACATGATTTGCTTCCGCCTCTATTGTGACTGAAACATTAAACTTAACAAATACAGTGTGATTCGAGTGTTTGAACTACGAAATTAATTCTTCTTTGACAGGTTTTCTATACTTTGAATCCCGTCAAGTGGCAACAACCGGGATTTCCCATTCTGCCACAGGTGCCGACAATAGGTCGGGCTCACCTTCAGTAATCGCCCAATTATCTTCAGCGTTGATAAAACCCATATGGTTGGCAAAGTTTGGATTACAGGCAAATACATTACCGACTTCAAATACGACATCTTCGAACGCTGCCAAAGAGGGATATTCCGTCGTTTCGATACCGACCCCGTGACCAACTCTGCCAACACCTACAGTTTTGAGTCCGCGCTCTTGCAGATATCGATCAACGACCGCTACGACATCCGCGGGAGAATGACCAGCAGTCAGCTGCATATTACAATCATGGCGCAGGCACATCATCCAATGGTAAAACTCTTTCAATTCTTCCGTAGGTTCTCCAACCGAGGCCGTTCGAGCCAGGTCTGACCAATAACCCTTGTAGCACACTCCGACATCAAAACCCAGTGTTTCTCCAGCATTCACCACACGGTCCGTTGGCAGCAGCACAATTCCATTGTCATGAGCCCCGGACAGTACGCATAACAAAGACAGTCGTTCCGCACCACCTGCCATGAGATTTTCACGCAGAACCTGGGCAACCTGATTTTCCGTCATGCCAGCGTGAACCTCAGTAAAGGTTTTCTTCTGCGCTTCGGCACTGATCAT
>JAJDXD010000118.1 GCA_022823405.1 Gammaproteobacteria bacterium
TCCCAATAAATACGACATTAAATGACGTATTCATAAAGAAGTAAATTCAGAAAAGTTTTATGGGGAGTGAAATTTTGTGTGAATCAAAAGGGGAGTCATTGGAAGATTTGAGATTTAAGTGCCCGAGTTTAGCATCTCTTGTAGATCTATTGCAGTTTGAGTCAAATTGAGTGAGAAAAAGGCATTGCTGCTGGATACTTGATGAATAATCTGTTCCACATTTATTTGGTTTTCACCTTGATTAAACGCCACTTCAATATTCACCAATTCCGTTTCTTGAGTCTGCATTTTCAGGTCCACACCTCCCAATACTATAGGTCGAGCGTCAACAAGATCTAGAACAAGAAACAATCTTGTACCGTTTGTAATCAAAAGGTTTATTTGTGGTGCATGAGCATCGGTTAGAGAAGAAGGGAACTGAAAATTTGGGAGTAACTTCTCGACTTCCTTTGCAAACATACGTACTGTTGTGATGATTTTTACGGAAATATTTGCTGGGACATGGAATTCACTCAGTGTTACAGCAACCAAAAACTCAAGTAAATTTCTATCTGAAAATCGACGACTTGAACCACGTCCTTTTGCATCTGATCTATCTGGAATAATGACGTTCGCTTCACATAGGTAGATTAGGCGGTGTTGTGGCAATTGCAACAATTTAGAAACTTCAGTCAGTGTATATTCCCTTTCGCTCATAAAAATTAGTGTCAATTAGTCAATCAAATTACTCAACTCATCCAGAATGGCGAATCGAATTGTTGTTGAATGCAGTTTCATCCTACTTATGTTTCCATAGCCAACTTACATTATCACATGGCACACGACATAATTTAGGGAACAATGCAATGGGTTGAACTCGATTTATTTCTATATTAGCAGTATCAGTTGATACAAAGCCAATTGAGAATAAACAACATAGTATGGAATGCCAGATGACGTCAGAGCAGAAACAAAAACTCGAAACACAACTCTGGAAAATTGCAAACGAACTGCGAGGCAATATGAATGCCGACGAGTTTCGCGACTATATCTTAGGATTCGTTTTTTTCAAGTATCTTTCAGAACGGCAACACAAATATGCCAACAAACTTCTGGTAACTGAAAAAATCAGGGAATACTCCCAGGTTATCGATGAAGAAGATATTGAGGCGATTCGTGATTTGTCACTGCTCGAACTTGGATATTTCCTGCGTCCTGAAGAATTGTTTTCAGTTATTGCTGCGAAAGGCAATGCCAGTCTTGAGGAGGAAAGTAATTTTATTCTTGATGACCTGAAACGAATTCTGAACAGTATTGAACAAAGCACCATGGGTACTGACAGCGAGGATGATTTCGTTCATCTGTTTGAGGACCTAGATCTGAACAACTCCAAACTGGGCAAATCTCCTGGCGAGAGAAACGAATTGATTGCTAGAGTACTATTTCATCTCGATCAAATCGATTTTGGGGTAGATGGGTCCGATTCTGATGTTTTGGGCGACGCTTATGAATATCTGATTGCGCAATTTGCGTCCGGTGCTGGTAAAAAAGCGGGCGAGTTTTACACCCCTCAGCAGGTGTCAAAGGTTATCGCAAAGATCGTCACATTGGACAAGCAGCGTCTCAAGAGCGTTTACGACCCAACCTGCGGGTCAGGCTCATTATTGTTGCGAGTCGCCAGAGAAGTCGGTAAGGGTAATATGGGTATGTTCTACGGTCAGGAGTTGAACCGTACAACATACAACCTGGCAAGAATGAACATGATTCTGCATGATGTTCATTTCGGTGATTTTGACATACGGCAAGACGATACACTCGAAAAACCTCAGCATATCGACATGCAGTTTGAAGCGGTAGTTGCCAATCCGCCATTTTCTGCTAAATGGAAGGGCAAAGACAATCCGTTAAACGAAACAGATGAAAGGTTCAGTCAATACGGCAAGTTGGCACCCACATCCAAAGCTGATTTTGCTTTTGTGCAGCACATGATTTATCAACTGGCTGAGAATGGCACAATGGCAGTAGTACTGCCGCACGGAGTGCTGTTTCGCGGTGCAGCAGAAGAAACAATCAGGAAGTACATAATTAGGGAGCAGAACTATCTAGATGCAGTGATTGGCTTACCGCCGGCATTGTTTTATGGAACCGGGATTCCTGCGTGCATTTTGGTATTGAAGAAATGTAGAGTTCATGATTCTGACATCTTGTTCATCGATGCCTCCAGACAGTTTGAGAAAGATGTTAGGCAGAACAGGTTGCTGGACGAACATATTGATCGCATTGTCGAAACCTACAAAAATAGAGAGACTGTTATGAAATACTCATATGTAGCCAGTCTTGAGGAGATTGCTGAGAACCATTACAACCTCAATATTCCTCGCTATGTGGATACATTTGAAGAAGAAGTGCCAGTTGATTTAGGTAATGTTGTCGATGAAATTCGTTCATTGGATTCAGAAATACGAGAGAATGACAAGGTAATCTCCGGATTTTGTAAACAGCTTGGACTTGAAGCTCCGCTATGAGAGACCGTTAATGAACCCTGTTTTCGAGGATAAATCGCCTGTGATTCGATTCAAAGAGTTCAAGAAATGTTGGACTTTTGAATCATTAAATTGTGTTGCCTCAAGAGTTTCTAAGAAGAACATTAATTTAGATGAGAACCGGGTATTGACTAATTCAGCGAAATTTGGAATTGTTTTACAGCAAAACTTTTTTGATAAGGAAATTGGTAAACTCGAAAATTTGACAGGATATTACAAGGTAGAGATAAACGACTTTGTCTACAATCCGCGCATTTCAAGGTACGCAAGTGCTGGTCCGGTAAATAGAAATAAATTAACTGAAGGTGTTGTTTCACCCCTTTATTCAGTTTTTAGATTTTTCGAGGGCGATCTAGACTTTTTAGAGCAATACTTCAAGTCAACAAAATGGCACCGACACATTAAGAAAGTTGCAAACTATGGTGCGAGATTCGATCGCATGAATATCACGATTCGCGATTTATTTGCTCTTCCTGTCCCCGTCATTGAAGTACGGGAACAAGAAAAAATTGCTTCTTTCCTTTCTTCAGTCGACACCCGAATTGAGCAGTTGGAAAGGAAAAAATTGTTGTTAGAGCAATACAAAAAGGGCCTGATGCAAAAACTGTTCAGCCAGGAAATTCGGTTTAAGGATGACGAAGGGAAGGACTATCCGGAGTGGGTAAGAGAAACATTTGGAAATTTGTATTGTTTCAAATCAACTAATTCGTTCTCAAGGGAAAAGATGAACCATTCGCTCGGAACAGTTCGGAACATTCACTATGGCGACATTCACACGAAATTTAAGGCGCAATTTGAACTTAAACGTGAAAGTGTACCGTTCTTGAATACGGATGTTGACATAAACAACCTATCAGACGACATGTTCTGTAAGGAAGGTGACTTAGTAATTGCTGATGCTTCAGAAGACTATGTAGGAATTGGCAAAACAATTGAATTGTTGAATTTAGAAAACCAAAAAGTTCTTGCAGGACTACATACTCTACTGGCACGACTAATTTCGGATCAAATTTATGTTGGATTTAGTGCATTTATGATGGAATGTTGGTTTGTGCGACATCAAATCATGAAGAATGCTCAAGGTACTAAAGTTTTGGGAATTTCAATGGGTCGCCTATGTAGAGTTCAAGTACCTCTTCCGAGTAGAGAAGAACAACAAAATATTGCCGATTTCCTCTCTACAATCGATAGAAAAATTGAGCTAGTTTCAGAGCAAATCAGCCGAACTAAAGAATTCAAAAAAGGGTTGCTCCAGCAAATGTTCGTTTGAACATCAGCGCAACTCAAACGAAGAATCAAAACTCCGATATACGAAATCGATAGGGAAATTGATCGTTTTTTCGAAACAATCTCGAACTTGAATCCCTCCCAACTCTAAGAATTAAGTCAAACTTTTCCAACCCCAGTTAGCATATGACCACCCAGTCAGAACAGGCGCTAGAAAACAAACTCATCCAACAGCTGGAAACACTTGGATTCGAACGAATCCATATTGGTACAGAACAAGAATTGATTGCAAACCTGAAGCGTCAACTGGAAATACACAACAAGACAAGCCTGTCAGAGAAAGAATTTAAACAGATATTGAACAAACTGAATCGGGGTAATATTTTCGAAAGGGCGAAAATCCTCCGAGACAAAGTCGACTATACATCCGACAACGGAGAAGTCAACTACATTGAGCTGATTGATCAGATTCACTACTGCAAGAACGAATATCAGGTGACCAATCAGATTACCATGAAAGGCAGGTACACCAATCGTTATGACGTAACCTTGTTGGTCAATGGTCTGCCGCTTGTCCAGATTGAACTGAAACGTCGCGGCCTTGAAATCAAGGAAGCCTTCAATCAGACGCTTCGCTATTTCAAACATACTTACCATGCCGGTATCGGCTTGTTCAACTACATCCAGCTTTTCGTGATCAGTAACGGTGTAAACACCAAATACTACGCGAACAACCCAACTGCGATACAGGATTTCAAGCAGACTTTCTTTTGGGCAGACCGGAATAATAACAAGATTACACAATTGAGTGAGTTCGCTGAAGAGTTTCTGGAAAAATGCCAGCTTTCAAAACTGATCACCAAATACGTCGTGCTGAACGAAAGCATGCAGATGCTGATGGTGCTGCGACAATACCAGTACTACGCAGTAGAAGGCATTGTTGAGCGAGTCAAGAACACAACAAATAACGGCTACATTTGGCACACCACCGGGTCTGGAAAGACCCTAACTTCCTTCAAAACGGCACAGATTCTCACGCAGTCATCACATGTCCACAAGGTGCTGTTTGTAGTCGACAGGAAAGACCTTGATTACCAAACGATTAGTGAATTCAATAGCTACAGTGAAGGAAGTGTTGATGCGACCAACAATACAAAAAAACTTGTCCGGCAATTGACCGACGATACAAAATTGATTGTCACAACACTGCAAAAACTCAACACAGCGATCAGCAAGCCCCACTTTGTCAAACATCTGCCTTCGGAAATTCAGGTAAAGCGGTTAATACTGATATTTGATGAATGCCATCGAAGCCAGTTCGGAGAGACACACAGACACATCAGGAACTTTTTTCCGAATGCACAATTGTTCGGATTTACCGGCACACCGATATTTGCGAAAAACTCAAGTACGACAGCACACGACAAACGAACGACAAAGGACCTTTTTGACGAGTGTTTACACAAATATGTCATTACCGATGCGATTCGGGACGGTAATGTACTCAGATTTGCAGTGGAGTACATAACGACCGTTAAACAAAAAGAGAATGTAAAAGACATACAGGTTGAAGCGATTGATACAACCGAAGTGTTGGAAGCTGAAGAACGAATTGACGCAGTCTCTGATTACATCATTGACAACCACAAGCGCAAGACCCATGCAAAACAGTTCACGGCTATTTTCTGTGTTTCAAGCATACCCATGCTGGTTAAGTACTACGACTTGTTCAAGCAAAAAAAGGGAGACGACAAGCACAATCTTCAAATATCTGCGATTTTCTCTTACCAGGTCAACGAGGATGATAAGGATGAGGCGGGTTTTATCGAAACTGACATGACCGACAATAGCACCGGTACTGTAAACCTACACAGCCGCGACAAGCTCGATGGATTCATTGCTGACTATAACAGGGATTTTGGAACAAACTTTTCAACCGACAGTTTTTACAGCTACTACAAGGATATCGGCAAGCGAGTCAAACAGCGTGAGATCGACATTTTGCTGGTGGTCAATATGTTTCTGACCGGATTTGACAGTAAGTTCCTGAATACGATTTACGTCGACAAGAATCTCAAGTATCACGGACTGATTCAGGCTTTCTCCCGGACCAATCGAATACTTGGCACAAAGAAATCGCAGGGAAATGTTGTTTGTTTTCGCAATCTGAAAGCTGCCACCGATGACGCAATTGAACTCTACGGCAACAAGGATGCGATTGAAGAAGTCGTATTGCAACCATACGAACACTACGTTGAGTTGTTCAATGCTGCAGTGGGTGCGTTGAAAAAAATTGCACCCACTGTTGACAGTGTCGATGACCTTCAGACCGAAGATAACCGAGCCGAATTCATCAAATCATTTCGAGAACTGATTCGATTGAAAGTTGTGCTGGCTTGCTTTACGGAATTTGATTTTAAAGACCTTAATTTAGATGAACAGGAGCTTGAGGACTACCAGAGCAAATACCTTGACCTTTACGAGCAAACTCGGACAGACCGAACGAAAGAAAAGGTCTCAATTCTTGACGACCTTGATTTTGAGCTCGAACTAATTCATCGCGATGATATCAATGTCGGCTACATATTGAGTTTGCTTGAGAACATACAGGCAGCTCAGGAAAAAGAAAAGGAGAAAATTAAGGCTCATGTTAAAAAAATACTGGATACCGAAATTCAGCTTCGAAGCAAGAAAGAGTTGATTGAGCGTTTTATTGCTGAACATCTGGATTCGATTCCGCAAGGCGGAAATTTACGTGAATCTTTCAGTAGTTATTGGGATGTTGAAAAAGAAAAGGCAGTTCTGGAATTAGCAGAATCGGAAGGTTTGGATAACCAAGGGCTAGCTGAAGTCATAGAAAACTACTTGTTTACCGAAAAGGTTCCTTTACCTGACAGGGTGATTGGGATAATGAAGACTAAGCCGAAACTAAAGATACGGCTATCGATTGCGAATCGAGTGGTAGAAAAGATCAATGAATTCGTTGAAACTTATTTTAATTGGGTCGATTAGCACTTATGCAGTTTTTGGGCAAAGTCCCGAATTATGGAAGCATTCCGACGCGGTTCGCTAGGGATAGTACTGAAAATCCATATTCTCTCCTGCAAGCACAAGAAGAATTCCTTGTTGTGTCATTCTGAAGTTGGGGAGTTGTAGAGAGGCAATCAGGAAGGTTTCAATCTAGTGTTTCAACTAATTCCCCCGCTACTCATCAACGACAATTCGATGTGATGATCTTCTCAGTGTAGTCCTGTTTCAGGCAGGTAACAACTCAATTCAATAACATTACATTGCAACTCTTCAAAGCCAGAAAAATTGATGTACTCGTAGTAGGATTCGGAGGACAAATTGCAACGGACAACCTTACGAGGACTCGTATTTAAGGTTGTCTGGGGTGTATTTGACGATGACTCAAAAAAGCGTATTACATCCTCTTACACCAACCGAGTGGCAAGCAGCCGTGGCTGCATCCAAGGATCTGTCAGTTCGCCAAGCGGCAAGGCATTTGGGATCAATAGTGGAAGATATCGAAATTGACTCGACGACTGTCATCGCAGCACATCAGAAGCTCGCCGATGCAGTTGCGGATGTTCTCGTAGTCTCGAAATCTGCTGCTTTAGATGAGATTAGTGACTTCGCTATGCAGGCCGCGTTGTTCGCAGAGGGTGTTCCAATATTCATAGTTTCACCGAATTTGGGATTGGCTGAATGGATATCTAGCATGCCGGACGAAGCGATTGATGGTTTGCGGAACTCTATGGTAGAAACTGCACGTGCTATGGGGAACTCCGATGCTGTCGCCGGAATCGTTAGTGCGCCGAAAGAGAGCTTTGCTTCGGCTTTGGCCGATTCAGTACCCAACGCTAGTTCGGGCATCATTGTTGATTCCGACGCAATCACTGAGATTGCAAGCGAAGACGGGTTGTTTGCACCTTTGGGTCAAGCCGCCAAAGTGTTCGTAGGCGATTCTGCTGGCAATCAGTTGTACGATATCAAATGCTTGACTACGCGTAATTTCGGATTGTGTGGGCGTCTTAGGAAATTCAGTTTCCCCGCGATTGCAACGCTTCTCTCTAACCTACTTATCCGTCCCGAGAATCAAACGGCGACAGTCAGAATCGAAGCGTTGCTTCACCTTGCTGCGACGGCTTGCCGCGGAGTGAAGAAGCCGAAATTGAAACAATTGCGTGGGTGGTTCTCCGAGATCAATGAGGATCCAATAGCAAAGCTCGAAAATCCGGTCGAGGATGTTTTCGTAACGAATGTGGGGGCAACTTTCGGGAATGCGCGTTTGTTTCAGGGAAATTGGGAAAACAGCGGGGACTACGTGAGATCCTGTATTCAGGCGTTGTGTGCAGTTGGAAAAGAACGTCGCTGGGCAATAGAGAGCTTGAGAAAAATTATGGCACTGCTTAACTTAAGCGAAGCCTTGACAGAACGAACTGGTCTAAAGCGCTATATGTACACGGAAAACATTTCGAGGGAAATACCCAAACTCGACGACTCAATTTGGAGAGAAATGAATCGTAATGTCGTCGTGTTCAATGAGGAAGATCTAGCTTTGATAGAAGTTGATCTGGACGATCTTCGTCCTTTCATCATTCAGAACGAGCAGTTGAGGTCGCTTGACAGACAGGCGATGGGACGCTCAGCACTGGAACGTTACCCCTTGGTGCAATGGAAGGGGTTCACGATAGTCGCACTTCCGACTGCTATAGGCGCGGCGATTAGGAATTTCTCAATCGAACAAGCTATCGCTGCAGGAGATTTACAGGAATTTCAATTGAAATTGCATTTGACGCAATTCACGGAAGCATTTCAGTTAGGTCGACCAAGTTGGGATATCGAATTCATAGAAATGACAAAGTCGGATCAAAATGACGGTATGCGTGAGTTCATTGGGAAATTTGACGAAGGCGGATATTTACATTTAATCTTCGTTCCGGATGATTTTAAGGTTGCCGCCGAGAAAGGGATTCACAGCTTCCGTCCGCTTGAAGAGCCGGTCAGGCGGAGAATGCAGGAATGTGCGACGGCCATTGCAACAAAAGACGACTATAAAAGAGGTCTAACTGTTCTTGTGCACGGAGGAATCGGACGCCGGATTTCACAAACTTTAGAAGATCTTCCAGACTACCCTTTAGGTTGGCTACGACTTTGCGTAACTGCGCCGGACTTTATTCTTCTAGGAAGCATGCCGGATTTCACAGCATTTCGAGCTTGGAAGCTTCTGCAACAGGTATCTGAACTTAAGGAGAGAGGCATCCTTTTTTCAAACATGCGAGGATTCGTTAACATGGTTGCCTTCGCATATGGAATTGATTTCGAACTCGCTCCAAAGGACATGAGTGAAGGGACCGTCTATATTCACAGTGACTTACTGCTACCGCTACGTCACAAAGCACGAACCATCCTTGACCATCACTATGCGAAATCTCCCGACGGAGATTCATGGTTTAGTATCCAGCGTCAACCGGTCGATGATCGGGTAGGCGAAATCCAGGGCCAAAATGAATACTTCAGTACTAAGCATATGGTTGAAGGAAAAGTAATGGCTTGTATCGAATCTATCTCACGCACATGGTGGGTTTCCATAAATGGAGGCATGCGGGAAGACCAGTGGACTCGCGATATTATGTTCAACATCCTGAGAACAGCTCTAGGTTGGCTGGTTCGCCTTGTACCTATGCTAGAGGAGCGGTATACCATGTTGCCTTCTGGGCCAATCGCTTTTCGGCTTCGATTCTCTCAGATCGAGGAATTCCGCCAACACGATATTGATCCAAATCGAACCTCAGATGCACCTTCGGTAGAGGTGAAGGACGGAAAAGTTGTTATTGATTGTCACCCGAGCTATCTGCAAAGTTTTCTAGCTCCAGGTAATCTTGGCGATCGCCTTTTGATTGTGGCGATAGTGCGAGGTTTGGAAGCGTTGTGTAACAGCGAACCAGTCCCAGATTCAGCAATGAATGAGTGGGTGCAAACAGTATCGGGTACTCGAAATAGACATTTCTTTAAGATGAGAATCAGTGAAACGCCTAGCGACATAATATATGATGCAATCAACCTTCCTAGGCTACGGCAGCCGATGCCAGAAGATGTGATGTGGAGCCATCTGGGCCTAGCGAGGCTTGCTGGGTACGAGGGTGAATCTGGCCAGATTCCCTTTGAACGAGTTGGTGATCTTCTCAATCAATCGGTTGAGGTTGTTTGGAAACGTATCGAGCAGCGGCTTGCGCACCTCTCTCGCGAAAGTACGGTCGAACTAGCACTTTTAAACTATATTGCTGCTCGCCAAGAGCACAGAAACTGGATACTTGCTATGGCACCGCGGCTTGCTGTCTATGACCCGATACAGGTGGAGCAAGCATCGATAGAGCTCGTAGTTTGGCGAGATATTGCGAGTTTAATTTCCAGAGTAATTACAGAGATGGCGGTGTGCACGTCGCCTTATAAAAGCGGGAATGTCTGTACAAACATTGATTTGGATTCTCTTATTGCGGAAGTCTATACGCTTGTACAATGCGCTAACTATAGTGATGCACTGCGCTATGAACTTTCTGACCGGGCCCCCGTAGTGCTTCCAAATGGGTCTTTTGAGTTCGATGAATCCCCCCTGCAGATATCAACTCCAATGATAAATGAATATTGGCGTCGACAATTCCGCGACGTTGTGGAGCAACGAAGTAAGGAAGAAGATATGCCAAGTCAAGAATTTCAGTTGGCGTTTGTAGCTGAGTTTGGCCTTACTCTAGAACAGTATCGAAAGTTTGTCCTTAGTGTGACAACGGAAGCCGTGAAAACTGGCGTAGCCCTTGTAAAACGACGAAAATATGAAGTGTTACAGTGGCTTCAATGCGTTGGTGTGCTGGATGCAGAGCGGACGTTTGCTGCACTCGCCCTTTGTCCAAGAGATCGGTGGAATGAGAGTCAACCGGCGAGTGCAAAAGCAAGGGACTGGTATCCATGGAAGCGCAACAGGCGTTTGTCGGTATTGCGGCGACCAATCATTCAATTGTCTTGGGGATATGACGCATCTATCATCTTGGCGCCTTCAATGCTTGCCGATACGCTTGGTTATCTGGGGATGGCCGAAGTTGGCGGACGTCCCGAAACCATTTTCGATAGTTCAGAGATGATCGCTTATGTAGGTGGTGCTGCGGATAAGCATGGGCATGAATTTGCGAAGAAAGTGGAGAATCGCTTGCGTGAATTTGATTGGCTGACGGACAGAGAACTGAGCCTAACACAGTTCGGAGGTTCGGACCATCTCGGTGATGTGGATGTTCTGTGTTGGAATAAATCGAGCGAATTTGTCTATGTGATTGAATGCAAGAGTCTGCGTTTCGACAGTACTTGGGGTGAAATCGGGCAGCGTTGGGCAGAATATGCTGCTGATACCATTGGGAAAGACCGAACGCCACTGCAAAAGCATCTGGACCGTATGTCTTTTTTTGAAACCAACCCTCAAGTTCTGGCAAATTTTACCGGCATTTCTGTGCATAGGATGAAACTACGCTCGGCACTAGTAACGGAGAATCTTGGTTCGCTACAATTTGGAGGAGTCGCTCGAAGGAAATTGGATGTAGTTATGGACTATGAACAAATCGAAGAAGTGTTCAGCAAACGATGAAATTCTTCTTTGTGAACTCATAACTTTGGTGCGCGGGGCTAACTAGTGGAAAGGTAGTCGGTGAAAGTCCAGCTGGAATAAATGTGGATTCAGAATCTGATGATGAGCAGGGTAAAACAGTTTGATACAGCCATAGTACCGTTGAATGAGGCGAAAAAAAGAGGTGTTGATCTCGGCAAAGTCTAATGAGTGAAAGGCTGCAACCAAGAGGAATCTGTAAGTCAAAACACATATCTCGCACAGAGGCTGGGGAGCAAATCACAGGCGACTGAGCAGATATCTAAGGCTATACTAGTCAACCCTAAATTATGGAATTGTCATCAATATATCATTGTTACTATTGTATTTTATTGCCGTTTAGCTTGATTCTAATTTGCAAGAAACGGTATAATTGAGCATCATTATCTTGCAATTTCATGTATGAAAAAATGAAGCATCTTCCACCCTGGAATCCGGACCAGAGTAACCTGTTCTACAGCCGCATTGACAGCCAGATCAACATGAGCCATGAGCTGGTGCTGCTGTCGGCTCTGATCGACTGGAGTGTGTTCGAAATCGTTTTGGTGCGTTGTATCACGCGGAGAAGGGTTGTCCAGACAAGCCCACTCGGCTGATGTTGGGATTGCTGTATTTAAAGCACGTCTAAAAACTATCCGATGAACAGCTGGTGATCGGCTGGCTAGAGAATCCGAACTGGCAGTATTTTTATGGTGAGAGTCATTTTCAGACCGAGTGGCCGATAGCCCCGAGCTCTTAGACGCGCTATCGCTAGCGCATCGGGGAGCAAGGTTGTGAATGGCTGCTGTAGCAGACGATTACAGCCGGAATTTCCAGTGGTGCCATTCGAATGGCCCATCTTCAGCGGGTGACGGTGACACAACGGTACAGGACAAAGCGGTGAGGTTTCCGACCGACAGCAAGGGCAAGGTGTACAAACGTAACGAGTTAAGGGTCAAGGCCAGCATTGCGGTGACTAACCGCAGTAACTTTGTGGTCGGTGGCTTGGCCTTGCCGGGCAAACCATATGATGGTCATACTTTGAGGCAAGCCTTGGATCAGGTGTGTACAATAAGTGAACAGCGAATTGAGGAGGTGTATGTGGATCGAGGCTATCGCAGTTATGATAAAATAGACTGTTCGGTTTACATCTCTGGACAGAAGCGAAGGGTGGCGGCGCGCATCCGGAAATTTTAGAAACGCTGCTAGGCGATTGAGCCGATCATTGGATATCTGAAGCAAGAATGCTGGCTGGGACGTATTCATCTCAAGAGCACTGAAGACGAAGCATGGATGTGCTGCTGAGTTGTGCCGGACACAATCTGCAGCTGATCCTGAAATGTTTGAGAGACAGTCGTGCCCAAATTTTTGTCGCTCGATTAATCGCCGCAAACCGGCGCTGTCGGACGCCAATTATGGTGTTGCGGCGTTGTACGCAGCATAAGACCGTTTAAGCTTCCGAAAACAAGATTTTCATCACCTCGAAATCTCAACAGGAAATCGATTTATTCAGGGTCGACTAGATAGATTGTGCTACGTAGTCGTCTCCCATCATATTGCCGGTAAACGTGAACTACTTTCCACAAACATCCTCGCCGTAATGGAAGTATAGCCTTTAGCCAAACCAAGACTATTCTCTTGTCTAATTCAGCGGCGTCGAAAGGCAGATCGTAAAACTCCTTCGCCTTCTATAAGGATTCCGTTCTTGACAAGATATCGGCAAGCGTCTAGCACGTCCCAAGGAACTTCATCAAGCTCGTCTGCTATCTCAACATACTGAACCCAATCGTCATGTGGCCAAGCTCTTTTTACTCGGTTTGCAAGTAAATTAAATGAAGGTTTTTGCAGCCATCGATATGTAAATTGCTCTCTTTCACTCAACATCTCAATTTGGCCGTTTCGGACAATAAAGTGACTTAGGCAGCCTGTGTCTCGCCATACTGACGGGAAAAGAGAAATCCGTTTATCCTTTCCTCCATATAGTCTCCAAGATTTACCTGCGCGTCGATCTAAGTTTATAGGAATTACGTCATTGCAACCACATGGGCATTTCAATAGAAGCCAGCGGGGGTGGTGGCGCCAGATTAGAATCGTATCACCAGGATCAGTCAATTGTGAGCCCACTTCTGCTCGGGACTCAACTACCGATTTAAGTTGTAGCTTCATTTCGCGTCATTCGGCATTACCGATCGAGTTGTCTTCAGAAAGATTCGTCAGAACTCGCTGACTAAGGATGTAGGCAAGGGATCTCACATCGTCCACAGTAAGTGTTTTCCCATTGGATTCATTTTGTATGTTTAGATTTTCTTTGCACGCTTTTTTTGCCAATTCAACAGACAATGTGAGAGCATATTGCCCTTTGGTTTTTTCAATCTCTCGCGCCTGCATACGAATTTGCCGTATGCAATCAAAGAACCATGCGGATTCATCGCTTAGGTCGTTTTCGATTTTCTTGTGGTGAACAATAGAATTCAATTCATAAAGAGGCTCAATTGACTCTAATACTACTTTCCTACTTCGGTGTTCGTTGACAAATCCATCTACAAAAAGTCCTGCTTCTAAGGATGCCAAATCAAGTAAAAGCGGTTTATTGTTTTCAACTTTTTCGAAGTCAATTAAGATGGCATCTATTCCGCGAACCAGGACGTTGAGTGAATGCAAATCACCATGGACTACACCGGTGAGTACAGGTGTCGATGGGATTATTTCAAATAGTCTTTTGAGTTCAGTCGGGCATTTCAAAGATTCAATCTGATTTATTAGTATTCTCCGTTGTTCTGGAATACTCTCTGGCATCCTATCTCGAAGATAATCTTGTAATGATTTTTGGGATTCTGATGAACCATCTAACCAAGCACGAATGGTATTGTTGTAAAGACTCGCAATTACAGGGACTGCTCGGCCATCACGTGCGCAATCTAGGAGTTTTTCTGAATCGCTAACATAGTCACAAACTATGATTCCCTGTTCCGCTCCAAGCTCGCAGCGATCAAGCCGTAGTCTCGGACCCAAATGGAATGGAATATGTTCCAACGAAATATCACGATATGCTAAGAATTCCTTAGATATCTGCTTTCTATCTCCAATTTTCACGAAGTACTGATAGGGCTGAGGAGTGCTGACATGGATATTTTCCGCCGTAATTCTTCTAACCGCATATGCGCGATAAGTATAAACCCCCGATCTTCCCTCTGGATGGCTCAGCAGTTTCACGCTCGAACAATCGTGGAAAGCTCGTTGAACGAGCACTAACTGCTCAGAGGAGAGTGTGTTTCCCTTATGATTCTCATTAACAAGCTCCAAATTAAGATCTAAATAAGGTGGCTGCCCAACGGGAATTTTTTGCAGGTCTTTTGCGACATGAATCCAATGTTCGGAATCATCGTCAATGATTTGTACTGTAGGTGTTAAATTTTTGTCATATTCCAACGCGTCAATTTGTGATTCCTGTTCGTCTTTCCCCAATCCGTGAGAAGGAAGATTATTGTGCATAATCGAATTAACGATTATTTTTCGATTAACTGCTGTTTTCTTACCACTTCTTGCGGTCACAACAAAGATTCGGCAGTCATGACACAACAGCATTTTGGCATGTTGCTCTAGTTGATGTGTAATCTTGCTGGGCTTATCAGGATTCTGTAGAAAGATGACTGCAGCAACACTAGACAATTCTTCAACTCTTTCGATGTTTGATGAATTCAGTCTGCAGACTTCATATTCTTTGAGACCGTTGATAGCATCTTTGGGTGGTTTTTCTTCGAAATATCCGACTTTCCAACGTGGTAATGGCTTGATTGTTATTTCATGAATAACCATGATTAGTCCTTGCGGGCGAAGAGAATTTTTGCATCTCCATATCCGAAAACCCCAGATCTTGAGCAAATAAAACATTCATTATTTGCGGAAGTACGTACTGAGCGTAAACTGGGAACCAAGGCGTTGTAGACAAGATGACGAGATTTAACGGGTATAGATGTGACGAGGCCCAATAGCATGGTTATGGCGAGTGATACTACAGTCCCATTGAGCGAAACTACTGAAGGAGCAGGCACTCTACTCCCTTGGATATAGGGATCAGCCTTCTTTTCAAATTCATTCATCATGTCCCGTCGAACCTCATCAGGTTTTAATAACTCTGAGCACCAAAGACATGGTTGATCAGGGCCAAGTAATTGCACACGTCCAAATATTCCCGTCACCTCGTCTGCTGACGTAGTGACAGTAGATCCAATATCAATGCAGGGAATCAAATATTGATATGCCACCTGTTGGATGACTGAGCGACTGCCATGTGAATCTGTACAGCAAAAAATTATGTCGGCATCAATCAGGTTACGAGCAATTGATTCGTGAACAATGTCTCCATTGACTACTCTCACGTCGGTATCTGCAGAGAATTGTTGAACATAGCGCGCTGCGATATCAACTTTGGAGTTTTCTAAATCTGCTCTAAAGGCGCCAACAACGCGGTTTAGATTCGTAAGTTCGAGATTGTCGGGATCAATCAGAATGAATCTGCGAATACCAAGATGCACAAGTTGCTGAACTGCGATCGAGCCCGTACCGCCGACTCCAACTATCGCTATACAGAGATCATTCAAGATGCGTTGACCATCTGTTCCAAATGCTCTCACCTGACGGTTAAACATGAGAGATGTTTCACCTTTCTTTGACCCTGGACACACTTCGACGATACGCTTTTTGCCTACAGATACTACTCTCAAGGGTTCATGCTGGCCGAGTACACGAGCAGACATTCCCCCTTGGCTCATAACGAGTGCAGCATGCGGAAAAGTTTGGCCACGCCGAGTCAGAAAAGCATTTAGTTCCTCTTCACCATGATCATCGATCAGTGAAAATTGAGGTTCAGTGTCACCTGGGTGTGTGTGAACGAATACCAGAGAAAGTTTGCTCAACCGAGCTTTTTTTGCAACGCGAGCTACAAATTCCGGCCGCAATTCAGCATGATCAATTCCATATCTAGTGTAGTCGTCTTGATTCGGAAACACAGTTTCTCGAACGAGCATCAGAACACTACCATCGCTACAATGACCGAGACCTGCAAGAAGAACAGCGCAACTCTCGTGTTCATCGCAAAGTAGTGATTCGCGCAAGGTTTGTAATTCGCTTGAGGCGATACGCAATTCGATCATCGTGCGGGGTTTAATCGACTTAGGATGACTTTGAGATATGTAAACAGTGTGTCCCGGCTAGGATTCCAACTTTGTACATGCCAAGAGAACCAAGTTGTACTTCGCTCTGGATCTATATCTCCAGGGATTGGGCTTCCGTCGTTAGAATTGATTGGTGTGCCACCGTCGGCTAGGCGAAATCCTCCAGGTTCTATCCAAAAGCAATCGGGTGGTCCAGAAGGGTAACCAGGCGGTACTAAAAACAAAAGATCAGCAGTTTGACGATTCCATCCCTTGACTTTGACTTCGGTTATCTGAATAAGAGCTCCACCGTTAGGTAGGTCTGTCTTTTGAGGCTCTCCGCAACCAAGGGGGACGGAGCGATTAACCAAGTCATCAAAATGGTCATCAATCATAGTAGGCCAAATGTAGCAGGTGGAACAGCGTAAAAGTGTTTCGTGGGGCCGCTAAGACTGACAGTCTCATCGTCGGGTATGGACTGATCAGGTTGGTCACCTTCAACTTCTAAGAACAATTGGTATTCACCGGGAATTCTAGCTTGTACTTTAATATCTCGGCCAAGTATTGACGAATGTTCTGTAACAATCTCTTTTCCGTCAATGAAGAATATAAATTTGTCTTTCTCAGGTGCTTTCATATCAATGCTCCAGTTATTCTGTGTGTGAAATAGAGAGAAAAATGGGTGTTTTCTGTGCAGCGACAATTACATCGTTAAGGCTGTCACGATTCATTAATTCCAAGGGTTGAACTGCAGGTGGAAGATTAAGTGGTCGATCTAACTGCAACTGTCGCAAAAGGTAAAATGCAAGAGCTTTTCGGCAACTTAACTTAAGTCGACCTCTGACCATGCCGAAATCGATTTCAATTGCGCGACGTTGGTCATCGGTCAATCCTTTGCGTGGCTTGATGACTATATCAATATAAGTATTCCACCAGATATCGGTTTCAGCAGATACTGTCGCTTTTCGTGATGTGTCGATGTACTGAATCCGTGAGATTACAAAGTCCCGAAAATCTTTGTTTTCTTGACACCAGGCTCTGACGTGCCACCTTTGTCCGTCGAACGCTAATGCATGGGGAGCAATCCAGCGAGTTGTTGGCACGGGTTTACGCATTGACTGGTACCCAACCAGTAGTTCATTGTAATCCTTGATCGCCCAAAGAAGGTGCAGCAGTATTTCGGTTTCAATTGGGCGGGTAGGGTAATGAACTATGTCATGAGTTGGTTGCCAGCCAATGAAAGAAGCAGAAAGATCAATTGTGCCAACAGACAATCCTAACAATTCACTCAGATAGCTCTGGGCATCATCATTGTTAACTGCAGGTTGAAAGTTAGGTGTAGCTTTGTATGTCTTAAGACTCTTGTCATATTCCATATTGTTTGGGGCAATGTGAGAGTAGTATGCCAAGTCAGCAGAAGCTTGTTGGATCGAAATTCGAAAGAATTCGACAAGCTCTCCCCGATTGACAGTACGATTCCACCGGAGTCGGAAATCAATAAACTCAAGGCGACGTTCTTGACCCCAACGTGGCTCACCAACTGTGTTTGAAAAATCAATCTTAGAAGAAGTCATTAATAAAGTTTATAGATTAATCTACTTTCTAGACTAATTATATGATTTGTGGAAGGTGAGAAGCAAGGAAATTGTGTGGTTCAACACATTTGATGGGTTGTTGTTTTGAGTAAAATGAACTCAAGATTAAGTGTTGATGTGGTTCGAACACATTCGACCACCTCTACCAGACGTAAGATTTCGCATCATTACCTACACTTATGAGTTTGATCGTGGTACGGCTATCGTCAGCGTAATTAGTTTCTTGATTATGAGTTTGTTCGGGAAGAACATTCCAAGTAACTTCATAGTGGTGATTTCGACGCGCTCTTTGAAGAAAAATTACGCGGATACGGCAATCAGGTTAAGCCAACTACAGCCAATGGTCCTTAGGTGAATGTTTCAGACATAATTGGTTCGCACAGAACTGTCCCCATTCGATCCGAACACCGGAAGAGAAGTACTACGAACGGTGAGTATTATGAATTTTGGTTATGTGAATGCGGTGTCGTCTCACATGATGGATATGTATGAGTAGACCAGTGTCGCTTTCATGTGCGCGGAACAAAGGATATTCCTGTGTATGGAGAGCCTTCTTGTTGATGTTACTGAAAAATTTTCATCAGCATTGACAGAGTCAGAATAAGAGCGCTATCTGAGATCTGAAGTAAATTTATCCATACCTGTGAATCTGTCAATACCAACGAAAAGCAATCTCAGAAAATGTCAAGCCGCTGCAATTGCAGCCGTGGACTCATATAATCGACCCGGTCCGAGATTTCGAACAGCGGTCTATGTTGTGCTGATCATCATGGCGTGGCAAGCTTTCTTCCATGCCTACTTCTACAGTCAAAATAAGAAGCCTTGGTATCAGTCGAAAAAGTCCAAACACAAGAAGGGAGTGCGTTACGAAAAGATTGACGGGGAACCGAAGCACTGGGATCTCGCCGAGTGCCTAGTAAAGTATTATCGTGATAGACATCCTTCAGAGAGAAAGAATCTTGAATTTCTACTGGGGCTTCGTAACAAAATAGAGCATCGCAACCTTCCCGAGTTAGACACGATTCTATTTGGCGAATGCCAAGCAGCACTGATGAACTTGGAAGATTACTTGGAAGGTAAATTTGGAACTCAGTATGGACTGAGGGAATCCCTCTCCCTTTCGCTACAATTTTCACGTTCCAAACCGCAAGAGCAGAAAAAGGCAATCAATACTTTGGCCGGAGGTGCCAAGTCGGTAGTAGAGTATATCGAACGATTTCGAGGTGGACTGACTGACGACGTTCTGAATGATCTCGGTTATTCTTATCGCGTGTTCTTGGTACCCAAGATCGCAAATCGGGAGAATACTGCCGATGCTGCTGTTGAGTTTTTTCACATAGATGAAACCGATGAGGAACAAAGAGCCGATCTTCTCAGACTGAACGTGATCATTAAGGAGCGACAAGTTCCAATAGCCAATCTAGACAAGAAGAAACCCTCAGAGGTCGTTAACATAGTTTCTCAAGCTATTCCGTTCGTCTTCAAAATGCACCACCACACCACCGCATGGAAGCACTTTAGGGTACGTCCAACACAGAAGGATAGCAAGCCAGAGTGTACAAATTCTAATTACTGTGTTTACGACAGAGCACATCGCGACTACCTATACACAAATGCGTGGATTCAGAAGTTGATTCGTGAAATGTCAGACCAGGCGAAGTTCCAACAAGTTACCGGTCTATCACCGAAGACGAAGGTACACTTAGTAGAAACATTTGACGAAATCCCGTTAGCGAGTGGAACAAGCCGTTCATCCAGGTAAAATTGATCTGAAAGAAGAACCTATCAAAGACAATTTTCTCGTTACTCTGGCTAATGATATTGCTGATGAACTCGTGACCAAGCCGAGGAAGATTAAAGAACATTATGGTGATCAACTTAATGCAAGTAATGTGATTGTTCTGGAATTAAAATTGGAGATGTTGCTGAAAGAAACGAAAAATACACTAACTTTCGTTCATCCATCGAATTGCTTTGGATACAGTCTTTTCATCGACTTTCAGTTTTGCAGCAATGAAACTTTTGCTCAACCCGAGCTGATAGAGTTGAACTGATTTGGTTGAAATTTTTTGATAGAGAGGCGGAGTCGCGGTCTCCAACAAAGTGAACTCAAAATGCAGTATGGATAGGGTTCGAATACATTGCGGAACGCCAGGCTAACTGGCACGAGGGTAGTCGGTGAAAGTCCGATAGATAGAAAATGTTAACCACATGCTGTCGCCGTGAGCCGTGCGCCAATGCTCGTGAGGGTAGTGGTGAAGTGTCGGTAGCGGTACGCA
>JAJDXD010000020.1 GCA_022823405.1 Gammaproteobacteria bacterium
AACATTTCAAACTGGCTTTGCGCGGGTACTTTATTGTCTAGTTCTTCGATTGATGACCAAATCGTACGCATGTCGAAAATTTCCCGTGCAGCACAGTAAGACCGCGCAATGTCAGCAAACGCCGCACTCGTCAATTCGTGCATGCGATAGGCAAATGTCGGACCGACTCGGTTGATCATGTTATTGGTAACATAGGTTGCAATAATTTCCCGTTTTAGGCGATGATCATCCATCTCTGGTATGAACGACTTTGATAGACGATCAGGAAAATAGTCATGCAAATCTCTGGACAGGTAAGCGTCCTCCGGCATATCAGAATCTAACAGTTCTTGATAAAGCGACATTTTTGAATAAGCGAGCAACACCGAAAGTTCCGGTAGTTTGAGCCCGAGACCTGCACCCTCGCGTCGCTTGATTTCCTGCCACTCGGGAAGATACTCGATCGCAGGGTTTAGCTGGCCTGATGATTCCAATTCCTGAATGTATCGACTGTGTTCTCCCAGCAGATCATTGGAACAAACATTCAGCAAACTGAGTGCCTGGCTTTGCTGATAGTTGCTTTCTAACACCAGTTCTGCAACTTCATCGGTCATCTCACGCAGTATTTTCTCGCGCTGTTTAGCTGTCATCTCACCGTTATTGACAACCTGATTTAGCAGGATTTTAATGTTGACTTCGTGGTCAGAACAAGCTACTCCACCGGAGTTATCGATTGAATCCGTGTAGCAACGGCCACCATGCATGCAATATTCGACTCGGCCTAACTGAGTCATGCCCAGATTACCTCCCTCTCCGACTACTTTCGCACCGAGTTCATTACCATCGACCCGTATGGCATCATTTGAACGATTTTCGGTATCAGCATGAGATTCAGTTGATGCTTTGACATAAGTGCCAATCCCCCCATTCCACAACAGATCTACGGGTGCCTGTAGCATTGCATGCATCAGCTCGTTAGGCGTCAGTTTGGTTTTTTTGATGTTCAATCGACGCTGTACCGCAGGTGAAATATCAATCGCTTTGGCAGTTCGATCAAATACACCACCGCCTTCTGATATCAGTGATTTGTCATAGTCTTTCCAACTCGAACCAAGCGTTGTAAACAAACGCTGTCTTTCCTTGTAACTGGTTTCTGAATCTGGATTTGGGTCCAAAAATATTTCGATGTGATTGAAAGCACCGACCAACTGAATATGACGGGAGAGCAGCATACCGTTTCCAAATACATCTCCGCCCATATCGCCAATTCCAATTACTGTGAAATCAGTTGTCTGGATGTCAACTCCCAACTCTCGAAAGTGGCGTTTCACCGACTCCCATGCACCGCGGGCGGTGATGCCCATTGCCTTGTGATCATAGCCAACTGATCCGCCTGAAGCAAATGCGTCTCCCAACCAGAATCCATATTCTGCCGACAGGCCATTTGCAATGTCCGAAAAGGTCGCAGTGCCCTTGTCCGCTGCAACGACCAAATACGGATCATCATCGTCATAGCGTTTCACATTGGCCGGGTGGACTACCTTATTGTCGACGATGTTATCCGTGATGTCCAGCATGCCTCTGATGAAAATCGAATAGCAGGCAATCCCCTCATCCAACATCGATTTTCCGGGTTCAGGCGCTCGTTTGACAATAAATCCGCCCTTGGAACCAACCGGCACGATCACTGCATTCTTAACCATCTGAGCCTTGACTAGCCCTAGCACCTCCGTTCTGAAATCTTCCCTTCGATCCGACCATCTAAGTCCACCGCGAGCAACCTTCCCACCGCGTAAATGCACCGCTTCCGTGCGCGGTGAATAGACGAAGATTTCATACATGGGACGAGGGTCCGGCATTTTGATGATTCGGGCACAGTCTATCTTGAAAGATAGGTAGTTATGCGGCTCACCCTCCTTGCTGGTACAGAAATAGTTAGTGCGAATGGTTGATGTCATTGCATTTTTGAAACTTCGCAAGATGACATCCTCATCCAGGCTGGATACTGCATCCAGATGGGTATCCATTACCTCCCTCACCTTTGATAACTCCTTGTCTGCTGTGCCTGAAGTTGGATCAAATTTCAATTCAAAATATTGAATCAGGCTTTGCGTCATAGCAAGATTATCAATGAACGTATTGGTAATGTAGGTGTCGCTGAATGCATGACCGATTTGTTTGAGATAACGACTGTAGGCGCGCAAGACCGAGACCTGCCTCCAAGTCAGGCCGGCTATCAGAACCAGTCGATTGAACTGGTCATTTTCGGCATCGCCGCGCCAGATATTTGAAAATGCCTCCTCAAAGTCTTTACGCTGATGATCTGCATACCGTTCCTCCGAGTGCCTCAGCGAATAATCATGCATCCAAATATAGTCATCGTCTGAACGCGTAATTTCATAGGGACGTTCTTCCTTCACCCAAAGCCCCATGTTTTCGAGTACTGGCAGAACATCAGAAGGAGAAATCTGTTTCTTGAAACTGAACAGTTTCAATCGCATTTGCCTGCGGTCGGATTCCTGCAGTGTTCGAAAGAAAGAAACAATCAGATCATTTTGTTCGCTTAGCGCAGACAGCTTCTCAAGATCTGCTGCAACGACCCAAGGCGAGTGATCTTCTTTAAAGCTTGCACTGAATGCATTCTCAAAGGTTCTCAAAAACTGCGTACCTAAGTCTTCTCCGTAGCGCTCGATCGTGGCCTGATGAAGTGAGTCACGCCAGGTAGTCGCAGCGTCCTGAACCCGTTGCTGAATTTCCTCTAGGCTGACATTGGGCTGACTGTCCTTGTCAACATAGATGGTGTACTCAATCCGCGCCAGAACCGAGCCTGAAAAGGTGGCAAAAAACTCTGAAGACTTGCCTTTGAGAGATTCCATCAGAATGCCCTCAATCTTGACACGTAACTCGCGGCCGAATAACTCGTGTGGAATATAAACGAGCGCAGAGTAGAAGCGTCCGAACGGTTCCCGCCTGAGAAAAAGTCTGACTCGATTTCGTTCCTGTAGTTCCAGAGTGCCAGCGACATCTTCGAAAAGTTCATCTACTGAAATTCTAAACAGCAGGTCGCGAGGATAGTTGTCGATGATATTCGTCAAAACGCGAATGCTGTGAGTTGTTTCCGGAAAGCGACTACGCTGAAGTACGAGTTTGATTTTTGTGCGCAATAAAGGAATCAGACTCGCGCTTCCGTTGTACGCGGTTGAACTGAAAAGCCCAGCAACCGCCCGAATTCCAGTGAATTTACCTGCCGCTGAGAATTTCGGAACAACGATTACATCCAAGTAGGAAGCACGATGGATAGGCGAGTGAGAATTTGCTTTGGTTATGATGATTGACTGGTCTTTGGCTTTAGCGAGTAGCGCATCAATCGGCAAAACGGTATTAAGGTCATCGTAATCCCGAAATATGCCGAGAACCGACTTTTCATTCAAAGTCATCCTGCCATTCTTTCTCCAATTTATTTCGCAGTAACCAAATAATGAGAAATTTCCAGCTGCCAGCCAATTGCAGAACTCTGCATAGTCTTCCAAACCCGCATTGTTTGAGCGTTTTTTCTCTTTCTCAAGGTTCTTCGAAGCCTCTTTCATTTTTACGCGAATCGGGCGCCAGTCCTCGACCGCAACTTGAATGGTCTTTAGAACTCTACGCAGGCTCTTTTCAATTTCAACAAAATCACTCTCGTCGGCAGGTCGGTCAAATTCAAAGTGAAGAAACGATTCAAAAACTCCGTCGAGAAAGTCAGCATTCAGAGGCGCTGCTATTCTTTGCAGTCCGCCTGATGCGTTTCTTTTCACCGCGAATACAGGGTGAACAACATGGTGAACCTTGCACCCTACCTGGTTTAACACCATTGAAACGGAATCCACAAGAAATGGACGGTCCGAAGTTACGATTTCCAGAACGGCGAATTTTGAGCGCCACCCATCGCGTTCAACGTCGGGAAAATAAAGTCTGATTTTGGTTTCGTCCAACTGTCGGGTTTTGCACAACTCAAAGTGCGCAAGTGCGGCACCTCTTAAATCAAATACGTCTCTTTGATTTAATTCTTCGTAAGCAACACCGTAATAGTAAGACCGAATGAAATCAGCAAATTGTCTGTCACTGGAACGCAATACACTGCTATCAGCGCTTACCAGCCGGTTGATCAACGCTTCAGTTTGATTGGAGTGCAGGATAGACATGGAATCCTCCCTAGGTCTGAATCCAAACTATAACGTTCAATATACATTTTTGAACAAAACAACTTTGGAATGATTGGTTCAATTTGATTCTGTTCAATTATTGACAAATCGCTGAGAAGAAAATGATTTGATAGATGCTGCTGTGAAGAATAAAACAGAATTAATTTCAAGGGAACAATTGAGTAAAAATCACGTAATACACACGCCAATTAGAGTGGATGGTTAGCCGGCTGCATTATCAGTTAGTAAATAAGCATAGTAGAAACATCAAGAATGCAGACAGTTTACAATGCCAACAAGAAGATGGTGACTCGCTAAGACAGAACGTTTTTTGATTGAATAGACTGGACCGATCGAGAGCGAATTGGCACAGCAATGCGGTATTGAATCTAGTCGTTCACAAGAAGAGGATGACACCAAAAATTTCAACTGAAAATTTCATGCCCAGACATTCTGTTTAATTCCAATTTTTTGAACACAGAACCCGTCTCATGAAGAAACTACTTATTCTCTTCCTTATCGGTGTATTTTGGTTGAGTCTCTCGCAGGTTTCCATGGCACAAACCTGGCAGGGTCATGCCATTCTTTATGAGTCCAGCAATTGCGACATCCGAACATCAGGTGCGACGGTACTGCGTTGTGTAGGAGCCAGCGGCTGGGAACAGATGAATCAGTTGTCTACACTGATTTTTCACTGTTTTCTTGGAAATCTGTCTTTGTCTCTTGGACATGCTACGGTCGATAATGAGGTGACAAATTACCGATTTGAAGACAACCTAGGTCGTGTTGCGCAAGGAGTTGATCACACTAAAGTTTCTAAAGTACGCACAGGATTTTCGGAGTCAATTGATTCAGTTCCTGGATGGATCTACCAAAATATGACTGACGAAAACCACACCAGCAAACTCTCCTACTTTCTCAATGGGAAGGAGGTTCAAGGACAGTTTGAATTTTCGACTGACGATCAACAGTCATTCAAAAGATTTCTAGATTTTTGCCGTATCAATCGCAAACTTTAATCCGATATGTAAGTATTTTCAAGAGAATGCCAAAACAAACTTGAAATATCGTTTAATTTAGTGCATTCTTTTCGATGCTTTCGGTAACCACCCCGAGTTAAGGCTTGCAAGAATGAGCATCACATTCGAATCAGGACTACAAAATTACAGTCCAAAGCCAACGGGAGATCAAAGTCCCGAACCGGTACCACATGTTCTGGCACCGGCTGCAACTGGTGTTGATCAATTTATCAATTCTCACGGCGGTGATGTCGACCGTGTCTTTGGTGAAGCCGGAGTCGATCCCAACTGTATCGGCAATCCGATAATCGGAATGTGCCTGAAGTCATTTTGCGGCCTTTTTGAATCAGCATCAAACAATACGCAAAATGACAATTTCGGTTTATGGTTCGGCAACCAGTTCCAACCCAATGATTTAGGACTCTGGGGCTATGCGGCAATCTCCTCACCCACTCTGGGAAATGCTCTGGACAATCTGATTGACTTGTTCCGGTATCACCAGCAGTGCTCAATGCTGAGGCTGACTGCCTCGAATACCAATTCCTATCAACTTGAGTACCAGGTTCGAGATCCGAACATTGTTCAGCGTAGACAGGATGCTGAGTTATCGCTTGGAATGTTCTTCAACCTAGTCCGCGAATGTATGGGAAAAGACTGGCATCCTGAAGAAGTCTACTTTGAGCATCCAAAGCCCGAAAACAGCAAAGAGCACGAAAAAGCATTCAACGCACCGGTTTTCTTTAACCAGAAGTTCAATGCAATTGTTTTCAACTCGACGATTCTTGAGAAATCGATGCCAAAAGCTGATTTGAAGTTAATGGCGATTACAAGAGCGTGTCTCGAGTCTTTGCATGCCAACACGCCAATGAATCAGAATCTGACTGACAAGATTCGGAATCTAATTCGGATCAAGCTGTCAGACGGTTATCCTTCGCTGGAGTCGATTGCAGAAAGCCTATATATGAGCACGAGTGCAATTCAGCGAAACCTTGCCTGGGAAGGCCTCTCTTACACTGAGCTTGTTGAGGAAGTCCGTAAAAGTCTGGCAGAGATGTACTTCAAACAACGCAATCTTTCTCTGTCTGAAATAGCATACCTGCTTGGATATTCCGAACTGAGTGCTTTTAGTCGCGCATTTCGTCGCTGGACTGGACAGTCGCCGCGAGATTTTCGAGGTAGAAGTCTGGATTCTTAGGCTGACTCGCTCAGCCAAGCTAATTCTTCGGGGCGCCAGGATGGCTACGAATCTTCGGCTACAAGAATGAATATCAAGTGTACTTTCTTAAACTGAACTTCATTCAGTATATTTCGCCCAAATCCTTTCCAGCCTTTTGTTTCTGTTCAGGAAGCAACCGTCACCAGACGTTGTAAACCTGTATATCTGTACCCAGTGCATGAATCACCGGCATTCGCCTCCGTTTG
>JAJDXD010000036.1 GCA_022823405.1 Gammaproteobacteria bacterium
GAATGGTCCGTACACTGTGCAAACTCCTGCGAAAGTTTTGGTATTGAATTTCGTTCAACCCGACTTGATCTTGGAAAACTTCATAAACGAACGAGTGAGTCTGATGCGCGCACTGGCAGGTATGCGTGGTTTAAGCAGCAACTGGGAGAAAACGAACTTTTATTAACTGCTCATCATCAGAATGATCAGGCGGAGACTTTTCTACTGAATCTGATGCGGGGAGCGGGAGCACGGGGACTGGCTGCCATTCAACCATATACTCGCTTTGCTTCAGGATGGTTGTTGAGACCGTTGTTGGTTCAACCCAGACAGCAGATTGTCCAATACGCCAGTAATTTCAACTTGACTTATATCGATGATCCGAGCAATCTGGATGTCGACTACGACCGAAATTATCTGCGTCACGTCGTGCTTTTATCGCTCAGCGAAAGGTGGCCCGCAGCTGTCCGGCAAATCCATAAAGCAACTGAGCAACTCACACAATCCCGTCACCTACTTGACGCACTGGCAAAACTGGATATAGAAGCCTGTCGTACTGAAGGGACGGGTTTTTTAAGTATTGGAAGTCAGTTGAATGTGAGTCATCTGCAAAATCTGGACCGATCTCGACAGGTAAATATGCTCCGATACTGGGCGCGGCAGAACTTACAAAGCGAACCGGGGCGGATTGCATTGGATGAGTTCATCAATACAGCCCTGTTTCTTGACAAAAATTTTGCTGAACTTACATGGTCGAACCGGTGTATCTATCGTTATCAGAACGTTCTTTATCTTGCACGTTCGGTAAAAAACACCTCTCGGCTTGATCCAGTTGAGTGGGATTTGATCAATCCATTGATCCTGGAACAGGCAGGTTTAAAGTTGGTGCCCAATCTGGTCAAAAAATCAGGCTTGAGTGCAGAGAAGTTGGCGGGTGGTGTGACTGTCCGATTTCGAACAGGAGCCGAGCGCATCAGGCTCCCTGACCGAGCGCATTCAAGTTCACTTAAGAAGTTGTTTCAACAGCACTTAATTCCACCATGGGAACGAAATCAACTACCATTGATCTATTGTCAGGATGAGCTCGCCGCAGTCGTACCCTGGCTAATTTCTGATCGATTCAAAGCTGTTGAAAATGAACCTGGGATTTCAATTTCAATTGACAGAATATGAGACATGCCAGTAGGTTTTTTCAAAAGAATTTGTAAGTAATTTGAAAATTGTCTGGAAATTTGATGCGTTTTCTGGTAACCTATTATTCCGTCCGAAGTGAAGTTCCTCATTCGCTTCTTTCAACAAATGTCTCTGAGAATTCCGACCGAGCGCAAAGTAACAAGTGCCTAAGTTTGTATTTGTAACCGGAGGAGTGGTGTCTTCACTAGGAAAGGGCATCGCATCTGCATCACTCGCCGCTTTACTCGAAGCTCGCAACGTATCAGTCACTCTAATCAAACTCGACCCGTACATTAATGTTGATCCGGGTACGATGAGCCCGTTTCAGCATGGCGAGGTGTTTGTCACTTACGATGGTGCAGAAACAGACCTTGATCTAGGTCACTACGAACGATTTGTTAATGTTCCCATGCGCCAGGCGAACAACTTTACGACTGGCAGGGTGTACGAACGCGTCATTCGCCGAGAAAGACAGGGGGACTACCTGGGGAAAACTGTACAGGTCATTCCGCACATTGTCGATGAGATCAGGACCTGTATTTTCGAAGGTGCTGGCGACCACGAAGTTGTTTTTGTTGAGATTGGTGGTACGGTTGGTGATATTGAATCACTCCCATTCCTTGAAACCATTCGTCAGATGCGCATTGAACTTGGTACAGAAAACACGCTTTTTGTGCACCTAACTTTGCTACCGAAACTCGATTATGCAGGGGAAATCAAAACCAAACCGACTCAGCATTCAGTGAAAGAGTTACGCAGCATTGGTATCCAACCTGATATTTTATTGTGTCGCACTGAAATTGAAATTCCTGACGTAGAGCGTCGAAAAATAGCGCTGTTTACCAATGTTTCAGAGAATTCTGTCATATCGGCGCTCACTGTGGACAATATTTATTCAATTCCAGAACTCTTTCACGAACAGGGTGTTGACAGTCTGATTGTTAAAAAACTGAACTTGACGGCTGACTCTATTGATTTATCCGAATGGCATGATGTCGTTGACCGAAGCACCAATTTAACCGATTCACTAGAAATAGCTTTTGTTGGCAAATATATGGAGATTGCTGATTGCTATAAATCTTTGGCTGAAGCTTTCAGACATGCTGGCATGAGGACGCGTACTCGCATTGAAATAAAATATATCGATGCAGAAACAGTTGAAGATGAGGGGGTTAGAATCCTTGATCAAGCCGATGGGATCGTTGTTCCAGGCGGTTTTGGGCAAAGAGGCACCGATGGCAAAATTGCCGCTGTCGAATATGCTCGGGTGAATAATGTGCCTTATCTTGGCATCTGCCTAGGCATGCAGATTGCTGCCATTGAGTTTGCTCGTAACGTCCTTAAACTGGAGAATGCCAATAGTACTGAATTTGACCGCGATACTCCTCACCCGGTCATTGCACTGGTGACTGAATGGCAGACGCTTACCGGGGAGGTGGAAACGAGAGGGGAAAATGAAGGACTCGGTGGCACTTTGAGGCTTGGAGCGCAGGAAGCGAAGCTGGCGGGTAACTCACTGGCACGTTCGATTTATGGGGAAGATAGAATCAAGGAGCGGCACCGACACCGCTATGAGTTCAATAACAGTTATCGAAAACAGTTTAACGATGCCGGCATGAAGTTTTCAGGTGTTTCAGTGGATGACTTGGTCGAAGTGATTGAATTGCCATCGCACAAATGGTTTGTTGGATGTCAATTTCATCCAGAATTCACTTCAACTCCGCGCAAAGGACATCCATTATTTACACATTTCGTTGAATCCATACTGGAAAGTAAGAAGTCATCAATACAGATGCCTAAACGGGCTGCAGTCGTTTGATAATTGACAATGTTTCAGTCGGGAACGACCGGCCGTTTTTCTTATTTGCCGGTCCGTGCGTTATCGAGTCCGAAGGCTTCGCACTTGATACAGCAGGTGAAATCAGAAACATCTGCAGTAATCTAGACATACCATTTGTCTACAAGTCCTCATATGACAAGGCAAATCGCACGTCAATTGAGTCATTTCGAGGTCCTGGAATTCATCAGGGACTTCAAATTTTGTCAAAAGTTCGTCAGGAAATAGGCATTCAAGTTTTAACGGATGTTCATTCGCCGGAAGAAGCATCGACTGCAGCAGATTATGTTGATGTGATTCAGACGCCGGCATTCTTGTGCCGTCAAACTGATCTCATCACAGCGGCCGCAAAGACCGGAAGATTGGTCAACATCAAAAAAGCACAGTTTCTTTCACCGCAGGAGATGGTTCATGTCGTAGACAAGGCTGTGAGTGCTGGTGGTAGTGATCGAATTCTAGTTTGTGAACGAGGTTCAAGTTACGGGTACAACAATCTGGTGGTTGACATGCGGTCACTTCAGATACTACGAAAAACCAGGTGTCCCGTCGTTTTCGATGCAACGCATTCAGTTCAGTTACCTGGTGGCAGCAATGGTAAATCGGGCGGACAGCGCGAGTTTGTACCAACATTAGCGCGTGCTGCTCTTGGATGCGGAGTCGCAGGCATTTTTATGGAAACACATCCCGACCCGGAATCAGCGCCTAGCGATGGTCCGAACTCATGGCCTCTGGCACAGTTGGAACGGTTACTTGGAGACTTAAAAGCGATTGATTATGTTGTTAAGAATACGATATCTGAAATTTAGTCAAATTGGGAAGTTGCACTAGTGACTTCACCAACAATTTCACGTATTCGCGGGTATGAAATTCTGGATTCACGCGGTAATCCTACCGTGGAAGCCGAAGTTCATTTGAGCGACGGCACCATTGGTTCTGCAGCGGTACCTTCGGGAGCCTCAACTGGTATCAGAGAAGCTTTAGAACTACGCGACAATAATTCCAAACGTTACCTGGGAAAAGGCGTATTGTCCGCAGTGGAAAACGTCAACTTAGAAATTGCCCGTCAATTACACGGAATGTCGCCTTTCGATCAGGCTGCTGTTGATCATTTAATGATCGAACTTGATGGAACCGATAAGAAAACCAGACTTGGAGCGAACGCAATTCTTGCAGTCTCAATGGCAGTGGCTCGTGCTGCAGCTGATTCACGTCAGGATCCTTTGTATCGACTGCTAGGCGGTGAGGAGGCTGTGACCTTGCCAGTGCCGTATTTCAACATCCTGAATGGTGGAGCCCATGCCAATAACAACATCGATGTTCAGGAGTTTATGATAGTGCCACAATGTGCCACAAGTTTTCGTGAGGCGCTGCAAGTAGGAGTTGAAGTCTATCACACATTGCGGAAACTATTGGATTCACAGGGGTATAGTACCGCAGTTGGCGATGAGGGTGGGTTTGCGCCCAATCTCGATTCGAATGAACATGCATTGAATTTTGTGATGGAGGCAGTCGGAAAAGCGGGCTACGACCCTGACACTGAGGTCGCGATCGCACTTGATGTTGCAAGTTCGGAGCTGGTCTCTGATGATGGCTACTATTTCGCTTCAGAGGATCAACAATTCAGTAGTTCCGAGTTAGCTGTCCGTCTGGCAGAATGGACCAATCGTTATCCGATTGTGTCGATCGAAGATGGTATGGCCGAGGAAGATTGGCAGGGTTGGTCGGAACTAACCAAACTGATTGGTGATCGAGTTCAACTGGTTGGTGATGATTTATTTGTTACAGATGCGAAAACG
Organism: Gammaproteobacteria bacterium; assembly: GCA_022823405.1. GTDB lineage: Bacteria > Pseudomonadota > Gammaproteobacteria > Arenicellales > JAJDZL01 > JAJDZL01. Next base: position 4,786 of record JAJDXD010000036.1, read on the forward strand.
CTGCAATCGGGCATTGATCAGTCTGTTGCCAATGCAATCCTTGTCAAGTTAAATCAGATTGGTACGGTTACAGAAACACTGCAGACCATTTCTGTCGCACAGAATGCAGAATATGGAGTAATGATCTCTCATCGCTCTGGAGAAACTGAAGATAGCATCATCGCTGACCTGTCCGTTGCGACAGCGGCTGGACAAATAAAATCAGGGGCTCCTTGCAGGTCTGATCGTACCGCAAAATATAATCGGCTTTTGAAAATAGAATCTCAACTTGGAGATCAGGCAGTTTATGCCGGCATCTCCGGGTGACATCCTGGTGTCGTGTTTAAGTTAAACAAACGAGTGCTGATCATCGGAGCTTTGCTCTTGGTCGCTGCTGGACTGCAGTACACATTCTGGTTTGGGAAGAATTCAGTGAAGACACTGAAGGAAACGGAAGCGTTGATTGCAGCCGAAGATGCTCATATTGAAAGCTTAAGAAAAAGAAATCAGAAATTGGTTGCTGAAATTCTGGACCTCAAAAATGCCGAGGAGTCCATGGAGGAAAGGGCCAGAGTGGAACTTGGATATGTAAAAGAAGGCGAGGTGTTTTACCGCGTGGTGGAAACCGATAAAGCTATAGAGTATTCAAGACCGGTCATCAACAACTCGGAGTAATTCTCCTTACTCAAGCTTTTTCGACGTCTTTGACGAATTGCGATAACCGATTACCGACGATTCATTCCGCTTACGGTCCGCGCGATTTTGTCTTTTCCAATTCCGGAATTGAATAGGGCAGTCGCTCAAGTTGAAGTTCTAGCGGATGAGTATCTGAAAGCAGTAGATTTTCCTGACCGATAAATTTAACTGGTATGGAAATCAGCATGCTGGTCTGGTTGCAGTCAGCATCAATGACAGAATTGACTACAGTTCCAGTCTGATTGCCGGGGAGGTCCGGACAGGATATTTCAGTGCCAGGGACCGGGTTTGATTCTGCGCTACTGCTCGCACCTACCATTCTCCGATTAATCCCACCTCGATAATGCAGTCTCGCGACAATTTCTTGTCCCGGGTAACAACCTTTCGTCCAACTGACACCGTCGATCAAATCAAGATTGATGGCTTGCGCAATAAAAAGTTCACTGGTGTGCTGATTAAGCCATGGAATTCCCGCATTAATATCCTGTAGCTGCCAAAATTCACTAACAGAAGTCTGGTTAACAATTTCAGAGTAAGATGAATCAGCGAATACTCCAAATCGCATTTCAACACCAGGCATCTTTACTACGGTAAACTCATCAATCGTTTGTGTTTCCAGTGCTGACTTCGGCAATTCTGATTCACTGATATTTGAGAGTTTACGGCAGCCAAAAAAACTAACGCCAGGCTCCACATCAATTTTTACCTTGGCGCGAAGAACGTAAAGTCTCAAACGATTGATTAAAGAGTCAACCAACTCTTTGGCAACGACGATATAGAATCGGCCATTTCGCATAGTCAGTAGAAAATTTGCAATGACACGCCCCTTCGGATTTAGTAACGCAGAAAATTGCGATTGATTCGGTGTTACTTCCGAAATGTCTGAAGTCAGCAGTCGCTGAAAGAAAGATGCTGAATCATCTCCCGAAACTTCAATGACACTAATCTGACTGAGAGCAAAAAGATTGAAGTTATTTGAATTCGGTTTATTGTTCATCGATTCATTTTCGTCGGGTAGAGTATTGTCGCTGGACCTTCTGATTGATATTGGGGTGATTATGACAAATCATCAGTATCCGTACAATATCCATGATTAAGATTTAGGTAAATTCTTTGATGAATTGGTTCGTCGAGGGATGAGGAAGGCAAATTGATTGATCCGCGGTTAACCCGAATACCTCACAGGAAAGATTTAGAGGGTTATCGCTTACTGTCTAAACGCAGGTTAGTCTGACACAGATTGAGAATCTTCGCCTAAACCTGATCAACGCCAGTGCGAATGATTGTATACCTGTGCAACTGCGAGATTCACCCAAGCACAAAATTCGGAAACGAATGTTCATGCAAGCAGTACAACCATTGCAGTAATTGAACACAGATAAAATAAAATATTAACAAAGAAAAGGGGACAGATTTTGCCTGAAACAGTACCATTTGCAGACAAAACAGAGGTTCAAGACAAAAGGAATGAGACACTGTCTCCCGAAAATCACTCTGAACCGAATGCCGAACAGCTTGAATCTCAACCTGTTGACCCGACCCGCTATGGTGATTGGGAAAAAAACGGTCGATGCATTGACTTCTGATCGTTCGATGTGAGATCCTGCATTCCCAATTTTCCCCAGTAGACCTTATGGATTCCGCGAAACGCCCCGTTTCACCCCATATTCAGATTTATCGGCCACAACTTACTTCTGTGCTGTCGATAATGCACAGAATTACCGGAGTTGGCTTGGGAGTCAGTGCGATTGTACTGACTATGGAACTTTTTGCAATCGCCTATGACCGGGAGTTTTTTGAGGCATCAATACAGTGGTTGTCAGGCTTTTGGGGCAGACTAATTCTGTTTCTTTGGACGCTAGCGCTATTTTTTCATCTTTGTAATGGAATTCGACATCTGTTTTGGGACGTGGGACGCGGACTTGAACTGGAACAGGTCTATCGAAGCGGATGGGGCGTCATTATTGGGTCGTTGACTTTGACAGTCATTGTATGGACTGTTGGGTACACAACCTGCGGTTAAGGTTTGCATGAATTACCGTTCTCCACTTGCTAAAGTTTTGGGCCATGGCTCTGCCAAGGAAGGGTCTGCCCATTGGTGGTGGCAGCGTCTCACAGCCCTCGCTTTGGTCCCATTAACTTTGTGGTTCACTTATTCAGTCGCCAGATTGAGTGGTCCTTGCATGGAGGAGGTTTACACATGGTTTTCATCTCCAATTACTTCAACCATGTTAATAGCCTTTATCGTTTCGCTTTTCTATCACACACAATTGGGCATACAGGTTGTACTGGAAGATTACGTTCGCCATGAGGGACTCAAGATTCTTTCCATATTGGCAGTTAAAGCCCTTTCAGCCATTCTGATCATTCTGAGTACCATCTCAATCTTGCAAGTGACGCTGGGATGATCGTCAAGTGAGTATCAGTGCCTACAAAATAATTGATCATAGTTACGATGTCGTCGTAGTCGGTGCTGGCGGCGCAGGTCTTAGAGCAACATTTGGCTGCGCTTTTGAAAACCTCTCCACCGCCTGCATAACCAAGGTTTTTCCAACCCGCAGCCACACAGTTGCGGCACAAGGTGGAATCAGTGCAGCGCTCGGAAACATGAGCGAAGATGACTGGCGCTGGCACATGTATGACACTGTCAAGGGGTCGGACTGGCTGGGTGATCAGGACGCGATCGAGTATATGTGTCGGGAAGCGCCTGATGCGGTTGTCGAACTGGAACATTACGGTGTACCTTTTTCTCGAACTGAAGATGGACGTATTTATCAGCGCGCATTTGGTGGTATGACAACTCACTACGGTGAAGGTCAGGCAATGCGGACTTGCGCAGCAGCCGACCGCACCGGGCATGCAATGCTTCACACCCTATATCAACAGGCTCTCAAGCATCGAGCCGAGTTTTACCTAGAGTACTTTGCGCTTGATCTGTTAATGGACAATGATGAGTGCCGTGGGGTATTGGCCTGGAATCTTGAACAGGGCACGCTGCATCGATTTCAGGCAAAGATTGTTATTCTTGCCACGGGTGGTTATGGACGCGCGTATTTTTCATGCACATCGGCACATACTTGTACAGGTGATGGGAATGCGATGATATTACGTGCCGGATTACCTCTGCAGGATATGGAATTTGTTCAGTTTCATCCAACTGGAATTTATGGATCCGGATGTCTGATTACTGAAGGTGCGAGAGGCGAAGGTGGCTATCTGACAAACTCGGATGGCGAGCGATTTATGGAACGCTATGCTCCCAATGCCAAAGATCTGGCATCAAGGGACGTTGTCAGTCGTTCCATGACGATGGAAATAAATGCTGGACGAGGCGTCGGTTCAGAAGCTGATCACATTCATCTGCATCTTGAACATTTGGGGCCAGACGTGATCAAAGAACGACTTCCCGGAATCACGGAAACCTCCAAAATTTTTGCCGGAGTCGATTCTACCCGGGAACCAATCCCCGTGCTTCCCACAGTACACTACAACATGGGAGGTATTCCGACAAACTTTAAAGCTGAAGTTGTGAGCAAAAAACGTGGTGACAACGATTATGTGATTTCAGGTCTGATGGCAATTGGGGAAACGGGTTGTGTCTCTGTTCATGGGGCCAATCGACTCGGATCAAATTCACTTCTTGACCTAGTTGTTTTTGGTCGTGCCGCCGCTCTACGCGCTAAGGACTTACTTAAAAGAGATGAACGGCGCCGGTCTCTTCCAAGAAATATTGAATCACCTGCAATTGATCGATTTGATCGCATGCGATACAGCAAAGGAGCAACCCGCACGGCAGATATTCGACTTGAGATGCAGAAAATTATGCAGCGACACTGCGCGGTGTTTCGTACGCAGGAGTTGCTGGATGAAGGTAAAGATAAAGTATTTGGCGTTTGGGAAAAGTTGAAAGACGTTGCAGTGTCAGACCGTTCAATGATTTGGAATACCGACTTGGTAGAAACGCTTGAACTAGATAATTTACTTCGACAGTCACTGGTTACAATTCATTCAGCTGCTAATCGTACAGAAAGTCGCGGCGCACATGCAAGAGAAGACTATCCTGACAGGGATGATGAACATTGGATGAAACACACTCTTTCCTGGTTAAGCGAATCTGGTGAAGTTTCACTAGAGTATCGTCCCGTTCACCTGTATACATTAACAGAAGATGTTCAGCTTGTTGCTCCTAAGGCGCGAGTGTATTAGCCGGGTAGTATGCAGTTATGGGAAAATTATCACTTCCAGAAAATTCAGTAGTCGGTCGAGGCCGTACCTATTCGGCTGAAAAGAAGTCCAACCGACTCAAGAAATTCAAGATATACCGTTGGAATCCGGATGGTGATGCCAATCCCACCATGGATACCTACGAGGTGGACTTGGATAATTGCGGACGCATGGTGTTGGATGCGTTGATCAAGATCAAAAATGAAGTCGATTCAACGCTTACATTTCGAAGATCATGCCGTGAGGGAATCTGCGGCTCCTGTGCCATGAATATTGATGGTACCAATACGCTTGCCTGCATCAAGCCCATTGAGGAGATCAGGTCCACTGTCAAGATTTACCCGCTACCGCATTTGCCAGTGTTAAAAGATTTGGTGCCTGATATGACGCACTTTTATGCGCAATATGCATCAATCAAACCCTGGATTCAGAAACGCTCACCACCCTCAGCCGGAAGGGAGAATCTTCAATCAGTCGAAGAGCGTGAGAAGCTTGACGGTCTCTACGAATGTATTCTGTGCGCTTGCTGTTCGACCAGTTGTCCAAGTTATTGGTGGAATAGTGATCGTTACCTCGGTCCCGCAGTTCTTCTGCAGGCGTATCGTTGGATAGCTGACAGTCGAGATGAAGCTGTCGGTGAACGGCTTGATGAATTGGAAGATCCGTTCAGATTGTATCGTTGCCATACGATTATGAACTGTACCAATACCTGTCCTAAACACCTAAATCCGGGCAAAGCGATCGCTGAAATTAAAAAGTTAATCGCGACACGTTCGTGACAGGTTCCATAGTCGATAAAGACATTCAGAAAAATCGACTGCTTTGGCGTTGCAGAAGAGGCACGCGCGAACTTGAACTACTGCTCTATCGTTACATTGATGAACATTACGATTCGCTTTCACAAGAAGAAATTGATTTATTTAAAGAGTTTGTCGAACAGAGTCACGATGATCTCAGTAGCTGGCTTCTTAATCAAGAAATACCTTGTGATAACAATAGATTCAATAGTATTATTAAAGCAATACTAAATATTAGATGAAGTGCGAGATCATGGCGAAAGTTCCTAAAGAATTGAAAGGCGGGAGACTGTGGCTTGAGTTGCCTGAGTTGAATAAAGGTACTGCATTCACAAGAAAAGAAAGAATAGAAGGCGGTTTACTGGGAATGGTCCCTTACAGCCAGGAAGAGCTATCCGCACAGATTAGTCGAGCCTATAAAGCCTATGCTGCCAAGGACTCAGATCTCGAAAAGCATATCTTTCTGCGACAGTTGCAGACGATTAATGAAACTCTTTTCTACGAACTGATCATACAGCACGCTGCCAGTATGCTGCCAGTAATTTATACGCCAACGGTTGGAAATGCCTGCGAATTGTTTTCGGAAATATACAGAAAGCCCTATGGCCTTTTTCTTAACTATCCGGAAAGAGAATTCATGGATGAAATTCTTGAAAACGTAATGAACGATGATGTTGAAGTCATTGTGATGACTGATGGCGAGGCTATATTAGGCATTGGTGACCAGGGTGTTGGAGGTATGGGAATACCAATCGGTAAGTTGAGCCTGTATTCCGCCTTGGGCGGCATCGACCCAAAGGTTACTTTACCTGTCGTTTTGGATGTTGGAACCAATAATAACAAGCTATTGGAAAGTAATTTTTACGTAGGTTGGAAGCATGATCGCATTCGCGGCCAGGAATATGATGACTTTGTTGAACTTGTGCTTAGTTCGATTCACAAAAAGTGGCCGCATGCAGTCGTTCAATTTGAAGACTTTGGAGCATCAAATTCACTGCGTCTGTTGGATAAATATGTTGATCGATTGTGCTGCTTCAATGACGACATACAAGGAACAGCCGCTATTACCGTCGGTTCTCTCATTGCTGCGAGTCGTGTAACTGGACAGTCCCTGACTGATTCAAAGATTGTAATTGCCGGAGCTGGAGCTGCAGGTACAGGAATTGCACATGGGATTGTTCTCGACATGATGAGAAATGGAATGGGAGAGGAATCGGCTCGGCGCAGAATTTATATTTTAAATAGCAAGGGTCTGATTCGAAGCGATTCTCCCAATCTTCGACCACAGCAAATTCCGTTTGCTCAGCCGCATAATCATTTGGTGGATTGGAAGGGAGATTTTCAACTGTTGGATGTTGTTAGGAATGTTCGCCCCGATGTGCTTATAGGAGTCTCCGGGCAGTCAGGTTATTTTTCGGAGGAAGTAGTTCGAGAAATGACCAAAGTTTGCAGTAGACCGTGTATTTTCCCATTGTCTAACCCGACTTCAAAAGCCGAAGCTTTTCCAGAAGAAATTTTGAGATGGACGAACGGGCGGGCAATCGTTGCAACAGGCAGTCCGTTTGATCAAGTTTCACTAAACGGGGTCACCTATGAAATCGCCCAATGTAATAATGCTTACGCATTTCCAGGTATTGGGTTAGGCTTGAGTGCGATCAAAGCGAAAAAAGTCACCGATGAAATGCTGAATGTTGTTGCCAACGTCATTGGTCACGCGAAAGAGGGTGTTGAGGAACCCGGTACCTCAATCTTACCGCCATTGGATAGTATTCGGAAACTAAGTAGAGAAGTCGCGATTGCAGTTGCCAACATTGCTGTCGAGCAGAACTTAACAGGGTGTGACCTTGATTGCTCAATTGAAGAGTTGATCGACAGCAAGATGTGGTGCCCTAGTTATGGGAAATGATTCTGCTCCAGCTACCCATTACTACCTTTCGAAGTTTCTGAAGATTTGACCAGTACGGTGCTGATTGCCTGATCAGCAGTTTCTGGGTAATCAAGTACATAGTGCAACCCCCGGCTTTCTTTTCTGGCCAGTGCCGATCGAACAATGATCTCCGCAACTTGAATTAGATTTCTGAGTTCAATGAGATCGCGGTTGACCCGAAACTGACTGTAAAACTCGTGAACTTCTTCACCTAACATCAGAACTCTTCTTAGCGCTCGCTGAAGTCTTTTGGTGGTACGGACGATTCCGACGTAGTTCCACATGAATCGCCTAAGTTCTTCCCAGTTGTGGGCCACAACGATTAGTTCGTTTGGGTCTGAGACCTTGCTTTCATCCCAAAGCGGAATCGACTCGGCACGAATCGATGATCGAACTGGATTTTCCATAATGTGCTTCGAAGCTACGTCAGCGAATACTATGCACTCTAGCAGAGAATTGCTTGCAAGTCGATTGGCCCCGTGCAGGCCCGTATTCGCAGTTTCTCCAATGCAATAAAGACCGGGCAAATTGGTCCTCCCATTCAAATCAACTTCAACACCGCCACAGGTATAGTGAGCGGCAGGTACTACAGGAATTGGTTGTTCAGCAATATTGATACCGAAGTTCAAGCACTTCTGATAAATATTGGGGAAATGCCTAAACAAGAATTCTTTCGATTTCATGGTTACATCGAGATAAACGCAGTCGAAACCACCGGCCTTCATTTCATAATCGATTGCTCGAGCGACAATATCGCGTGGTGCCAACTCTTCGCGAGGATCGTATTTCTGCATAAATGCTGAACCATCGGGCAAGATCAGTTTTCCGCCTTCACCCCGAAGGGCTTCAGAAATCAGAAATGACTTTGCATGAGGGTGAAAAAGACAAGTTGGGTGAAACTGAACAAACTCCATATTTGCAACTTTGCAGCCTGCACGCCATGCCATTGCAATGCCGTCACCAGTCGATGTATCAGGGTTGCTAGTGTATAGATAGGATTTTGCTGCACCTCCCGTTGCCAGAATTACCGCGTCCGAAACGAAAGTAAAGACCTGTTCTTCCCTGATATTCAGCACATACACTCCCAGGCAGCAGTCGGTCGCTGATGGTTCCAGTTTTGACTGGGTAATCAGTTCAATTGCAATGTAGTTTTCATGAACTTCTATGTTCTTGTGATTCAATATGTTCGAAACAAGCGTGCTTTCAACTTTCTTTCCTGTCGCGTCGGCAGCATGAACTACGCGGCGTTTACTATGACCACCTTCTTTCGTCAGGTGAAATTCATTCAGTGGATTACCTTCTCTTTCCCGTAAACTGAATGAAACGCCATTCTGAACCAGCCACTCAATTGAACCAGGACCCTGCTTGACTACAAATTCCACAACATCGTGTTTGCATAGACCACCTCCGGCGTTTAATGTATCCTGAACATGCGATTCGTAGGAGTCTTCTAAGCTGGATACCGCTGCAATTCCACCTTGCGCGTAATAGCTGGAATTTTCCGCAAGTGCCTCCTTGGTTATGATTGCTATTTTGTATCCGGCATTGGCTGATTTCAGCGCAAATACCAGCCCGGCGAGACCACTGCCAACAACGATCAAGTCTGTATGCTTTTGCACTTGTCTATTTTTGCTGAGTCGTTAGATTCAAAAGTCTCGATACAGAGAATTTTGTAAGAAGTCATTGCAAAGGCAGTGAAACAAAATCTAGTGCCTTTGCGCTAAAGGCTGCAGGTTTGAAAACCTATAATTAGTTCTACTCTGCACTTAATTCGCAAAGAAGCTTAATTGAATTGAGGCGTGCGAGCCCTTGATAACATTGAGCCATTAATGTTAGTCCATTTGATTCGCGACGGTTTTCCTTTCGTAGAATCTTTTTTGATTCAGTTGGATAGAACATTCGAACCCATTATCTGTCACACACTAGCAATGTAACTTCCATGAAAAGTAGTGAAAGTCTGTCTGAGGTCGAACTGCTAAAGAGGGCGAAGACAGGAGATGAAGTTGCATTTAACCTGCTGTTTACGAAGCACCAGGGAATGGTTTCAAGATGGGTGGCCAGAAAATGCCGTGAGATGTACATCGACTCATCTGAGGTGAATGACATTGTACAAGAGGTGTGGTTAAACGCTTCGAAAGGTTTAAAGAATTTTCGCGGTGACAGCAAATTTTCGTCATGGCTTTTTACGATCGTACGCAATACCGTAATCAACCAGGCAGTAAAAAATTCGCGATCGGGAAATATTTATACCATCAGTAAGTTGAAACAGCTAGATACCAGCGCACAGGATGGAGAGGACAGTCAGCTGACAATTGATGATCTGGCTGTTGATGAAGATACACCAGAGGACGAGAGTATCGCCAATGAGTATTTGCAGAAAGTCATGCAGATCATCGACAATTTACCGCCAAAATTGAGAGAGAGCATCATTCTACGAGAAATTGATGGTCTCACTTATGAGGAAATTTCTGTGCGAACTGATACAAAACTCGGAACGGTAAAAACACAACTTCACCGGGCAAGAGAACGAATTAATGAAGAGCTGGAGCAGTGGAATCTATCCGGTCGTGAGTAGGAGGAAAATTGATGTCTGAAAAAATTTCAGCACTTGTCGATGAAGTAGTTGACGAAAACTGTTTACCGGAACTCATCGAAGAATTGTGTGAGGACCCGTTGCTACAAGAACGATGGCAGCGGTACCATCTCATTCGCACTGCGATTCGCGGTGAATGTACAACGGCTTACTTTGAATCAGTGTATGGAATCTCGGAAGCTGCGACAGACACGGTTGCACCATCTTTGTTCGCTTTTGAACGCCAACGAAAAGCAAGTGCTGGATTGGTACAAGATCTGCGTGAACGATGGGGTAGTTGGGTTAATGGCTTTGGATTGGCTGCAGCAGTTAGCGCAGCAGCTGTGTTCGGATTCGTATCAAACTCGATTTTTGACACACAGCTATCAGAGCCAAAGAAATCCTATGCTGAATCGTTTTACGTGGGGAATGATGCACTTGTATGGCAAGCTCATTCGAATCAGGATGCCCGTGAAATTGTGAGTGCGAATTACCTCAATGAAACGTTGTTGGCACACAATGACTTCACCGGTTTTTCTTCAATTAATGGACTGTCTAACTATGCCAGGATGGTTTCTTACGACAATTAGCCTCAATAGGATACAGTCTTGTTCATGCTGAAATTGTTCCAGATGTTCGCTTCAATAGTCTCGCGGAACATCATATTGATTCCGCTTTCAGTGTTGTGCAGCATTCTGCCAGTACAAGCACATGGTGCGGATTCGATTTCGGCGTTGTTGTCAAAATCAGCACAGGCTGCAGAGTTAGTCAGTTACAAGGGTACGTTCATTTATTCAAACGGGCTGGAACCAGAGACTATGCGCGTTTATCGTCTTGTCAGTTCCAGTGGATTTCAAGAACGAATTCATTCGCTGAACGGCGACAGTTCGGAAATCGTACGAAATAGCAAAGGTGTGTGGTGCTATTTTCCTGATCGAAAAGAAGGGTTTTTCAAATTTCGGGACGATCAATTATTCCGAATGCCAAAAATTGAAGCGGCATTGGTCCCAGAACTACAAAAGTACTACTTGATTACCATGGTCGGGCGAGAAAGAATCGCAAATCGTTGGACAAACCAACTGAAATTCATGCCAAAGGACTCCTATCGTTATGGTGTAAATCTTTGGATAGATGCTAAATCTGGGTTACTTTTGCGCTCTGACTTGTTCAATAAGGACCAGGAAGTGATCGATTGGTACGCATTCGTTGACATAACGCTCGATGAGGAGATCCACGATTCCGATCTCCTGCCCACTGAATCAGGAACAGACTATCTTTGGAACTTCAGTAGCGCAGGAGAAATAATGGTTGCCGATGCGTCAACACCACTAACCATAACAATGCTGCCCGATGGATTTAAAAAAGTCAAGCATGTTCGCACTCAGTCAGAAGAAGACGAGAAAGAACAAATTGTATTTTCAGATGATTTAGCAACTGTGTCCCTATTTATGCAGAAACTAAATCAGGATGAACGGGACGGACACTTTGTTGGTTCCAGTCAATTGGGTGCAGTAAACGCTTACGGTCGGGTAATAGACGGTTATCAGGTAACTGTCGTTGGTGAAGTTCCGTTCGATACAGTGCGCGCAATCGGAGAATCCATCGAAATCAGGAATTGATGTTGAAAGTTAGCTCTGCCAAATGCTAACGGAATTCTGTTTTATTTGTTCAAACAGATCTTACCAATCCTACGTCAATCCTGCAACTCACATGATTCGTTGATGCAGCTTTAAAACCGCTGCAATATGTCTGTTTGGAATCATCTTTCAAACCTTCGTTTTCATTCCATAGATTGTAGTTCCATAGCAACCGAATCCTGGTTGTGGAGCAATTGAAAAGATCGGTAAGATATAATTTCATATGTCCCAACATTTATATTCTGCACCTTGATTTAAATTTTTTCGTCCCGGCTTTTCTGAAGCCGATTTTCTAGAATCTCCCTTTTTGAACTAAAAAAATTGAACGCTCCAGCCGATTTCACGTTTGTATTAGTACTCGCTGTTTCAATAACCGGTGCAATCTGGTTTATTGACATAATTTGGCGACTTTTGAAAAGGTACGTAATTTCATTCCACTACGAATCTGAATCGCGCAGTCGCTTGAGTTGGGTTGTTGAATATGCGCGTGTATTTTTTCCGGTATTGCTGATCGTCTTTGTATTACGCTCGTTTGTTGTTGAACCTTTCAGAATTCCTTCCGGTTCTATGCTTCCAACGCTTGAAGTTGGGGACTTCATACTGGTCAACAAGTACGAATACGGAATTCGATTGCCAGTACTAAATAAAAAAATCTTCAATATGGATGAACCTGACTACGGCGATGTCATGGTTTTTCGATTTCCGCATAACGAGTCAGTTAACTTCATTAAACGAGTAGTCGGACTGCCGGGAGACTCTATCGTATACGAGAATAAGCAAGTAACGGTGAACGGGAGAATCGTCGAACAGGATTTGAGTGGTGAATTTGTTATCGAAGCGGGTCCTAACCGTAAAACACAGACACAGTTGCTCAGAGAGTCATTCGCCGATGGAGAATCTCACCGGATTCTTCATGACGACAGACGATCTTCTCGACCGTTGGTTTTCAAGGTGCCAGAGGATTCCTATTTCGTTTTAGGAGACAATCGAGATTACAGTAACGATAGCCGGGTTTGGGGATTCGTACCAGATGAGAACATCATAGGGCGGGCGTTCTTCATTTGGTTTAGTTGGAATTCTTCAGGGGATAGGGGAGTCGACTGGAACCGAATTGCGGCAGCGATCGAATAACTGCTAACAGCTTCTTGTGAATACGAATCGGATCAACAGTCTAACTGAAATACTCGGTTATTCATTCAAAGATCCAAGTTTGCTTCAGCGTGCGTTGACACATCGTAGTGCTGATGGGCCGCACAACGAAACGCTGGAGTTTCTGGGCGACGGAATTCTTTCAGCAATCGTTTCCAGCTATTTGTTCGAAAGCCTTCCAGACGCTTCAGAAGGTGAAATGACGTTAAAACGAATCGGTATCGTCAACAATCACCAGGCACTATTTAGTGTTGCTAAACACATGAATATTGGTGACTTCATAATTGTTGACAAGGGGTTTGTCAAGTCAAACAAGAGAGCATGGCAAAATTTGCTGGCGAATACCGTGGAAGCTTTGATCGGAGCTGTTTACGTGGACGGTGGGATGCCTGCAGCAACTGATTTTTTCAACCGGCACTTTTCGACACTACTAAATGATGGTAGTGTTATGGCGCATACAAACTTCAAAGCACTGCTGCAAGAATATTTACAAAGCCGAAGCCAGAGTGTACCACGATACGAAACAATTGAAGTTCAAGGCAGGGGTCACGAGCCTGTCTTTACGGTTCAATGCCATATTGAGATGTTGAGACAGCCCGTTTCTGGTACGGGACAAACTGTTAAGGAAGCACAACAAATTGCAGCTGGACGAGCCTATGAATTACTCTGCAGGCGAACCGATTGACCCAGAATTCCGTTCGGGAATGATCGCCATTGCGGGGCGCCCAAACGTTGGCAAATCAACATTGCTTAACAAAATTCTCGGTCAGAAAGTCAGTATCACTTCAAGAAAAGCCAATACAACCCGACATCGAATTCTTGGTGTATTGAGTGAGCCCGACTGCCAGTATATATTTATTGATACACCAGGGTTTTCAACCCAGTCAAAACAGTTGGTCGACCGCGCAATTCAAAAAGTCGCGGTCGCTGGAATTATGGGTGTTGATCTTGTCCTGTTTTTAGTCGACAGTCGAGGCTGGCACCCCCAGGATCTTCCAGTTTGGCGACGAATTCAGTCAGAAAAACTGAATAGTATCGTTGTCATGACAAAAATCGATCTCTTGGCCAGGAAAGATCGATTACTGCCTGTGATCAGCGATATAGCAGAAGTAACCGGATCTACAGAAATTGTTCCGATTTCAGCTCAAAAAGCGCTGAATATTGACCGGCTCAAGTCAGTCATATCTAAGCACATACCAAAAGGTCCGCCCCTCTTTCCCTCTGATTTTGTGACCGATCAGGACGAGGTTTTTTTCGCATCGGAGTTGATCCGTGAACAGGTATTCCGTCATTATGGCGAGGAGTTGCCATATTCGTGCGCTATACAAGTTGAAAAATATCAACTACAGAAATCTGTACTGCATCTTCATGCATTGATTTGGATGGAGAGTGAGAATCAAAAGCGTATCATCATCGGATCTAAAGGAGAGAAAATCAAACTTGTCGGAACCCGGGTTCGACAAATACTGGAGACAAAGTTAGGTACGAAGGTGTATGTGAAACTTTGGGTGAAGGTGCGTTCGAAATGGACTGAAGACGAAAGGTTGATAGCAAATTTTGGATACTCAGTTCAGGAGTAGCTGATGCGAGTTTTCAATGAGGAATGCTTTGTTTTGCGAACTGTTCCGATAAAGGAATCGAGTTTGGTTGTAGATGTATTCACTCGAAATTTTGGACGCTACAGCTTGATGGCAAAAGGTGCGAGAAGGCAGAAGTCAGAATTCAGAGGTTCAATACGACCGTTTCAATTGTTGCTGGTTGGCTGGTCTGGAAGAGGAGAAATGCCTACGATGACGTCTCTCGCAAACAAGTTCAACCTCCCGGATGTTGCTGGAAGACAGATCTACTGTAGTTACTATTTGAACGAGTTGATCATCCGATTTGTTCGTCAAGCTATTCCTTACCCAGAGTTGTTCGATATTTATTTGGAAACCTTGAAACATCTCGCGGTACCGGATAATGAATTCTCTACACTGAGGGTATTCGAAAAGAATTTGCTTAAGTACCAGGGTTACGAACTGAATTTGAGTACTGAAGTGGATGGGACAACACCGATTGATACAGACAAACTGTATCTCTACGATTTTGAAACTGGTCCTGTTTGTGTCGCTCAGCCGAATGAAAATGCTATATCTGGTAGAACGCTAATAGCGATTGCAAATGAAAGATTCGACTCAGTAGAGATTCGGCGCGAATCCCAGCTATTTCTTCGACGGGCGATTGGGTATTTCAGTGATAGCAAGGCCGACCGGAGTAGGGAGGTGTTCAGACAGACAATCAGAGCGGATTGCTGAACGTGAAACCATTTATGGAATTTGTGCAATTTCAACTCTATTCCTTTTGGATTATGTCCTCCGCAAACAGAGATGCAGGACTTCACATGTTTTCAGGAAATTTCTGTTCCGCCCAGTCGAAGCTCAGGAGGTATTTGAGTTCTGCAACGACAGAAAGACTGAACCCAAATTTTAGGTTGAACCATTCCTCAACAAAACGATTTCCTACTTCTTTCGCTGAGTGGTAAAGCCTGCTGGTAACTGGCCCAAGTTACCTTCACCAAATAGAAAGCCCCGCATGTGTTGTTCAATCAATTCGTGGGTTGGTGGATCCCCGGTGACCAGCTGATTCTCGTTAATGATTGTAACCAGTCTCTCAAGCCATTGTTTCCAGCCTTCTTTGGAGACATTCTCAAATATTCGAATACCCAGGTCTCCTGGATATGGAGGCGTATCAAGCGCTTCCGCTTTTTGCTTTAACACAGAGCAATCAACAAGTCTGGACATGCTTATAGAAGAAAATAGAATGATGGAGTCTGGATTGAGTGAAATTCATTTCGGTGTGTTATCCGCTTCTTGCAGGCAATAGTATTACTGACTTCAGACAACATCTTTCAAACTGAGACTTGAGCACGAGTGAATTAAACCCTATATTTTATATAATCTGATTACCCTTCAAATTATCCTTGTGAAATGACATGGAATTAACAACTTTTCAGAAAGAAATAACAGATTCGGATATTCGCGTTACTGATGCTGCCGGTGACAAGATGTCGGAACTCGTTCAATCTACAGACGAATCAGTAGTCGGTATTCGCATTTATGTCTCTGGAGGCGGTTGCGGCGGAATGAACTATGGCATGACATACGCAGAATCCGAGACGGAATATGATCGCATATTGGATCGGGGAGATTTTCGTCTTTTTGCGGATGTGATTGCAATGCAATACCTTAAAGGTGCAGAAATCGATTACGTTGATGACGGTATTCAGGCAACTTTTGTATTCCATAACGTTTTTCAGTCGGTCGGAGGCACAGGTGCCTGCGGTGGTTGCGGCGCAGCAGTTTAAACACTGAAAAAATTCTAATCTTTTTCTTGTCAGCCAGTTGACAAGAGCCAAATCCATTGCATTAATTGCACCGGTTCACAGTTACCGAGCGTCAGTCTATCTGACTGCGGCTGCTAAACATGGCATATCTGTAATTTTTATCTCCGACGGGTTTGCTGATGTTATACCCACGATCAACGAAGGGATTCGTGTTCAGTTTGCAGATTTAATCGAAGCGAAACGGATTATTTGCGAATCGCTTGTCGCCTACGATGTACAGGCAGTTCTGTCACCTGATGAGAAGTTTGTTGAACTTGCAGCAGAAGTCTCAGCAGAGCTCAATTTACCGCATAATTCGGTTCATTCACTCAAAATCGTATCCAATAAGTATCTTTCACGTCGGAACTTGAAAGATTCTGGCATCGACACTGTTCCGGATTTCAACCTAATCGACTTACAGGAAAGACTCGATAAGCAACTGACAGAGATTCGATATCCCTGTGTTGCCAAACCACTGAATTTGTCTGCAAGCCGTGGCGTCATTCGAACCGAAAACCAAGGTGAGTTGATTGATGCGCTAGAACGAATCAACAGAATTCTTCATACTGAGTTTGAGCATCCCAACCCGCTGCAAGCCATGGTGGAAGAATACGTTCACGGTACCGAGCACGCGCTTGAAGGATATTTACATGAAGGCGACTTGGAAGTCATCTGTATATTCGACAAACCCGATCCACTCCATGGCCCCTATTTTGAGGAAACCTACTATACAACTCCGTCGCGTCTTCCACAGTCTGTGCAGGAACAAGTCAGAAAGTCCATTCTAAATGGATGTGACGCTCATGGCTTAAGCATGGGGCCGATTCATGCAGAAGTGAGAGTATCCGATGAGAAGGTTTGGATACTGGAAATCGCTGCGCGTTCGATCGGTGGAGATTGCGGCAGAATTTTTGAACTGGCAACCCATTCAAGTCTGGAGGAATTTGTAGTATGTCGTGCGATTGGACAACCGATTGATACGCTGAGTCTTGAACATGCAGCCGGAGTACTGATGATTCCAGTTTCTGAAAATGGTATTTTGCGGCGCATAGAAGGAGTCACGAAGGCGCAGTGCGTTGAAAATATTCATGAAGTTCGACTGGATTTACGGGAAGGAGAAAAGCTAGTTCGTTGGCCAGAAGGTGGAAAGTATCCAGGATTTATCTATTCAATTGCAGATTCTCCAGAACGCGCAGAGGCAGCGCTACGAGAATCCTATGCACACCTCAAGTTTGTCTGTCTGCCTGACTTGCCTGTTCTGGTCAAGTGAAAATTTTGAACGACACTTGTCGAAATTTCCTGATATACAGTCAAAAAATCGAGCCTAATCTATTCAGAATGTGTACACAATAGAATAAAATTTGCCCGACGATAAGTGATCACTTGTCGGTTGTCTTCTTTTCTATTCCCCGGTAGCTCAGCTAGGTAGAGCAGGTGGCTGTTAACCATCTTGTCGGCGGTTCGATCCCGTCCCGGGGAGCCATCTCCTCACTATTAGTGCATCTTTCGGAACTAGTATCCGCAATTCCTCAAAATCAACGATCCCTTGTAAGACGAGTCTTTATTGAATTGCACTCATGTGCCTTGAGAACTCTTCTGTTGACATGAGATTGATGCATCTCGTAAATCGCTCGATAGAGTACGCCCAAAAGTCTTCTACCGGATTTTCATTCATAAACTGAATGAGTCCCCATAATGTCCAAAGCAGGTCGCACAATGCTTTGTACATGATCATTCTGCCTACATCACGTGCTGAAGGATCCCGTCCTAAATACCCCTGGAGCAGAGCCATCTCTGCCTCTTCTGGCATGCTTGCTTCAACTGATAGATCGCCCAAGTCCCAGTATGGATCATTCATTCCAGAATATTCCCAATCCACAATCCACATTTTCTCGTCCTGTTTGAGAAAATTCTCGCAAAGTGGATCACAATGGCATGGAGCCAAATCGACTGGGTTTCTGTCAAGGGCTTCTTTGACTGACTTGCTTTGCTCGACCACATCGTGATAACCTTCAGGCAGTTCAATGGCTTTACCTTTAGACAGCAAGTGGAGGTATTCCTCAATCATTGAAAACACCTCGAAGTGGAATTCAAAGGGCTTATCACACAGGTGCAACTGTCGAAAGCTTTCACCAGCCTGAAATGCAGCTTCAAGATCTGATTGAAATCTTGCAGGAGACATGGTTACACTATCTGGAATAAATTCCGTGAGCATGATGCCGTCATCCGAAAAATAATGGACTGTAGGACTAACGCCGGCATACTCAGCTACGCTCGCATTGTGCTTTTCTACGTTGCGGTCAATATATTCTTCTGTGCCAGCACCGGGAATTCGCAGGCAATAACCCTGATCTTCACCAGCCAGGTGATACACTTCATTGGTCAAGCCGCCCAGACGTCTAACTTGAAATGAACTCGGTTCAATACTGGATAGATGAGGAATGGTTCGAATGATCGCTTCCAGTTTCTGTTCCATGTCACAAGCCTTCCAATCAGTTGTTACATAGTCAATTTAGGATTAAAAGTACCAATTAACTATTTGTTATGAATTGAATAAAGTGAATCAATCAGGTCATTTAAAGTACGATTCACTACATCCATCTGTCCATTCAGATCCTCTATATTATTTTCTTCGACGATTGTATAGAGGTTTCAATTGCTTGTTCAGAGGGATGACTCGATCAATTGTCTGTAGACAAAATTCTCCATCAATCTGATGTGCTTTATTCAGGAATGCATAGCAGATGGTCCGGCCAGTCGAGTGGCCGAAACCCCCTGACAGGGTATAAGCAACAACCTTCCCCTCTAACAAAATTGGTTCACTGCCATGAATCGGAACATATTCCTCGCTGTGAAAACAATAAAGTTTCCGTTGCTGTTCTTGCGAACCAATAATCTCCAAAGCCTCCTTGCCAATGAAGTGTTTCTTGGCCTTGCTGATTCTGAAATTTAGTCCGACTTCGTACGGATTGACGTAGGGAGTGATTTCACCGCACCAGTACAGGTATCGATTTTCCAACCTTAAAGAGTCTAACGCCCGAAAACCTGCATTGGTTATTCCAAATTCTCGCCCCGCTTCAAGCAGAGTTCGATAAACCTGGAGGGCATCTTTAATCGGTATGGAGATCTCCCATCCAAGTTCTCCACTGTACTCAATTCGTGCCAGCAGCACTTCTGCATCATCAATAGTGCTCTGTCGAAATGTCATGTATGGAAACGCCGATTCAGATACATCACAATCCACCGTGCTTTCGAGTACATTACGAGATCGAGGTCCACAGATGTTGATGACTGCATAGTGGTTAGATATGTCCCTAATTGTGAAATCTAGGCCAACTGGTATATTCCTTTCGATCCAGTCTCGGTCATGCACCCCAAAAGCGGAACCGGAAAAGAGCCAGAACTTGTTATCTTCCAGCCTCAATAGCACAACATCACATTCGATGCCACCTTGTTGATTGCACATTTGAGCATAAATGATGGAGCCGACTGGTCGGTCCACATTACAGGTTGATAGGTCATTCAATACTGAAAGGGAATCTTTACCTGTAATTTCATATTTTGAAAATGAAGTTTGATCAATCAGTGCAACCCGGTTTCGAATCGCCTGACATTCAAGAGCAACGCGTTCAAAACAGTTTGGCAGATCGAAGGTGGGTAGGTCCACTGCTTCCATTTCCTTGTCTGCGAACCAGTTGGGTCGTTCCCAACCAAACTTTGCTCCAAATACAGCACCTAGCTGTTTTAATTCTTCGTACAGCGGCGAGCAGCGCTGCCTTTGGCCGGCCAGCGGTTCTTCAAATGGCCAATGGATCTTGTAGTAACTGCCATAACTTAGCAGGGCTCGATTTTCAAGATAGGGCGATTGTGCATGAAATTCACCAAATCTCCGAATATCGAACGACCAAAGATCTACAGAAGGACGTCCTTCCATTATCCATTCCGCCATCGCTTTGCCAGCACCACCAGAAGCTGCAATACCTGCAGTGAATCCACAAGCAACAAATAAATTGTCGAAGCCAGGTGCGCATCCCATAACTGGTTCACCATCTGGACTTACTGGAATTGGACCATTGATCAGGGATTGAACTCCAAGACTTTCCACAAGAGGAATTCGTCTGGCAGCATTCATGAATGTCTGATCGAATCGATCGAAATTACTCTCATAAAGTGTTCGGGTAAATTCTTGGGGAAAAACTATAGATGGAACCGCAATGGAATCACTCTCCCAACCTCCAAACTCAAAGGCACCAGCCGCAACTTTGAGGTAGAAGTTCTGATCAGGATCCCTAAGCGTCGGCAATCCATCTGCAATGTGTTTTGATTTTTCTGTTACCAGATATTGGTGTTCGACAATCGCTGCGGGAATATTTGAACCTGCCAACTGTCCAATTTGTCGTGCCCAGAGTCCAGCGCAGTTGACTACCGTTTCGCATTGAATCATTTTCTCATGGGTGTGAACTGCGGTGATTCGACGCCCAACGCGTTCGAATCCAATAACAGCCGTGTTTTCGAAAATTTTTCCACCGCGTTCACGAAACCCCTTTGCCATCGACTGGGTAATACCGTTGGGATCGACATAGCCATCAGTCGGCAGATAAGCTGCACCATAAATACTGTCTGGACGAATTAAAGGAAATAGATCAACGGATTCTTTGGCATCTATCAGATGCAGCTCAACATCAAACGATCGTGCACTAAGTGCAAGCTGTTGAATTTCGATCCATCGATCGTGCGAGGAAGCAATTCGTAAGCTACCCACTGGATTCCAACCGGTAGAAAGTCCGGTTTCAGCTTCAAGTCGATCGAACAATTCGACACTGTACTGCATCATTTGGGTCAGTCCTAGCTTCCCGCGCAGTTGACCAACAAGTCCTGCTGCATGCCAGGTGCAGCCGTGTGTGAGTTGTGATTTTTCAAGCAGTAAAACATCAGTTTTCCCTGCCAGTGCCAGGTGATATGCGACGGATACTCCAATTACACCACCACCGACCACAACAATTTCTGCATGGTTCGGAATGGTAGCTTCCGTTGTCATGATCTCATCTTTGAAGAAGTTGGATCATACAGACTCTCACGTTCTATTTTGACTGGAATATTCGAGTGCTCCACTTCCAGTTCGTAGTCACCTTCATACAGAAAGTCATCATTAACACCATCAGCATTTCGAACGTATCCGTAGGCAACATTACAATTAACCGTATACCCCCAGCCTCCACTTGAAGTCCAGCCGACTCGTTCACCGTTTCTGTAAATTGTTTCTCTACCGTGTAATGTGATTGACGGGTCAGGAGTGGTAAAGCATGCAAGTCTGCGCTTTAACGAGTCGTCCTTTTGTTTCAACAACTGATTTTGACCAATGAACTCAATTTCGCTGTCTAGACGGACAATCCGTTCCATACCCGCTTCAAGCGGGGTATAGTCCGGTCCAATGTCTGAACCTAATGCTAGAAATCCTTTCTCCAAACGCAGCGACTCCAATGCCCGATAACCGACATTCTTGAGATTGAATTCCGCTCCACGCTCAATGATCTTTCTGTAAATACCTAGTGAATTGGAAACTGGGATATGGAGTTCCCAGCCTAGTTCTCCTGCAAAAGAGACACGAAGGGCTAGAGCATCCAGATTGTCAAATTTGACAGATCGAGCTTTGAGAAATGGAAATGATTCTCGCGAAAGATCGCAATCAACCAGTGGTTGTAAAAGGTCTCGGGTATTTGGACCAGAAACTGAAAGAGTCGAATATTGAGTGGTTACATCTTCTAGAGAGACGTTCTTAAAATCATCACATAAATGATTGAGAATGTGATGAAAATGATGTGTAGCAAAACCGGTTCCAGCCACTATCAGAAATTCATCTTCTGTTAGTCGGGTCACTGTCACATCACACTCAATTCCACCAGCTGAGTTGAGCATTGTCGTGTATACAACTGTACCGACGGGACGATCCATTCGGTTGCTGCAAAGCCAATTCAGCAGCGCTAGGGCATTTTTACCTGATAGGCGAAATTTTGCGAAAGAAGACTGGTCAATCATTCCGACAGCTTCCCGAATCGCTCGGTGTTCAATACCTACTGCATCAAACCAGTTAGGTCGTTGGAATGAATAGACATCTTCCGGATTTTCGCCGGTGGGAGCAAACCAGTTGGGTCGTTCCCAGCCCAGTTTTTCACCGAAACATGCGTTGGTTGATTTGAGATCTTCGTAGAGTGCTGAGCGGTAGTAGGGGCGGCCACTTTTATGTTCTTCGTTTGGCCATGCCATTGTGTAGTGTTTTGAACATAACTCTATGGTTCGCTCGGTAATCCACTTTGTATCTCGGTGTACCTTACCGAATCGTCGAATGTCAACCGCACCAAGATCCATGGGCGGCGATCCGGTAGCAACCCATTCAGCAAGAGCCAAACCAGCACCGCCAGCACTGGCAATACCAAACGCGTTAAAACCAGTTCCGACAAAGTAGTTTTTGAGTTCAGGTGCCTCTCCAAGGATGAAGTTACCGTCGGGTGTGAAAGACTCTGGGCCACAAATCAACTGTTTAATGCTAGCGGATTCCATTGCAGGTACCCGGCTCATTCCAGCTTGCATCAAGGGCTCAAAATGATCTAAGTCAAAATCGAGTAGTGTAAAACCAAATTTTTCACCGGGTTGGGTCACAGCCCAATGTTGTGGATTTAACTCATATCCGCCGAAAACCAATCCTCCAACTTCTTCTTTGAAATAAATCAGTTGATCCGGATCTCGAACAGTAGGCAAATTGCTGGTGACTCCATCTACTTTACCGGTGACGATGTAGTGGTGTTTCATTGGAACGATTGGCACGTTGACACCGGATAAGGCACCTAGTGCCCTGGACCATAAGCCGGTGCAATTGACGACGTATTCACATTCAATCGTACCTTGATTTGTAATTACCGATTTAACCGACTGATTTTCGGTGCCAATTGACGTTACGCAAACCTGTTCAACAAACTTTATACCCTTCTGCCTTGCGCCTGCAATTAGTGATCGAGTGAGGTCTGAGGGGTTGGCTTGTCCATCGGTGGGTAAGAATGCAGCGCCCAGTAAATCAGAAGTCGAAAGAATGGGACACAATTCTGATGTCTCCTGTGGCGTTAGGTAATGCATTTCGAGTCCAAAAGAATGCGCCATTGTTGTCTGGCGTTTTATCTCCCGAACACGTTCCGGGTCACAAGCCAAACGCAGGCCACCATTCATTTTCCAGCCGGTTGCTTGTCCAGTTTCAGCTTCCAGTCGGTCGTAAAGATCAACAGAATATTTAAGCAGTTGAGTAATGTTTGCATTGCTGCGCAATTGACCAACCAAGCCCGCTGCATGCCAGGTTGAACCGTTTGTGAATTCACCCTGTTCGAGAACGACACAGTCGGTTTCTCCCCGTTGAGCCAGATGATAAGCAGTGGAAGAACCAATGATTCCGCCTCCGATTATCACGATTCTGCAATGTTGTGGAATGGACACTCGAGTTATTTAAAAAATCTAGAGCCCTAAAGCTTGCTTACGTTTTTTTGCAGCAGCGGAGATCAGACGGTCGGTGATGATTGCAATAAATGCCACTGACAAACCAGCAACAAGCCCTCTGCCAGTATCTGCTTTGGTCAAGGCAATATAGACTTCTTGGCCTAAGTCCCTAGTGCCGACCAAAGCAGTAATAACAAGCATGGACAGAGCAAACATGACGGTCTGATTCACTCCAAGCATGATTTCGGGCCAAGCGAGACGAAATTGAACCTTGGTTAACAACTGTCTTTTTGTGCAGCCAGATGTTTTTGCCGCTTCAATCAAGGATGGTGAGATCTGCTGAATTCCATAGAGAGTGTAACGAACCGCAGGGGGCAGGGCGTAGAGCACAACAGCCACCATGGCTGAAAAATCTCCCACTCGAAACAACATGACAACCGGAAGCAAATAGACAAAGCTCGGCAGAGTTTGCAGTGTATCAATAAAAACCAGCACCGAGCGTTTGAGAACCGGGTAGCGAGATGCAATCACACCGATTGTTATTCCGATCATTGCTGCAATTATTACCGAGATTCCACAGAGGTAAACGGTAATCATCGCCTTTGTCCATTGTCCAGTTATCAATATGAAACTAGCACATGAAACAACCAGAATCGCCAGTCTGATTCCACCGAGTTGAAGTCCTGCAAGCGCCAGAAAAAGCAGGACGCCAGGCCAGGGTAAGGCAAGCAAAAAAGCTTTTACTGGTTTAAGTACATTTAGTAGCAGGAAGACTTTGACTGCTTCAAGTTCATCAAAGAAGTTGATGTTGATCCATTTGATCAGATCATTCCAAAACTGGCCGGTAGAAATTTCAAACTGCTCTGGCCACTGTGCAAAAAATGGTGCAACAAAACTGATGGCTGTCGTTCCCGCCAATATCAACAATGCCAGCAATAAATTCTTGTGTTTCTGCAGTAGTGTTGGCTTGGTCTCATGATGTGGCGCTGGACTCCTTGATGCCCAGGCCTGTGTCAGTCGATCTAAAACTATTGCGATCAGAGTGATTGCAATTCCCGCTTCAAGTCCATCTCCAATTGCTTGTCGTCTCAGAGATGCAAGAACATCAAAGCCCAAACCACCTGCACCAATCATGGACGCAATAATGACCATATTTAGCGACAGCATAATCACTTGATTGACTCCAACCATCAGTCCGGGTGCGGCAGCGGGAATCAGAACTCGCCAGGTCATTTGACGTTTGGTGCAGCCGACCATCTTGCCAAATTCCTTGATTTCTAACGGCACAGTCTTAAGCGCCAGCATGGTGATGCGAACCATGGGTGGCATGGCATAAATTACAGTGGCAGCGACTGCTGAGACCGGTCCAAATCCAAAAAGAAACAACACCGGCACCAGGTAGGCAAATATGGGAACAGTCTGCATTAGGTCCAATATCGGCGTAATTGCTCGTTCAAACTTCTCATAGCGATAGCCGAGAATTCCGATTAGCGCACCAAATACGATTCCAATTGGTACTGCGACTGCAATCGAGGACAACGTAATTGCGGCACTTTCCCAGTTTCCAAAGACGGCAAGGTAAGCAACACACAGAAACACCATGAGAGCTAGTTTCCAGTCCTTCAAACGATAGGCTACTGCAGTCAGCACAACAGTGAGTCCGAGCCATGAAATAGGTGGTGACTGCCAAGATTCACCACCACTTAGTGGAATCGTAAATCCAGATGCAAGAAACGAACGGATTATCTGGTAGGGGAATTCAATACACGCTGCAACAAAGCGGGTAAATTCTTTAAATGTCCAGGGAAATATGTAGGCGTCATTGCTGACCATGAACTTGAAAAAACCCGTAACGCACAAACGCACACTGGTGCAACTGCCAAGCGCTTCAACTTTCCAGGTTAATTCCTTAGGTGCTTTGACTGCCCACTGCCACAGATCACCACCTATCCAGATGAATGCGACCACTGTAAATGCCACTCCCCAGGCAAGTGGCCATGTATATGCAAATTTGTGTCGTGAAGACAGGCCGACAGTTGAGTTCATGTCAGTAAAACAATACGTTGACTACGGTTGCTTAACCAGTACATCAACGACTGCGTCACGCGTCAGCTGCCCAATAACGTTGTCATCCTTGTCGACAACATGGAAGGGTAGTTCAGATTTAATCAGGTCTTCTGCCAGGTCCTGAATTTTGGTTGAACTGGAAACCCTGCCACCAACTTGTGCGTCTGGTTCAGGTTTAGACATCATAGTTCTTGCAGAAAGTACCTTCGCCCTGGACAGATCATTTGTGAATTCCTTAACGTAATCGTCGGCTGGATTGATCACCAGTTCTTCCGGTGTGCCGATTTGAATGATTGCCCCATCTTTCATGATGGCGATACGGTCCGCCAGTCTTACAGCCTCATTGAAGTCATGGGTGATAAACACAATTGTCTTGTTCAGCACCGATTGAATTCTCAAGAATTCATCTTGCATTTCTCGGCGGATCAGCGGGTCAAGGGCAGAAAAGGGTTCGTCTAGAAACCAGATTTTTGGTTCCACAGATAGCGAACGGGCAATTCCAACACGCTGTTGCTGGCCGCCGGACAGCTCCCGAGGGTAGTATGATTCCCGGCCCTGCAGGCCGACAAGTTCAATGACCTCCAGCGCACGATTTTCGCGTTCAGACCGGTCGATACCCTGAACTTCCAACGGAAACGCTACATTGCCCAATACGGTTAAATGCGGCATTAGCGCAAAATGTTGAAACACCATTCCCATCTTGTGTCGACGAATCTGGATCATCTGTTTTTCAGAATGATTTAGCAGATTCTCGCCTTCAAACATCACTTGACCAGAAGTTGGTTCGATTAGGCGTGCGAGACAGCGGAGTAGAGTTGATTTACCGGACCCTGACAATCCCATGATGATGAATATCTCACCCTCGTCGACTTCGATATTTGCATCTCGAACGGCACCGATCAATCCATTATCCGACAGCATATCGTCGGTGATGTTCTTGTTCTCTTTCAGGAATTGCTGAGCATTCCTGCCGAACAGTTTCCACACTTCAGAGCAGGAAAGTATGGGATCAGGCTTAGAGTCCATTAGAAATAGATAGTGTTTTCAGGCGAATGAAACAAAACGCGCCAGTGTCTGCTTCAGACACCGGCGCGCTAAAAGAATCAATCAACTCGAACCGAATAAACCCGATTACATTGTCCAGGCTTTCCAGGTCGATTCATTTTCTGCCAGCCATTCTGCAACAACATCTTCAACGGTTTGTCCTTCAAGGTCCACTTTGATGATCAATGCAGCCATTGTGGCATTGTCAATTGTGAAATTACGAATGGCTTGATAGGCTTTCGGCCATTTCTCTTCGCCACCAACCCAACCGACAGCCTTAATCCAGCCTCTGGGTTTTCCACAGTCATAAGCCATATCTGGATTGATGCCCCAAGCGGGGTCGTTGTAGCATTCATCCGTATATCTAGGAAATTCGACCCACTCACCTTCATATTTGGCAGGTGCCCAATGTGGTGCGTAGACCCATGCCAGGATAGGAGCCTGACGCTGATAAGCGGATTCGATTTCACCGAACAGCGCTGCGTCAGTTCCGGCATGCACGACTTCGTAGTCCAAGCCCAATGATTCGGCTCGTTCATCATCGTAGCCACTCCATGTAACCGGACCGCCCAGATAACGTCCCTTCGGATGAGTCTCAGGGGTGGAGAACGCTTCAGCACAGTCGTTGAGTGCTGTCCAGTCCGGTAGTCCCGGGCACTTTTCTTTCATGTACAGCGGATACCACCATTCTTCAATTGCGTCCATTCCTGTTTCTCCGAGGTCGACGGTGTTACCGGTGGCCAGTGATGCCTCAAGTGCATCCTTTCCAGTGGTTTCCCAAATTTCCACGGCAACGTGCAAATCACCAGACTCCAAACCAACAAATTGGGCAATGTAGTCAGCGGGTACATACTCAACGTTGTATCCCATTGATTTCAAAATTTCTCCAACCAGCGTTGCGGTAATGAACTGGCCAGTCCAATCGTGCCAGGTAATTTTGATCGGGTCAGTAGATTCGACCTCTGCAGATGCAATGGGAGCATAGGTAAACAATGCAACCGTGCCTGCGAGAATTGTGCTTTGTAGCAATCTTTTCATTTCAAATACCTCCAATTTGTTCTACAAGCAAAACAATTAAAAATTAAATTCAGCATGACAATCTTCTGTCAAACAATTTTCGATGAAAAATGATCAACCTTAGAATCAATCATGCATTTTTAAAAAACTCTTCCAGCCGTAATTTGAAATTTCCAACTTAGTATTGCAATTCAGCTATGAACTGACTCTTCTTTATATTCGAACTATGTACTTTTACTATGTTTACATTATCCAATTGATACCGAAACTTACAATTTATTTCTAACGACGATTATTCAAACATTTCCCGGTACCGCTCCCAGTTCGATTCGAAACGGGTGCGGTTCATGTTGGTATAACCTACATAACCAGGTTCTTGGTCAGGATAAAGGTCAGTCATCGATGCAGCGACGTTGTCGCTGTCAAGATCAGAGGTTACTTCCTGTACCATTCCCCACATATACTCGCGAAGATTCAGTGCCAGTTTAAAGGCAGTCAACTGTCGATGCGTTGCATCATCGACCGTTCCACAGTACATTTCAAACAACTCGGCCTCGGATTCTTCACTCATATCTGCATTACAGCTGACGCCGACCAAGTCAAACATTGGGTGCCCATAACCACCGTAATCCCAGTCGATCAGCCAAATGTTGTTTTCATCGTCAAACATGAAATTCTGTGGCACCGTGTCGTTATGGGTAAACACGGGTGTGTAGGGTTCGACCGTTGATTCAATCAAATTATTGATTCGAATGATGTCTGGTAGAACATCATTCAAGCGAGACCCCTTTTTCTGTCCAACGTCTACATAGTTTCGTATGACTTGAAATGGCCAAAAGTAGGTGAGGGAACCACGAACCTGACTTGATCCGTGATGAACTCGCATTAGCAATTCGACGATGTTTTTCAAATTTTTCGGGTGACCTTCCATGTCTTCCATTCTTAGACAGCCGCCTGGTATGAATTCAACAATAGCAAGTCCCGGTTCAGAATGACGAATTTGAGGGCTGACTCCAATATCTGCGGCTGCTATCATGGAAGCTCGAACGGAGGTTTGAATGATGCCGTGCACAAGAATATCGGTGCCGATTCGAGCGACTGCACGACTATTACTGTCTGTCACGACAAAACTTCGATTACAAAGTCCACCAAAAAGTGGTTCAACCTCGATACCACCTGACCAGCAATTCAACTTACGAAGGTAGTCAATAATTGCGTCATCATTCCACTCTGGGTCAAACATCATTCAATAGTCCCTCATTAAAAATTAAGACTCGAAATTCAATTAATCGGTTCCAGCGAGCTGGAATATAGAAGGTTATGAAGAGTTGGGCAATTTAGCGAAACTAAGTGCCAAACAAATTCTTTAGTCTTCTTATAGCCTCTTGCAGATTATCCATTCCTGTGGCGAAGGATAGTCGGATATATCCGTTGCCACCAAATGCACTACCAGGCACTACAGCAACTTCCCCTTCGTTCAGAATGTATTGCGATAACTCTACATCTGTACTGATACTGTCAGTCGATTCAATGATCTCTCGGCAGTCAGGAAAGGCGTAAAATGCACCATCACCTGCCAGACAATGCATCCCCTTGATCTCATTCAGACTGGAGACAATAAAATCATGTCGACTTTTGAAGTGCTCATTCATCATTTTTATTGAATCCTGTGGCCCATTCAGTGCTTCCACCGCTGCTGCCTGTGCAATAGAGTTTGGATTTGAAGTTGTCTGAGATTGGATTTTTCGCATGGCGGCAGACAACTGTTCGCTCGCTGCTGCGAAACCAATACGCCAGCCGGTCATCGCATAAGCCTTCGATACTCCGTTCACCACAATTGTTCGATCTTTCAGTTCCGGACAGGCGTTGACTATGTTGCAGAACGGCTCTCCTGACCACAAAATATGTTCGTAAATGTCATCAGTGACAACGTGAATTTTGGAATGTTCAAGTAGTACTTCCGCCAAATTCTGCAACTCTTTCTCTGTATAAGCAACACCGGTTGGATTGCTTGGAGAGTTGAGTATAAGCAACCGGGTACGGTCGCTAATTGCCTCTCGTAACTGTTCGGGATGTAGTTTGAAGCCCTGTTCAATGCTGGCGTTGAGAATGACTGGCGTACCACCACAGAGTAGTGTCATATCGGGATAGGATACCCAGTAGGGTGCGACGATTAGAACTTCGTCGCCTTCATCAATTAAGGCTGTTAAAGCGTTGACCAGGCTTTGCTTTGCACCAGTTGAGACGACAATATTCTGAGAAGTGTAGCTTAAGTTATTTTCACGTTGAAACTTATCAACAATTGCAGACTTCAGTTCAGGTGTGCCATCGGCAGGTGTGTACTTTGTCATGCCCTTGTTTATTGCTTCAATAGCCGCCTGTTTGATATTTTCAGGGGTGTCAAAATCAGGTTCTCCGGCACCTAGCCCAATGACATCTCGACCGGCTGCCCGAAGCTCGCGTGCGAGCGTTGATACTGCGATTGTTGCCGAAGGTTTTATCGCATTGACGCGTGAAGATAAACGTGCTGAACTCACTAAATTTACTGCCTCTTGATGCTGATAATTGGGACTTAAAAGTATAACCCAACTGCATTTTACAGTGTTGAATCTTCAACTGACAAAAGTTGGAATTGTCAGCAGTCTTGAGTTTAATGTTAGCGATGTAAGTTCACCCGAAAGAAGCAACTAAGTCATTTTGCAAACCAAATACTAATGGTATTTAATACATAATTACATATATTTATAAAGGTATTCTATGGTTTAACATTATTTCAGTAAATCTGCTTCGATAGACGGATGCATAGTTGGATTGCTCTCTAGACGGATGGAATTTGTCCAATTTTGGGGGAAACTACGATCATCTGAAATTGTGTTTGATTTCTGGACCGGTTAACTACAAAATATGTTTCTTTCTGAGTGATATCGTCTTAAGTTCATACTAGGTATATTTCCGTTTTTCGAATGCCTTGAGTTCAGAGAATTCCGACTGATCAATTCCAAAATGAGAGAATTTAATCTAATATCGGATTATCAACCGGCAGGTGATCAGCCGGAAGCGATCCGAAAACTTGTTGAAGGCGTTGAGGCAGGTAATCGTTACCAGACACTGCTCGGTGCAACGGGCACCGGAAAGACCTTTACAATGGCCAATGTGATTGCTACCACCCGACGGCCGACTCTGGTGCTGGCTCACAATAAAACTCTTGCCGCGCAGCTTTATTCAGAGTTGCGCGATTTCTTTCCAAGCAACGCAGTTGAGTATTTCGTTTCATATTACGATTACTATCAGCCAGAAGCTTATGTACCGAGTTCAGATACCTACATCGAAAAGGATGCTTCGATCAACGATCACATTGACCAGATGCGGCTCTCTGCAACCAATGCGCTACTGCTTAGAAACGATACGATCATCGTAGGTACTGTTTCAGCCATTTATGGACTAGGCAGTCCAAATGAATACAACAAAATGATCCTTCACCTGAGGGTTGGTGCAATTGTTGATCAGCGTACCATTCTCCGGCAATTGGCTGAATTGCAGTACAACCGAAATGACACAAATCTAAGGCGTGGAACTTTCCGAGTGCGGGGTGATGTAATCGATATTTATCCGGCAGATTCAGCCAAAGCGGCCGTTCGTGTGGAACTGTTTGGTGATGAAATTGAACGATTGTCGCTGTTCGATCCTTTGACTGGTGAATTGCTCAATTCGGTTGTTCGCTACACAGTATTTCCTAAAACTCACTACGTGACTGCCCGCGATACACTAGATAAAGCTATCAGTCGTATAGAACTGGAACTTAAGCAACGACTTCAGGAGTTGACCGATTTAAATCAATTGGTTGAGGCCCAAAGACTAGCCCAGAGAACACACTACGATATCGAGATGATCAAGGAACTCGGGTATTGTGCTGGAATAGAAAACTATTCACTGCACTTATCGGAACGAAAAACGGGGGAGGCACCCGATACGCTGATTGATTACTTGCCTGAGGGATCGCTGGTGTTTATAGATGAAAGTCACGTGACAATTCCTCAGTTGCGCGCAATGTATCGAGGCGACAGATCGCGTAAAGAAACTTTGGTTGAATTTGGTTTTCGACTGCCGTCCGCTATGGATAATCGCCCGCTACAGTTTGAGGAGTTTGAGCGACGAGTCAGACAAATCATATTCATGTCAGCAACTCCAGGCCCCTATGAACAGGAAAAGACACCTGTGTTTGTTGACCAGGTTGTTCGTCCAACCGGACTCGTGGATCCGATCATTGAAATTCGTCCAGCTCACACTCAGGTTGACGATCTTTTATCTGAAATTCAGAAGAGGGCGTTGATTGGTGAACGGGTACTGGTTACAACG
>JAJDXD010000160.1 GCA_022823405.1 Gammaproteobacteria bacterium
TAATTCAAGTGATTCTCGTCGATCTGCTGTTTGCAGGTGACAATGCTATCGCAATTGGCTTGGTTGCGGCAGGATTACCCAAGGAACAACGGAAGAAAGTCATCACGATTGGCGTCGCTTTCGCAGTCGTTGCGAGAATCATATTTGCAGTATTGACGGTGCAACTGCTTAAAATTCCAGGTCTTTTATTGATTGGTGGGCTACTTTTACTTTGGGTGTGCTGGCGATTGTGGTCCGACATGCGCCGCAAGGAGAGACCGGAAACCAATCCACACACAAAAATCAGTGCCACCGGCGAAACGATAACATTCAGGCAAGCTCTGATTCAAATTGTGGTGGCAGATGTTTCAATGTCGCTGGACAATGTATTGGCCGTAGCAGCAATTGCGCGCGACCATCTCGTAATATTGGTGATTGGGCTTGCGCTTTCAGTCGTATTGATGGTCGTCGGAGCGACTTTGATTGCAAATCTGCTAAATAAATACAAATGGATCGAATATGTCGGTCTATTGATCATATTTGTCGTTGCAGTGACAATGCTCTGGGAAGGTGGTCATGAAATTGCGCAAAGATTCTTCGCTTAACTGCGAGTAAATTCATCTATACTTGCAGCAATAAATTCAATAAAAAGTTGCAAACGAGGCTGTACCTTCAATGGACACCATAAATTCATACGTACAATTTTCAGACGTTCAAAAAAGTTACGATGGCGAAACTCTAGTCGTCAAGAACTTGAATCTTTCAGTCGAACAGGGGGAATTTGTCACCCTCCTCGGCCCTTCTGGCTCGGGTAAAACTACCTGCCTTATGATGCTGGCAGGATTTGAGACCGCAACCCACGGTGAAATATTTCTGGATGGTGTACCTATCAATAATGTGTCACCTCACAAACGTGAAATTGGCATGGTTTTTCAGAACTATGCGTTATTTCCACACATGACGGTCGCCGAAAATCTCGCATTTCCATTGAAGGTTCGAAAACTCCCCTCAGCAGAAGTCGATGAACGAGTGGGCAAAGCACTTGCCATGGTGCAACTTCATGAATTTGGCGGTCGATTGCCTGGTCAGTTATCAGGCGGACAACAGCAACGGGTTGCTGTTGCCAGGGCTTTGGTATTTGAACCCAAGTTAGTCCTTATGGACGAACCGCTTGGCGCATTGGACAAACAACTCAGAGAGCAGATGCAGTACGAAATCAAGCACATTCACGAAAACTTGAACGTTACAGTCATTTATGTGACGCACGATCAAGGTGAAGCGCTCACAATGTCCAATCGAATTGCAGTGTTCAATGATGGCATCATTCAGCAGCTTGCAGCACCAGGCGTGTTATACGAAGAACCGGAAAATTCGTTTGTCGCCCAGTTTATCGGTGAAAACAATGTCCTGCACGGCAAAGTCGTCGGTGTAATGAACGGGTCATGTGATGTTGAGACAGCGAACGGTGAGGTTGTTAAAGCAAAAGCAGTGAATATCGATGGTGTTGGATCAGCAACGACACTATCACTTCGACCTGAGCGAGTTACTGTCAATCCAGATTCCGGAACCTGTGCTAATTCCGTTAATGCTCATGTGGAAGAAGTGATTTATCTTGGCGATCATGTTCGAACACGAGTCAGCCTATGTGGACACGATGACTTTGTTATCAAAATTCCAAATGCGCATGGACATGTTAATTTGGAATACGGTCAGTCGATTGCGGTCGGTTGGCAGAGTGAAGACTGTAGGGCACTCGACCATCTCGTTTAATCTGTTGATTGAATTTAATTTTCAGTCATAAGACAAGCTACTCTCAATAGCCTGCTGGAGGCGAACTAAACCAGTTTGAATTTCTGCATCGCTGATTGTGTATGCTGGCAGCAGGCGAACAACATTATCACCAGCCTGCAATACCAGTAAACCTTTTTCGAGTGACTCCTTCAGAATTCGACCTGCTTTACCAGAAAATTTATCGGACAGTTCAGCTCCGATCATCATTCCGCGATTGCGGATACCGCAGAATGCCTCCGTTTTGTCATTGATGGCATTGAGTCCATGACAGATTAGATCCCCCTTTCTTACAATTTCATCCAGCATACAACCGGTGTGCAGTGTATCTAGTACAACATTCGCCACCGCACAAGCGATGGGATTGCCTCCGAAAGTGGAACCATGGCTACCGACTTGTAGTGTCTGATCGGGTTTGTCACCGAGCAGCACCGCTCCGATCGGTAATCCTGCACCGAGTGCCTTAGCCACAGTAACGATATCGGGCCGAATGTTAGATACCCATTGGTGAGCAAATAGTTTACCGGTGCGTCCCATACCTGATTGAATTTCGTCCGTAATGAGAAGTGCATCATTAGCCTGACAAAGTTCTGCTGCAGATTGTAAGAATTCATCAGAGACAGGGCGAATTCCGCCTTCGCCCTGAATCGGCTCCAGCATTAGTGCGCAGACATTTTCGGTAAAAAGCGACCTTAAGTGATCAATGTCATTAAAGTTACAGTATTGAAATCCCGCAGGTAATGGTCCGAAGCCTTCCTGATATTTAGGCTGAGCAGTCGCGGTTACGGCAGCCAGTGTGCGTCCGTGAAACGACCCTTGCAAAGTTATTATGATGTTTTTGTTGGGATATCCGCGATCATAGCTGTATCGGCGTGCGACCTTGATCGCCGCCTCATTAGCTTCAGCACCTGAATTGCAGAAAAATACCCGTTCAGCAAAAGTTAGTTCAATAAATCGAGCCGCCAAACGTACTGCCGGACGATTAAAGTAGACATTGCTCGAATGCCATAAACGTGCCGACTGACGCTGCAACGCGTCGACAACAGCGGGATGCTGATGTCCTAGACAATTGACGCCGATGCCTGAGCCAAAATCGAGGTACTTTTTCCCCGAAACGTCAGTTAACTCACAGCCCTTACCCGATTCGAAAACCACATCCCTTGGTCGGTAATTTGGGGCAAAGGACTTGCGTCCAAGTGCTATGAGGTACTCTTGGTCGGATTGATCATTCATTTTTGGTTAGCACTGAT
This sequence comes from Gammaproteobacteria bacterium, assembly GCA_022823405.1. Lineage (GTDB taxonomy): Bacteria > Pseudomonadota > Gammaproteobacteria > Arenicellales > JAJDZL01 > JAJDZL01. Next base: position 3,018 of record JAJDXD010000160.1, read on the forward strand.
CATTCGTTCGATGACTCGCTGGTAAATCTGAGACAGTCTGTCAAGGTCAGAAATACTAACGCATTCATCCACTTGATGAATGGTTGCATTAAGCGGCCCAAATTCGACAACTTCTGCTCCACTGGCTGCTGCGAAGCGACCATCTGAAGTTCCACCAGCAGTTGACCGCGCCGGCTCCACTCCAAGTTCCGCAAAAACGGCTGACGAGACAATCGTTGCCAAGTGACTACCAGCGCTTCGATATGGGTCAGTAACAGGGCTCCAATCAATTTCGTAGTCAAGCTCCAGATCCACGCAGAGTTTTTCGATTTGAGCTTTAAGAGCAGTTGCATTCTGAACGGGAGAAAACCGGATGTTGAAATTTAGTTCTAGTTCACCTGGTATGACATTTTCAGCGCCTACACCGGCATGCAGATTGGAGATTTGCAGCGTGGTGTCTGGAAACACTCCGTCAGCGTCGTTCCATGCGCAATTGGCAAGCGCAGTGATGAGTGCACCTGAACGATGTACCGGATTGTCGGCAAGATGCGGGTAAGCCACATGTCCCTGTATTCCATTCACAGTGATTAAACCAGTTAAAGAGCCTCGACGACCTATTTTGATCGTATCGCCGAGCGTATTCTCCGAGGTTGGTTCACCCACCAGACAGTATTGCAGATTCTCACCTCGCGCGTTGAGTTGCTCAAGAACATAGCGTGTGCCATCAATTGCTTCACCTTCTTCATCGCTTGTCAACAACAACGACAGGCTTCCCACATAATTGTTACCGCCCTTTCCAAAAATTCGCTCGCAGGCGGTTACCATTGCTGCGACGGAACCTTTCATATCAGCTGCACCGCGGCCATGCAAATACCCGTCAGCCTGTGTTGCCGAGAAAGGAGGAAAACGCCACGCGTCCAAGCTACCTACCGGCACAACATCCGTGTGACCAATAAATGTCAGGTGTGGTTCAGCAGTACCTCGTCGCGCATAAAGATTTGAAACCTCGCCACAATCGAAAGTTTCAGTTTTAAATCCGAGAGGTGTTAGGCGCTCAGCGAGCAGTGCGTGGCAGCCGCCGTCGTCAGGGGTTATAGAGGCATGTTGGATAAGTTCACTTGCTAAATCTGTGGTAGCTGATATTGCTGGCATGTTAGTACGGTCGGTTGTTAGTTTAGGTTAAAACAAGGCGTTAATTATAGAGGCGCTGTCAAATACGCTAGACACGCAGCCCCGGTCAAGAAATTGCTTCACTTTAAATTCTACTTTTCACTTTTTCATTTTGACTGCCGGTAGTAGGCTTGGTGCAATAGGACACTGTGAGATTCAAAATGCATCGATTATTTAAGTACATACTTGGAGGACTAGGATTTCGAGGACCTACAGCCATATTGCTAGCTGTGACTGGGCTGGTACTAAATGAATGCGCACGTGCGGCGGACGAAATTGTACACAACTATGCTCTTTACTATCTACTCGGGAGTGAACGAGCAACAGACATTGCAGCGTCTGAGCGAAGATCTGCTCAATCGCTAAGCGGGCCGCGAGTGCCACTAGGTTCTGCATGCAGTGGATTCAATAGAACCACTGACGTCCTCGACCTTTTGACAGGATCTTTGGAAAATTCTCTGATCGCCTTGAGTTCAGTGCCGCGGGAGGTCTCAAGTGCACTACCGGGATCAATTTTGTGTCGAGCCAAACCTGGAGCCTGTCAACTGCTTCAGCACTATCTGGTGCGCGCAGAGGACCGATGGAAAACTTCGGTTGACATATGTCGGCAAGACCTTAATGCAGCGGCCCGCTCCGATTCACCTCGTCAGGACCTGCTTGACGCGGCTCGTACGGAAATCTGGGAAACTGAAGCTAGCCGCGGTACGACTGCTGCGGCAGCCAAATCCAAAGCAGATGCAACTGATGGGTGCGTTACCTGGCTGGGCAATCAGAAAGCGGGCTGTCAGGGTGCGCCTGCCATCTGGCTTTTACGTGACACCACCAGAGCCGGCTGGTGTCTGCTTCTAAACCAGCCCGGTGATTGCACAAGTGCTACACCATCAAGTGAGAGTAGTGAATGGCAATCACCGCTTCGAAGTATCTGGGATACCCCTGATACGGCTGGAAGTTGGGTAGTTAAAGTTCTAGGCGATTACCGGATACAGGCTGGAGAGGCAATTGAAACAGTGCCTGGCGAAGGGCTTCTTCCAAAGATCGATCAACTAACAAGAAGTCTCTCAGAACAACTATCAACGAAAGTGTATGACACCGGAATTCAAAGGGAAGATTCGGACTTCAAATTTAAAGGTGCCGGTGTGATAGTGGCAGAACCTGTAATCGATGCACTGCGCGATTTACCCGACCGAGACTTTCTAATTCGACGGCTTGCTAATGAGGCTGCTTTGGCCGAAATTGTCGAGCAGGCCTTTCTGGCGCGAAGGTTACTACTCAGTGGGCTGATGGAGCCACATATTCAGCGAGGCGGTGGGGTGACCGAAACTGTGGCGAACCAAGTGAAAGTGCTGGAACGGGAGATTGATCGAGCTAGTTGGGAATTGCAAGCTCGTCGTCATGTCGTGTCAGCCACCATTCTTGAATTACTATCCGCACATGAAGCACTGTTAACCCCAGCGCATCCCCAAAGTGCGAAACCAAAGTGGCGGCTCGAATAGCAAATTACCAATGACATGAAGGTTCATTCCTACTTTGAACTGGCCACTACGCTAATTGGCTGGCATGTGGCGAATAGTATCGCTGAAATACTGGTAAAAAGCGGTTTAGTACTACTCCCTCTGGGAATACTCATTTGGCGAAACTGGTCCGAACCTATGCGCAGCCAATCAATGCGAGAGGCTGCCGCGGTGTCACTGCGACGCATGGAGCTAGACGCACTGATTGCCTGTGTCGTTATTGTGCTCGCTTTCTTGCCGGCTGTACCGGTTAGTCGGACCGATATACGATTTGAAGAACCATACAATGACACACCTACCCATGCGCAAGCACCAAATTTACCGTACGTCATTAATTCAGATTCTGTTTTAGGGATACGCATACCCGTCCTCTGGTGGCTTGTCTATCACGCATCGGCACTATTTACAGATCACGTAGTCACTGCAATTGACAAGCTTGATGATCCGGCCATACTCCGCGCAAGCCTACTTAGAATCGCACAGCTTACGATTGATGATGAAAAGTTGATTGCTGAAATTAGACGATTTCGTATCGACTGTTTTGAACCATCTCTAGCCAAATATCAGCGCGCGCCCAATCCACCAAAAGCCACTAACAATTTTGAAGCAGTCGACTGGTTGGGTTCGGAGATCTTTCTTAAAACCGAAGGCTATTATCGAGCGTGTTCGGATGTTCAGCGCTGTGGAACCGGTTACAGCGCTACCTTACCGGTGATAGGCTGGCCAGCGCGACCGGGACTAGACGCAATATTACATCAGCCTAAGTGTGATGCTTGGTGGAATGAAGAACAGTTGGGACTGAGGGCAAGGCTTGTGGAAAATCTGATTGAACAGGGGCCTTGGTTACAGTCGTTTATTGATCGGATGCAAAAAAAAATGCAAGATCCCCAGGTGCGAGCAAATCATCCTTATCTTGTACGTCATATGGTCGATCGTATTCTGCGCCGAATGTTGAACCAGGTTCCACGAAACATGGTGGTGCGGGCTGACCGCGAACCAGGAATTTTCATTTTCAGTCCCGGTGTACCCTCATTTGACTGGGTACAGCAGTTAATCGCGAGCTTTGGCGCGCTGATGCTGTCTGCACTGATGCACCTCATGATGGAATTGATATTAATCGGTCTGCCAATGCTACAGGCTCTGATGCTGATGCTACTGTACATGGCATTGCCGCTGGCAATTCCTTATGCTATGCTTCAGCCTGGAATAATTGTGCGGGCAGTAATCTTATTGTTTTCGTTGCGATTTTTATCGGCCTTGTGGGCTGTAGCTGAGTTTCTGGACGAAAAACTGTTGCGCACAATGTACCCCGACTGGATGGCGTTTGAATTTGGAGGTTCCGGTACAGTAGCCGATATTGTACTGGGATTGATTACCTTAACTGCCTATCTGACGCTACCAGTTGCATGGTTTTTGCTCATGGGAGCCATCAGTTCCCGCACCTCTATGGCACTCGCAGGTGGTTGGGGTCATCTCAACGCTAATTTGACCCAAGCTACTAGTGGTTCGGCGTCAGCACTCCGATTGCCACTACGCGGACGGCGCGGGTGAAGGCACTTTCCACAACAATTCGAATCCAAAAATTCCACTCTGATTTAGCAATATCCTGTAAATTTCACTCACAAATTTCACCTTTTTTGTGAAATTAATAAAAAAAAACTTTGATTTATTGTTCGGAATTAGTTAAATTCAAAGATTCTGACAGTACGTCAAAGAAGTTTGGCGCACAAAATGGTGCTGGTTTAGCATTTTGAAGCCGGCGATTGACGTGCACTTTTCTTCATACAAAAAGTAAGCATTTCGTTATGCCGTGATACTCCACGATAGGAGTAACGAATCCTGATCAATTATGGACGATTGAACGCTCGTGCAGCGGTGTCAAACAACTCGGAGGGAGTGAAACTCAGGTTGCCGGAAAGTTGTGTTTTGAGT
>JAJDXD010000065.1 GCA_022823405.1 Gammaproteobacteria bacterium
ACTCAAAACACAACTTTCCGGCAACCTGAGTTTCACTCCCTCCGAGTTGTTTGACACCGCTGCACGAGCGTTCAATCGTCCATAATTGATCAGGATTCGTTACTCCTATCGTGGAGTATCACGGCATAACGAAATGCTTACGTCTAGCGAGCTTCCATTGAACAACACAAAACTACATATTCTTGCTTAATAACAAAATCTTATCTACATAAAATAGTCAAACCACGGTGCCGAGAACATCCAAATATTCATATTAATAGGGCAAATCACTATACGACTGTCGAAAACTATCCCAAAATGCAAACTGAACCAATCAGTTTCTTGATGGGTGGAATTCAAGAGCTTTGCGCCTTGAATTTGTTAAGAGATGCGAATCATGTCTACTCGCAGACAAACTGAAGTAGGAAATATGAGTCAGGTTTACATGGAAATTAAACGGAACCGATAGAAAATCAACTCTTATTTAGAAACAACAAGTGGATGCTACCCAAAACCGACTCAAAGCTGTTTGTTTCAGTTTGCCAACGCCTAAAAACTCAGGGTAGAACTGAAAATCACAAAAATTGCGAATTTCTTGGAAGTTTAATGAACTGAAGCGTTAACCAGTGCATTTGCAACGCGGGATGTGGGGGGCCGCTTCAAGTGCGAAAAAACGAATTCTGACACTTCAAGTAAGTCGTTTAAATTGACACCTGTATCTACACCCATTCCGTCCAGCATATAGATCACATCCTCAGTAGCGACATTGCCGCTCGCCCCTCGGGCATATGGACAACCTCCAAGTCCACCAATTGAACTATCAACTGTGGAGACACCATGCTCTAGGGCGGTAACAATATTTGGAAGAGCCTGACCGTAGGTATCGTGAAAGTGGACAGCGATTGATTCCAGTCCAATAGCGCCTTCAACTGCACACAATAACTCTCGAGTTGAGTTTATTGTGCCCACACCTATGGTGTCGCCGAGCGAGACCTCATAGCATCCACACTCGATCAGACGTTTCGCAATTGGAACGACTTTACCTGCTGAAATCTTTCCTTCATATGGACACCCCAAAACACAGGAAACGTAACCTCTGACTGGGATGCCTATTTCTCGAGCTTTCTCCAATACTGGTTGGAATCGCTCAAACGATTGTTCAATACTGCAGTTCGTATTGCGCTGCGAAAAAGTTTCAGAAGCTGCTGTGAATATTGCGACTTCATCCACATTAGAAGCGATCGCGTCCATCAGTCCCCTGATATTTGGTACGAGTGCAACTAAAGAGACATCTTCATGCCGTCCTACACTTTTCAATACTTCAGCAGTATTGGCCATTTTTGGTACCCATTTGGGTGACACAAAACTGCCAACTTCTATGGTTTTCAGTCCGCAGGCGGACAAACGATCCACGAGCTCAACTCGAAATGCGACCGCGGTCTGTTCAGGTTCATTTTGGAGTCCATCACGGGGCCCTACCTCAACCAGCCGCACAAAATTGGGTTTGCCCTTATTCATTATTGGAAATTCTGTCTGATTGCTTCGATGGTTCTACAAAGATACAACTGGCTCCTTCATCGACCAGTTGATTTTCAGAATATGGAATTGAAGTGACAACTCCGTCTATTGGACTGGCAATCGGATGTTCCATCTTCATCGCTTCAACAACGATCAAAACTTGTCCGGTTAATACAGATTCGCCTTCTTCAACCAAGACACGTGCAATTCGCCCAGGCAGTGGAGCAGTTAGTGAGCCGGTGTTAACATTTGTTGAACGCGCCGCAGAAAGTCGATCTGATAGCCGCAATCCATACCTTGAACATTGATGAAATAAATAAACTTCATCTTCCAGCGAAATCACTGGGAGTGACCATTTAACATCATCAATGGTTGCCTCAATCGCATGATCGAAGATTTGAACATTAAAGCATCTATACACTCGTTCTTTAACCTTGACAACAATCTGTTGCTCACTAAGAAGTACACTGACGTTGTAGATTTGGTCATTGCATTCAAATCCACAGGCAAATTCTTTGTGAGAATTTAGTCGCCAGCCACTGTTTGTTTGCCACGGTGAATACTTGTCGTCATTCTCTATAAGGTCTTTTCTCCAAATTTCAGTTGATTTCGATGTCAGGTAGAGTATAGCTAACACCAAAATTTCAGCGGGCAACTCTCGAATTTGTGCAGTTAGTTCTGGCAGGTTATTTTCGACGAACTTGATATCGTGTGTACAGGTAGTGAAGTCATGAGTTGTCAGTAGGTTCGATAAAAATGCTACGTTTGTGTCGACACCGACTACGTGCAGATCTCTCAACGCCTTTTGAAGTCGTTCAGTGGCTTTTGATCGATCTGAGTCACTAACGACAACTTTAGCAATTAAGGGGTCGTAGTGTACATCAACCACATCATTCTGCCGAACACCTGTGTGCATTTGCAAGTGATCTGATTCAGACGGATAACGTAGGTACCGGATTTGACCTGGTGACGGCAAAAATCCCTTCTCTGGATTTTCTGCGTAAATTCGCGCCTGAATTGAGTGTCCATTTGGAGAGCTCGGGATTTTCAATTGTGAAATCGACTCTCCTGCAGCAATTCTAAATTGCCACTCCACAAGGTCGAATCCCGTTACCTGTTCGGTCACCGGATGCTCGACCTGAAGTCGAGTGTTCATTTCCATGAAATAGAATTCATTGTTAGCCAGTAAAAACTCGACGGTTCCAACGCTGTGGTAATTGAGGGCTCTCGTGAGGGATATCGCAGCTGCGTACATTCGCTCGCGTGTATTCTGATTAATTTGCGGTGCTGGAGCCTCCTCCACAATTTTCTGATATCGGCGCTGGGCAGAACAGTCTCGGTCAAACAGGTGGACAGCATTCCCTTGCTTGTCGGCTGCTATTTGAACCTCAACGTGTCTGGCGGAATTTAGGTACTTTTCAATGATGATGAGATCATTACCAAAGAATTCTTTAGCCTGAGCTTTCACTGCTACTAAACTCTCGGCCAACTGGTGTTCAGAGTGGACGATGCTCATCCCTCGCCCTCCGCCTCCTAGGGCAGCTTTGAGCAATACTGGAAAACCAATGGTTTGTGCCAGTTTGGCTAAGCTGTCATCGCTATATTCAGTTTCTCGAAAACCAGGCAACACAGGTACACCAGCTTCAATAGCAATCGCAGCTGCTTGCGCTTTAGATGCCATGCGATCAATTACGTGAGAAGGCGGACCAATGAATTCAATGTTTTCTTTTTCACAGGATTCAGCTAGAATGCTATTCTCTGATAGAAATCCATAGCCCGGATGAAGCGCGTCTGCACCTACCATTTTGGCCGCTTCGACTATTCGATCGACATTTAGGTAACTTTCAGAAGGGCGAGACGCACCAAGGTATACCGATTCATCCGCTAATGAATTGTGTAGGGCATCTCGGTCTGCGTCAGAGTAGACTGTCGCAACAGGAATATTGAGGCGTTGTGCTGTTCGAATGATCCGACAGGCGATCTCACCGCGGTTGGCAATCAGTAGTTTTCGAAACAACTGTTTAATCCATTCAGTGCTTTCGCCAGGCAGGTGATCGCTTATCAAGAAAGGCACCGACGCCTTCCTTTCCTTCTTCGGAGGCTCTGATGCTTGATATTAAGACAGCAGTGTGTTTTTGAAACTCTTCGCCCATTGATGGCGAAAATTTATCAATGACAAGACTCTTCGCCACTTTTTGAGCATTAGGTCCGCAAGAAAGAAGTTCACGCATTATTTCAGCTTCAGATTCCGCAAGTAATTCAGCTTCACTAGATTCGTGAACCAATCCCGCATGGCGAGCTGCAGACGCATCGAATCTCTCACCAGTCAAAATGTAGCGTTTCGCGATTCGAGGGCCCATGGCATTGACGACGTATGGACCGATGACCGCAGGAATCAATCCTAGTTTCACCTCAGACAAACTGAAGACAGTAGAGCTTTCGGCCAACACAATATCACAGCAGGCGATTAGTCCCACTCCACCACCATAAACTGCACCATGGACAACCGCCACAGTAGGTTTCGGGAAACTATACAGTGAATACATCATGTGGGCCATTTTCATGGCATCGCGATAGTTTTCCTCCTGAGCATATTCAGCTGTTCGTTTCATCCAGTTCAAATTTGCACCAGCACAAAAACTCGCGCCAGCTCCTTTAACGCAAAGAATCCTGACTGTTTCATTGGCCCGCAATTGCTGAAGAGCATTTGTGATGTCTTCAATCATAAATTCATCAAAAGCATTGTGGACATTGGGACGATTCAGCAGCAGTGTACAGATTCCCTCCGGGGTTACATCAACTTTGATTGATTCGAACTGTTGAGTGGGCATGATTGAAGTTACATTCTGAAAATTCCGAATCGGGTTGGTTCATCCGGTGCGTTATATGCTGCCGAAAGCGCCAGCCCCAATACTGTTCGAGTGTCTGCCGGATCAATGATTCCATCGTCCCAGAGCCTCGCGCTGGAATAATAAGGGCGACCCTCATTTTCATACTGATCCAAAATTGACTGCTTGAACTTTTGCTGCTCTGATTCAGGCCACGGGTCGCCTTTCACACTATCAGCTCGTACCTGGGTGAGAACGTTGCCAGCCTGTTCGCCGCCCATTACTGAGATTCTTGCATTGGGCCACATCCATAAAAAGCGGGGCGAATATGCGCGCCCACACATTGCATAATTACCTGCTCCAAAGCTGCCACCGATAATGATTGTGAATTTTGGCACATTTGCACAAGCGACAGCCGTAACCATCTTCGCACCATCTTTGGCTATTCCACCCGCTTCATATTTCTTTCCGACCATGAATCCAGCAATATTCTGTAGAAAAATCAATGGAACATTTCGTTGGCAACAGAGTTCGATGAAGTGAGCCGCTTTCAACGCAGATTCAGAATATAGAATGCCCTTGTTTGCAACAATTCCGACCGGGTAGCCCATCAGGTGAGCAAATCCACACACCAGAGTCTCACCATAAAGCCGCTTGAATTCATGAAATTCACTTCCGTCTACAAGTCGGGCAATGACCTCCCTTACATCATAGGACTGTCTGAGGTCAGTGGGCACAATACCATACAAGTCACTTGCCTCATACAGTGGTTCTTGGGGAGCCTGAACTTCTATGTTCAGGCGTTTCGAACGGTTTAATGTGGCCACAATTTCCCTGATCATCGAAAGAGCGTGTTCATCGTCGTCAGCACAGTGATCGGTGATACCGGACTCACGAGAGTGGACATCTGCACCTCCGAGTTCTTCAGCCGTGACCGATTCACCCGTAGCAGCTTTGACAAGCGGTGGCCCGCCTAGGAATATTGTGCCCTGACCGCGGACGATTATGGATTCATCGCACATTGACGGCACATAGGCACCACCAGCGGTACAAGAGCCCATGACCGCAGCAATCTGAGGGATTTTGGCCGCTGACATCGTAGCCTGATTGAAAAATATGCGCCCGAAGTGCTCTCTATCCGGGAAAACGTCATCCTGTCTTGGAAGAAAAGCACCGCCAGAATCAACCAAATATATACAGGGGAGATTGTTTTGTAATGCGATTTCCTGAGCACGCAGGTGTTTTTTGACGGTCATGGGGTAATAGGTTCCACCTTTGACCGTCGCATCATTGGCAAAGACCATACACTCCCGACCTTGAATCGATCCGATGCCAGTTACGATCCCAGCTGCAGGAACGTTGTCGTCATACATCTGATAGGCCGCATATGGCGCCACTTCCAGAAAAGGGGAACCGCGATCCAACAGTAGTCGAATTCGATCTCGGGGTAGTAACTTTCCACGTGATTGATGTTTTTGGCGGGAGCGCTCGCTGCCCCCAACTTGAATGGCGGAAAGTGTTTGATTGAGGTCATCTACCAAGGTCGACATTGCTTGGTAGCGATCGACAAACTCAGGACTATTTTTGTTGATGTTTGATGGAATAACTGGCATGATTTTGGGTGCTGGGGTTCAACCCCTTAACTACCAACCTCCAGATTCAAGCCACGACTCAACATGATTCAAGCGGTCGTGTCCCCAGAATGGCTCGTTGTCAACAATGAAAAATGGTGAACCGAATACACCTCGTTCAATAGCCCTGTCGGTTTCTTCGCGAACTTTAAGTTTGATGTCTGGATTCTCAAGTGCATCGTTTACTGCATTGGCATCAAAGCCCAAACTAGTGGCTACTTCGACGACAGTCGGTGATTTTGAAATGTTCAAATTCTTGACAAAGTACGCGCGAAAACTCGCTTGCGCAAACTGTCTGGCGCTTTCCGATCCGTACTCATCTCTAATCCAATAAAACACGCGAGAAGGTGCAACACTTGAAACGGGAAATACACTCGGAACTGAAAATTCGATTCGGTGATAGCGAGCAACGCGATCCAAGTCTCGAGCACTGTATTGATTAACCATCGGAATTTGAACCAGCGGTTTTCGACCTGTAACTTTCATGACTGCGCCCATGACATATGGGCGCCAGATGATCTCACAGCTGCAACGCTGTGAGAACTCGTCCATCACCTCGCTTGAAAAATAACCGTATGGTGAAGAGAAATCGAAATAAAAATCAATCGTTTTGTTCACTTTTGAGAGCCTCGCGAAAGAACTGGGCGATACTAAGTGCGCACTACGCCAATCGCTGTAGCTTCACCACCGCCAATGCAAAGCGAGGCAACGCCGCGCTTTAGATCGTATCGTTCCATCGCTGCAATCAGAGTAACCAGAATTCGCGTGCCTGAAGCCCCAACAGGATGACCCAGTGCACAAGCACCACCATGAATATTCATCCGATCATGCGGAATCTTCAAACTGTGCATTGCTGCCATCGTAACTACTGCAAATGCCTCGTTGACTTCAAAAAGATCAACGTCATCGACTGACCAATTGAGTTTATCGAGTAACGTACTGATCGCACCGATTGGTGCAGTTGGAAAAAGATTGGGTTCTGCGGCAAAAGTGGTGTGCCCAACCAGTCGTGCTTTAATTGGCTTATCGCGGCGTTGGACTTCAGCCTCTGACATCAATACTACGGTTGCACCACCATCTGAAATTGAGCTGGAATTGGCAGCAGTAACGCTGCCGTTTTTACGAAATGCAGGTCTAAGAAATGGGATTTTTTCAGAATTGGTTGTTTCAGGCTGTTCATCATTTGTTACTTCATAAGTTTCTTTTCTCGTAGAAACTTGAACCGGTGTGATCTCCCGAGCAAATGTGCCGCTTTGGGTCGCCTTCTGCGCTCGGGTCAAAGATTCAATTGCAAATTCATCCTGTGCCTCCCGACTGAACTGATAAGACTCGGCACAGTCTTCAGCGAACTCTCCCATCAGTGCACCTTTCTGGTACGCATCTTCAAGACCGTCAGCGAACATATGATCGAGAACCTGGTTATGTCCCATGCGAAACCCACCCCTCGCCTTGGGCAGGATGTAGGGAGCATTGCTCATGCTTTCCAGACCACCTGTTGCGACAACAGAGTTGGTCCCCGCAACGATTGAATCGTACCCGAGCATGACTGTCTTCATGCCAGAGCCGCACATTTTGTTGACTGTTGTGCATCCGACGGATTTAGGGATGCCTGCGGCAAGTGCTGCCTGCCGTGCAGGCGCCTGACCAATCCCCGCTGGCAGTACGCAGCCCATTAGCACTTCATCAACATCGGATCCTGAGATGTCAGAATCTTCAAGTGCTGCTTGAATCGAGGCAGCTCCGATCTGTGGCGCGGTTAGTGGGGAGAGTCGACCCTGAAAGCCACCAATCGGTGTTCGGGCCAATCCTGTAACGACGACGGATGAATTTTCCATTGATGTTGTTCCTGTTGAGTAAAAAAGTGAATTAAGAGGTTTCTTCGAATAGTTCTCGTCCGATCAGCATGCGACGAATTTCGCTGGTTCCCGCCCCAATTTCATAGAGTTTGGCATCTCTCAGTAGACGACCTGTAGGCATTTCGTTAATGTAGCCCATGGCACCGAGTGCCTGAATCGCCTGTAATGCGCATTCAGTCGCTTTTTCCGCTGTAAACAGAATCGTCGCCGCGGCATCCTTTCTGGTTGTTTCGCCGCGATCACAGGCTTTTGCCACTGCGTATGCGTAAGCCCTAGAGGCATTCAAGAAAGTGTACATATCGGCCATTTTGCCCTGAATGAATTGAAACTCGCCAATACTTTTACCAAATTGCTTGCGTTCGTGCACGTAAGGTACGACAGTATCGAGGCAAGCCTGCATGATACCGAGCGGGCCGCCTGCCAAAACAACTCGTTCGTAATCAAGACCACTCATCAGGACCCGAACGCCACCACCGACTTCACCCAATACGTTTTCTGGCGGCACTGCACAATTTTCGAATATCAACTCACAGGTGTTGGAGCCTCGCATACCGAGCTTGTCCAGTTTTTGCGCTGTCGAAAATCCGTCAAACTCACGTTCGATCAGAAAAGCGGTGATTCCGCGGCTTCCTGCCAGTGGGTCTGTTTTAGCATAAACGACCAGTACATCAGCGTCCGGACCATTTGTAATCCACATTTTGTTGCCATTCAACACAAAGTGATCATCTTCAGCAACAGCTTCCAAACGCATACTCACGACATCCGACCCTGAATTGGGTTCTGTCATTGCGAGCGCGCCGACATGTTCGCCACTAATGAGTCTAGGCAGGTACTGATTTCGTTGCTCATCGGTGCCGTTTCTGTATATCTGGTTCACTGCCAGGTTTGAATGAGCGCCATAGGAAAGCCCAACCGAGGCTGATGCACGGCTTATTTCTTCCATCGCGACTACGTGCTCCAGATAGCCCATTCCGGCCCCGCCATATTGTTCGCTGACGGTAATACCCAGTAGACCCATCTCACCCATCGCCAGCCACAAATGGAGTGGAAATTCGTTCGACTGATCAATTTCGGCAGCAAGTGGTGCAATTTGCTCCTGTGCAAATTCCTGTACGCTTGAGCGAAGCAGGTCGACGGTCTCGCCCAATCCGAAATTTAGCGTCGCATGCGAAGTACTCATATTAACCGGGATGCGCCATCATTACTGAAAATCGGTATGCCAGCAGAAGATGAAACAGATAGTATCCGTTACCGCTGGTTATGCAAGAAAATAGAGAAATATCCGTGTTAAATCGAAAAATCGAACATTAGTTCAATCAACTGGTCATTATATAAATTTGGTTGAGTACCATTGGTATTGCGAATAATTGAATCCAGTTTGAGGCGTATTCTTTGTGTCATTGCATGTCGATGAATTCTCTTTTGTAATTGAGTCCTTTTAAACTCATAAAATGAAGGTGCGAAGTGAAATAAACGCACGCACACTAGCACTTGTTCTTATTCTTGATTTATCTGCTCCCCATGTTGTTACGATTTTTTTCAGGTTCTGCAATTCATCTCCGGTACTTAACTGGAAGTGCAATTGCGTCAATGATTTTCAGTTTACCCGTTCTTGCAAACACCAGCGATCATATTGGTCCGGACCCCATTCAATCCGAAAAATGTGTAATGATTACCCCGGAACGATCCATAACCTGTGTGGGGCGCCAGCTATTGCCTGATTCAAGTCTGACACCAATGGTGACAATCAACTGTAAACCTGGAATTTTCATTTTGCTCACGCATAGGCCTATGGCAACGAATTCCTCAACTCGAGAGGTTCGCCTGATATCCGAGGAAGGTGAGTTTACCAGCCAATGGCTGGCTCTATCTGACACTCAGTCCGGTTTTCTGGTGTTCTACCGCGGCGTGGGATCGGATGATTACGCTTGGATGCTTCGTCTGCTTGGACAACTGAATTCGCTCGACTCAAGTCTTTTTGGGTATTCATTCGATTCCGAGCAGATCGGAGGTATCTTTGAATTTAATTATTCAGACCGGAAAATGATCGAACAACTCCTTCCCAACTGCGGATGAGTCAGTTTCCTGGGGGAGCAATACAAATCGTTGTCGCGCCTTCTCTAGTAATGGCACTTGAAAGGGACACGGGGCAGACACCAGCCATCGGGGCCAAGAGAATTGGAATATTCAGTGATGGCAAAGTTTGAGGTGTGTTCTTGGTGCAATTGCAGTCAATAAATTTTCTTTCAGAGTTGAGTCCTTGTAGACTGATACAATGAAAGTGCGACGTGAAGTAAACGCGGACGTACACTAGCACTTGTTCTTATTCTTGATTTGTTTTCTACCCATGTTGTTACGATTATTTTCAGGTTCTGCGATTCATCTCTGGTACTTAACTGGAAGTGCAATTGCGTCAATGATTTTCAGTCTGCCCGTTCTTGCAAACATCAGCGATCATATTGATCCAGACCCCCAATCGGATAAATGTGTGGAGATTATCTCGGAACGAAGTAAAGCCTGTGTGGGGCGCCAGCTAATGCCTGATTCAAATCTGACACCAACGATGATAATCAGCTGCGACAATTCTGAAGGTAGAATTACCATTGTGCTCACGCATCGGCCCATGGCAACGAATTCCTCAACTCGAGAGGTTCGCCTGAAATCCGAGAACGGTGAGTTGACTAACCAATGGCTGGTTCTTTCCGACACTCAGTCCATTCTGAGTGTGTCTTACTCCGGTGCGGAATCGGATGATTACCTCTGGATTTTTAATATGTTTGCAAGTTTGTTTCGGGGAAACACCAGTATATTTGGGTATTCATTCGATTCCGAGCAGATCGAAGGCGTCTTTCAATTTAGTGATTCAGACCGGAGAATGTTCGCAGCACTTAGTTGCGGATGAGTCCGTTTCCTGTCGGAGCAATACAAATTGTTGTCTGCTGTATGATCGCACAGAGTGTCGTCTTGGAGGTTTTGGTGCAGTGAACATTGATGGTCGCTGCAGTAAGGGTTCGGCCCGCTTTGATGACCGTCGCTTCTGCCGAAAGTAGCTCACCATCGGCAGGTGCCAGCAGTTTAATCTTGAATTCAACCGTCAAGACTCGGTGACCCGCTCGCATGAGTGAGTACGCCGCGTAACCACCGGCCGAATCCCCAATCGTACTCGTAGAGCCAGCGTGAAAAAAATCCGTCCTGCTGTGTCAATTGGGGCTTGAAAGGCATGTCGATCACACAATAGCCAGGCTCGATCTGACGCATTGACAGATACCGCCGCTTTCGCATAATCTGTTGCGATGGAACGTCCTAAACGACCCGAAAATGTGCGTGTCAGGATAGTGTGATTTGGCATTGTAGTGCCAATCACATCAGACCACGCAGGTGGAATGCCCGCTTCCGAAGTGCGCAAGAACCCAGTTCCAATTTGAACCGCTGACGCGCCAATCGTGATTGACGCCGCAATTCCACGACCGTCAGCAATTCCACCCGTAGCGAAAACGGGAACACTCACGGAGTCGACAATCGCAAACGGTTGCATTAGTAAAACTCCGCACGCGCCGAGCCCGCCTTCTCTAGCAACAGCACTTGAAAGGGAGACGGGGTAGGCTCTTGGTCATAGGGGCTAAAAGAATTGGAATTTTCAGCGATGGCAAAGTTTGAGGTGTGTTCTTGGTGCAATTGCAGTCAATAAATTTTCTTTCAGAGTTGAGTCCTTGTAGACTGATACAATGAGGGTGTGACGCGAAATAAACGCGACGCATTCTAGCACTTATCTTTATTCTTGATTTATATTCAACCCATCTTGTTACGATTTTTTTCAGGTTCTGTAATTCATCTCTGGTATTTAACTGGAAGCGCGATTGCGTCAATGATTTTCAGTTTGCCCGTTCTTGCAGACATCAGCGATCATATTGATCCAAACCCCCAATCGGATAAATGTGTGGAGATTATCCCGGAACGAACCATAGCCTGTGTGGGGCGCCAGCTAATACCTGATTCAAATCTGACACCAACAGTGATAATCAGCTGCGACAGTTCTGAAAGTAGAATTACCATTGTGCTCACGCATTGGCCCATAGCAACGAATTCCTCAACTCGAGAGGTTCGCCTGATATCCGAGAATGATGAGTTTTCCAGGCAATGGCTGGTTCTTTCCGACACTCAGTCCAGTCTGAGTGTGTCCTACCCCGGTGCGGAATCGGATGATTACGCCTGGATTTATAAGCTACTTCAAGGTTTGTTTTGGGGAACTACCAGTATTTTTGGGTATTCATTCGATTCCGATCAGATCGAAGGCGTCTTTCAATTCAGTGATTCAGACCAGAGTATGATCGCACCAGTTAGTTGCGGATGATTCAGTTTCCTGGCGGAGCAATACCAATCGTTGTCTGCTGCATGATCGCACAGAGTGTTGTCTTAGAGTTTTTGGTGCAGTGAACATTGATGGTCGCTGCAGTAAGGGTTCGCCCCGATTTGATGACCGTCGCTTCTGCCGAAAGCAGTTCACCATCTGCAGGTGCCAGCAGGTTAATTTTGAATTCAACTGTCAAGACTCGGTGACCCGATGGCATTAGTGAGTACGCCGCGTAACCACCGGCCGAATCAGCAATCGTACTCGTAGAGCCAGCGTGGAAAAAGCCGTCCTGCTGTGTCAATTGGGGCTTGAAAGGCAAGTCGATCACACAATAGCCCGGTTTGATCGTGCGCATAGTCGCACCCAACAATTGCATGATTCCCTGCGAATTGAAGCTTGATCTAACTTCGTGTTCGTAATTTGAGTTGACTGGGATGAAGATTGGTTTGTTTGAATCTTTCATTTAAAGGAGGACATTGATAGAAGTGTTACCGGTCATTGCTGCATTTTGTAGCCTGAATTCCTATTCAATCCATTGAATGAAACGCAGCGAATTCAGGGAAGCAGTTTTTGTGCCTCATCCCAAAGTCTGTTAATGAGTTGCCCAGCTGGTTCAGCAGAAGATAGAAAACCAGACTGCCCTGTCCACGCCTGCATCCTTGCCAAATTGTTGTCGCGCCTTGCTTGGCCCGTCATACTGCCCGTGAGCCCTCGCTGTATGGGGTAAGGCGCGGGTTCTGGCGCATCGACGGATTCCGCAGCTTTCGCATAATCTGTCGCGATAGAGCGCCCTAATCGACCCGAAAATGCGCGTGTCAGAATAGTATGATTTGGCATTGTAGTGCCAATCGCATCAGACCACGCAGATGGAATGCCCGCTTCCGGAGTGCGCAAGAATCCGGTGCCAATTTGAACCGCTGACGCACCAAGCGTGATTGCCGCTGCAATTCCTCGACCGTCAGCAATTCCACCCGTAGCAACAACGGGAACACTCACGGAGTCGACAATTGCTGGCAATATTGAAATTAATCCACCCGCCGCACGCTGAGCGTCTCCTGCTACGTAGGTGCCTCGATGTCCACCTGCTTCAAATCCTTGCGCGACGACTACGTCGGCACCCATACTCACGGCGAGCTTTGCTTCTTCGACAGTTGTTGCGGTCGCCAGCCAGTAAGTTCCGGCCTTCTTCATTCGCTCTACAAATGGACGAGGATAGACCCCCATGATCGAAGAAATAACAGCAGGTTGGACTTGCAGCATAGCCTCACACTGCTCTTCAAAATCAGGTGTTTCGAGCATCGGTCTGGCGGATCCTGAGTCAGGGTGCCAATTTGCCAAAAATTCTCGAATCTGTTGTTCGTGGATTTCATCTCTCACCGGTGTAGGGTCTGGAATCCAGTTGTTCATCTGAAATTGGCCTTTCGATTCCGATCGGAACTGCTTTGCCCAGTCGACAATCGCTGACGGTTGCATTAGTAATACTCCGCACGCGCCGAGCCCGCCTTCTCTAGCAACAGAACTTGAAAGGGAGACGGGGCAGGCACCAGCCATTGGGGCCAAAAGAATTGGAATTCTCAGGTTCAGTTTTCGACAGAACTGTTCCGTTCTGACATTCCAGGACTTTGATTTTGACATTGCTACCATTAGAATTTGTTGTTGTCAAGTAACGACTTGCGTCTCCAAAATGGGTGCCGTCACAGACTTCTTTCGCTACGGCGCACGAAAAACCAATTCCAAATGCGAGGGTGAGAGGACTCCATATACAGATTCCATAAGTTACAAGAAGATTTCATTTCAGTCAATCTTCGGGATTTGAGTGGCAAATCAATCAGATTGTGCAGGGTCTTCACTCGCACCTGACAATGCTGCTGCCAAATCAGCGCAATAACTATTCTTCAACCCGCGTGCCGGTCCAGTACAACGCACAAAGCGTCAGATCACCCGGCGCTGCGTTGTTTCTGATCGCCGCCAACAACCAGCCGCAGATGTGGCACGCCCCTTTGCACCCCGTACACCCCGTGATAGCCGTTCGCTACAAAGTCCTCCGGCGGCGTCGCATACTTGAAGACGCCGTCATTGATATCGATCAAATGAATCCCCGCATTCCAGACTTTCCAGCGGCCCTCTTCACTGATTTTCACTACAGCCAGCATCGGATACACGGCCCGCTTCTCATAGTCTGACATATAGTACCGAAACCGCTCCACCAGCTGCATTACCTGCTCAATGTGCCCGTCGCGAAACTTGCTCTTGGTCTCTACTATGTAAGCCGCACCCGTACCGTTGCGGCTGAGACCCCAGGCATCTATTTCCAGAGCCTTCATTTCCTTAGAGTTCCTAAATCGGATCGATCCTAGAAAGTCGGCTTCAAACCGCTCCTCCAGTATTCTTCTGATGGAAGGTCTTGCCATCGCTTCGGTATAGCCGCCGAACTTGTTGCCTAGTCCACCGATCTGTTTGCCGTTCTCTATGATCATTTCTTTCGCTTCCTTGAGCTGTCTGTTCGTTTCCTTGAACTGTTCAGCCAGTTCAACTCGAAGTTCAGCATATCGCTCATTCAACTCTCTGATTCTTTCGTCGGAAACGGATGGGTTTTCTTTTTTCATGGCCGTTTACCTGAATTACGGTGCCTGAATTCGGCTGATTTGCGCAAAAAAAGATGGAAAAACTGAATGCTACATCATAGCACAACAACCAAGATGTACAGTTGGAATCCAGCACGATTGTCCACCTGTTTCGCCGCGCCGGAATCGGGGCTGGAAAAACCAGACTCAGCTGCATCAGCCAAGACCGCTTTGATGAAATTGATCGAACTGGTTTTACTATCGATTCCCGTCCAAGGTATCCATCGTATCGTCTGCAATCGTTAGTTCGCGGCAGGTTCCAGTTCATTTTGTATCGTCGCCACCTGCTCGTTCGACCTGAACGAGGGGTGAGTAGTTACGTTGTCAAATCTATTATCTGTCTTTGAGTAATCGGGTGGTTCAAAATATTGAAAGGTTAAACCAGACTTTAAGATAGTGCCTGACCTAAAGAAAACCGCAACGGTTTATTATGGGAATTGAGGTTGATTGATGTTTGTTAAAATAACAGTTTGGATCGAAAATGGGTTCAAATTGAGCACCAGAGTTTGTATCCGATGAGACTTAAAAATGATAAGGGATAATTTTCTACGATGGCGGTAGCGGCTGCAAAAATCAGGTCTGTTCAGGATGAGGCACTGAATCTAGGGCCATTGCGATTTATAACCGCAACTAGCTTGTTCGATGGTCATGATGCGGCGATAAACGTGATGCGCCGAATCCTGCAGAGTTCCGGTGCCGAAGTGATTCATCTGGGGCATAACCGATCAGTTCGTGAGGTAGTAACCGCCGCAGTTCAGGAAGACGCTGATGGAATCGCTGTCAGTTCCTATCAAGGTGGCCATATCGAATACTTCAAGTACATCTTGGATATGCTGGAAGAATACGGACGCTCAGACATTCACGTATTCGGCGGTGGGGGTGGTGTCATCGTACCCCACGAAATTGAAGAGTTGCACCAGTATGGTGTCGCCCGCATTTTCTCTCCAGAAGACGGTCAGCAGATGGGTCTGCAGGGGATGATTGATGCAATGCTCAAGATCTGCTGTTCCAAACCGAGATCGCATAGCGCAATCTTGACCGACAGTTTGCAGCGTGGCGACTTTACAGACTTGGCTGTACTGATCAGTGCGCTTGAAGGCGGCTCCTCTGAAGCCGTCAATTTTGTTCGGAAAATGGCCAAAGTCGGTAGCGGACCTCCAATTCTGGGGATTACGGGAACTGGTGGCTCAGGCAAGTCGTCACTGACTGATGAGCTGGTGCGTAGAATTCGACTTTATGGCGAAGCAAAAACTCGAGTTGCCATCTTAGCGGTTGATCCCAGCCGCAAGAAAACTGGCGGTGCGCTGCTTGGTGATCGAATCCGTATGAATGCTGCAGATTCCGATCAGATCTATTTTCGTTCGATTGCCACCCGAGATGCGAGCGGAGATGTACCCGGGTGTTTGGACGATGTAATCAAGGCCTGCAAATATTGGAATTTTGATCTGATCATCGTGGAAACACCTGGAATCGGTCAAGGGGATACGGGAATTGTTTCGTATGTTGATCGCTCGATTTATGTGATGACTCCTGAATATGGATCGGCAAGTCAGCTTGAGAAAATCGATATGCTGGATTTTGCAGATCTGGTGGCAATCAATAAATTTGATACCAGAGGCGCTGAGGACGCTTACCGGGATGTGTGTCGACAGGTGCAGAGAAATCAAATGGCTTTTGATCAGAATTACACTGAAATGCCAGTCTTTGGCACCATTTCCTCCCGATTTAACGACGACGGCATCACAGCGCTATATCAGGAGATTGTTAATCTGCTAGGTGTTCCGGCAAAAAGCAGTCGCTTCCCACCACTGGCAGAATCCAAATATTCTTCGGCTCGTACGGGAGTGATTCCTAGCGAAAGGAGTGGGTATCTCGCGGAAATATCTGCGACAGCCAGAGGGTATCGCAGTAATGTCGAAGCACAGGCACAATTGGTGAGAGAAATTCAGCAGTTGAATGCCGCGCTGGAAATGATTGGAGAGACTGACACTCAAGAACTTACAGCATTGCGGGAAGCCTTGCGGAATAGAGAGCTCAGAGTCGAAAAATTTTCTGCTCAGACGCTCAATGACTGGCAATCGAAAGTTGCGACGTATCGGCAGGAAATGAACGAATCCAGGTATTCAGAAACCATTTCCGGTACGCGGGTGCCAAAAATTGCCTTACCGCGTTTTTCCGATCACGGCGATCTGCTTCGTTGGCTGATGCTGGAAAATTTACCTGGTGTTTTCCCTTTTACGGGTGGTGTGTTTCCATTCAAGCGCGAGGACGAAGATCCCACTCGCATGTTTGCCGGTGAAGGTGGACCCTCCAAAACCAATCGCCGATTCAAGCTCTTGTCCAGTCATTCGGAAGCCAAGCGGCTGTCGACCGCATTCGATTCCGTTTCTTTGTATGGTTTCGATCCCGATGAACGGCCCGATATTTTTGGAAAAGTCGGCAACTCGGGTGTCTCAATTGCAACGCTGGATGACATGAAGGATCTATACAGCGGATTTGATCTTTGCAGCCCACGCACTTCGGTGTCCATGACAATTAATGGTCCCGCACCAACCTATCTTGCCTTCATGCTCAATACCGCCATTGACCAGCAATTCGAAGCGTTTGAAAGTGAACAGGGTCGTACTCCGAACGCAGAAGAGGCTGAGAATCTCAGAGCACATGCGCTGCGTCAGGTGAGAGGAACAGTACAGGCTGATATTTTGAAAGAAGACCAGGGGCAAAACACCTGTATTTTTTCAACTGAGTTCAGTCTGCGCCTGATGGGAGATATTCAGGAGTATTTCATTGAAAATGAAGTCAAAAATTTCTACTCGGTTTCAATTTCAGGCTATCACATTGCGGAAGCTGGCGCAAACCCCATCTCACAACTTGCGTTTACTTTGGCGAATGCGTTCACCTATGTGGAAATGTATCTCTCAAGAGGTATGCACATTGATGATTTCGCACCTAATCTGTCATTTTTCTTCTCCAACGGGCTTGATGCTGAATACACCGTCATGGGACGGGTTGCGAGGCGCATCTGGGCGGTCGCACTAAAAGAACGATATGGTGCAAACACCAGGAGTCAGCGCCTCAAATACCACATTCAAACTTCGGGACGTTCGCTGCATGCGCAGGAAATTGATTTCAATGACATTCGTACCACCTTGCAGGCTTTGATTGCCGTATATGACAACTGCAACAGCCTGCATACCAATGCTTACGATGAGGCGATCACAACACCGACCGAGGAGTCTGTGCGTCGCGCAGTGGCCATTCAACTCATTATCAACAAGGAATGGGGCCTCGCTCGCAACGATAACCCGAATCAGGGAAGTTTTATTCTTGAAGAATTAACCGATCTTGTTGAAGAGGCGGTACTCTGCGAGTTTGATGCCATATCCAGACGAGGTGGTGTTCTTGGTGCAATGGAAACAGGTTATCAGCGAGGTCGCATCCAGGACCAGTCGCTCTACTATGAGCGACTCAAGCATGATGGAACCCTGCCAATTGTGGGGGTAAACACCTTTTTGAACCCAGATGCTTCACAGGATGCGACGATCGAACTTGCCAGATCAACCGAAGCCGAAAAAATATCTCAGTTGGAGAGATTGCGTGAGTTTCATACCCGTCATCGCGAACAGTCGCCGGCAGCACTAGAGGAGTTGAAATCAGCGGTACTTGAGGGACGTAACGTATTCGCTGAACTGATGTCGACGGTGCGTTATTGCTCAGTCGGTCAAATCACATCGACTTTGTTTGAAGTTGGCGGCAAATATCGTCGCAACATGTAATGTCCGGTGATATTTTGTTCTTCTAAAGAGCAAAATCACCCACTCAAGCCACTCATTACTCCAGAGATAATCCTTGATTTGAGTTAAACTCCGTATAGCGTTGCGTTCACTTTTTGACATCCAAAATTGCGTCGTAGCCGTGGCTGGTGCCGCAGGTGGCCTGGGATCCGTTATCGCCGCTGAACTGGCTTCCAGAGGGTGCCTTCTTTCACTGTTTGACAAGAACGCGGAAGCACTTGAAGCACTAACCTGTAATCTGCCGTCTGCTCACAGTCAAGTTTTTGATGCAACCAAAGAAAGCGACTGTGAGTCAGTGTTCGATTCCTGTGTCGCTCGCTGGGGTCGAATTGATGGATTTGTCAATTGCGTCGGCGATTTTGCAGTCATCCAGGCAACAGAAATGCCAGTAGAGGTGTTTTCGCATATTCTTGAAACCAACGTAACTGCGGCACTATCAATGTGTCAACATGCGGCAAAACATATGATTCCGAACCGATACGGGAGAATTATCAATATTGCATCGGTTTCAGATTCGGTTGCGAATCCCGGTTACGCTGCCTATGCGGCCAGCAAGTCCGCACTGACTCACATGACTCGGGTGATGGCAGTCGAATGGGCGCAGTATTCGATTACAGCGAATGCAATCAGTCCCGCCTTGTGCGAAACCAATCTTACCCGATCTTTTCTCGCACAGGGCAACAACTTAGAATACGCAAAATCAAAAATTAGAATGAATCGATTGCTGGAACCTGAAGATATCTTGGGTGCGGTGATCTTACTTCTTTCACCAGGTGGCAGTTTTATTACAGGTCAGGCAATTTACGTCGATGGAGGTCGAACAATAGCATGAGCGATAAACTTGGGACCCTGCCCAATATGCGATTGAATGTACTGATACTTTCCCTGTGTCAGGCTTGCCTCTTTACCGCCAATGCGGTATTGATCGCATCGGCTGCATTAGTTGGGTTCGCACTGGCACCCGACCCCATGTATGCGACTCTCCCGGTTGGAGCGGTATTCCTTTTTGGAATGGGATTTGCATTGCCTGCATCTATCTTAATGAAGTATATCGGTCGCAGAAATGGGTTTCAGCTTGGTCTGGTGTTTTCCATTTCTGGCGCATGTTTGTCCGGTTTTGCCGTTACCCAACAAAGTTTCGTGTTGTTCTGCTTCGGTATCGCATTGATCGGAGTCGGAAATGCGTTTGGTGGATTCTACCGATTCGCAGCGGCTGATGTTTCAACAGAGAGTTATCGTAGTCGTGCAATTTCCTATGTATTAGCGGGCAGTGTTGTTGCCGCATTTATTGGTCCGAATCTGGTTGCGTTGACAAAAAATTCGCTCATTGATGCAACTTTTGCCGGTTCTTACTACACACTTGTGGTGGTTTACTCAATTTCACTCATTCTGGTATCTTTTCTCAAAGTGCCAGAAGTTAAAAAGTCAAATGTAATTGAAGAAAAACGACCGCTTCGAGAGGTTGCAAAACAGCCAGAATTTCTGCTTGCAGTAGTCAGTGCAACGGTCGGTTACGGAGTGATGAACTTACTGATGACTTCGACTCCTTTAGCGATGAATGTTCGCGACATGAGTTTCGGACTCACAGCTCTGGTCATTCAGTGGCATATTTTTTCCATGTTTGCACCGTCTTTTTTCACCGGTCACCTGGTTCGGAAATTCGGAGACTTAAGTATTATCGGCGCTGGTGTAGTTTTGCTCTTTCTTTCCATTCTGGTTGCATTTGTTTTGGACGACAGTTTTCTCGCTTTCTGCCTCGCATTGATTCTACTTGGACTTGGTTGGAACTTCACGTTCCTTGGCGGTACAACACTTTTGACAAAAACGTATCGGGATAGTGAAAAGGCAGTTGTCCAGGGTGTCAATGATCTTTGCGTCTTTTCCATGGTGACATGCACAGCAGTCCTGTCAGGGGTCTTGCACCATATCTGGGGCTGGTATATTTTGAATGCTGGCGCAACTGTACCGCTCATACTGGTGGCGATGATGGTGATTTGGGTAAAACGCTCTCGGGTCGCCTCCCCAGCTACTAACCCCGTTACCTGATCACTTCGAATACAGCCTGAACAAGGCACTGTGGTCGAGCCTGCCCTCGCCACGCTGAACGAGTTTGTCATAGAGATCATGGCAGAGCTGGGTAGACGGTAGTTCTATGCCGATTGCTGATGCGAAATCGAGTGCTTGATTCAAGTCTTTTTTCTGAGTTGTTGCAGTACCACCAGGTCGAAAATTGTCTTCAATCATTCGTCGACCATGAACCTCCAGAATTTTTGAGCCGGCAAAACCTCCGCTCAGCGCTGCCCAAACCTGGTCCAGGTTCGCTCCCCCATGTTGCGCTAACGCAAACGCTTCAGATACCGCACCGATGGTTAAGCCAACAATGATTTGATTGGCCGCTTTTGCAATTTGGCCGCAGCCGATTTCTCCAATATGAGTAACCTGCTTTCCGAGTGCATTCAGAACCGGCTTTACACGCTCCATGTCCGACTCGGACGCACCAACCATGATTGATAGGGTGCCATCAATCGCACCAATTTCTCCA
Source organism: Gammaproteobacteria bacterium (assembly GCA_022823405.1). Lineage (GTDB taxonomy): Bacteria > Pseudomonadota > Gammaproteobacteria > Arenicellales > JAJDZL01 > JAJDZL01. The sequence continues at coordinate 21,124 of JAJDXD010000065.1, forward strand.
CCGGATACAGGCGCGTCGACATATCCAACGGATTTTTGATGGAATATCTCGGCGAACCCCCGGGTTGCCTGAACTTCAGTGGTGCCCATGTCAATCACGATCGAACCTTCACGAATACCGTGAACGACACCTGAATCACCCAATAAAACAGATTCGACAGCTGGCGTGTCTGATACCATGCATATGACCATGTCCACCTTTGCTGCAACGTCCATTGGAGAGTGAGCAGTTGCGAACCCTTCAGATTCCAGTTCCCTCAGTGCTGGAAGACTGCGATTGAAAACGATTAAATTTGCTCCCGACTTCCTAAGGTTGCGTGCCATCGGTTTACCCATCAGACCGAGTCCAATCAATCCGATTTTTGTTGTCTTCAGAGCACGCATATTCTTTCTCCGCTGCTAGATTGAGGCTCACCATCGACTGGTAGATAATATTTTGGCATCTTTCTTCAATTTTAAAGTTTACGCATGGTGCAATTTCTTCTATTGACAAGTCAAGGTAATGCTCGTCGGGGGCAGGTCAGGCTGCGTCACAGTTGTCTTGAGACTCCCGCATTTATGCCAGTGGGTACGGTTGGTGCAGTCAAGACCATGGAACCGCGCGATCTGGAACGATTGGACACAAGAATAATTTTGGGCAATACATTTCATCTGATGCTAAGACCGGGACTGGATGTCATTGAAGAGCACGGTGGGCTACATAAATTCATCGGCTGGAACCGTTCAATATTGACGGACTCTGGTGGATTTCAAGTGTTCAGTCTAGCAAAACTAAGAAAAATTGAAGATCGGGGAGTAACGTTTCGTTCCCCCGTTGATGGAGCTAAGATCTTTCTTGGTCCAGAAGAATCAATACAGGTGCAACGCGTGCTTGACTCTGATATCGCTATGGTTTTCGATGATTGCACACCATACCCTGCGACTAAAGATGAGACAGAGGCGTCCATGCTGCGATCCATCAATTGGGCGGAACGTTCAAAAAAAGCCTTCGAAGGTTCCCAAAATGCGTTGTTTGGAATCATTCAAGGCGGCATGTATGAAGATTTGCGCAAAGTGTCGCTCGACGGATTGACGCAAATTGGATTTGACGGTTATGCCATCGGCGGGCTATCAGTCGGTGAACCGAAAGACGAGATGAATACAATCCTTCGATTCATCGCACCAAGAATGCCAGATGCGACGCCTCGCTATTTGATGGGTGTTGGTACTCCGCAAGATATCGTCCATGGTGTCGCTTGCGGTATAGATATGTTTGACTGCGTGCTGCCGACGAGAAACGCGAGAAATGGGTGGTTGTTCACTTCGACTGGTGCGATAAAAATTCGCAATGCGAAATATCGAAAAGATACTCGCCCCCTTGATGAGCATTGCAATTGTCCATGTTGCAAGAATTTTTCTCGTGCTTACCTGCGCCATCTGTACCAGATTAATGAGCCACTTTATGCGCGCCTTGCGACGCTGCATAACATTGAGTTCTACCTTGATCTGATGAAGCAAATTCGCATTTCCATCGAAAATCAAACATTTGATGAACTTTGTAAAGCCTACGATGTCCCACTGCCATAATGTGAGAGCCGTACTCGTAAAAATTAACGCTTTGACCCGAAAAGCCGGTGATTTCAGATTTTGAGTTGTGAACTAGGCTTTGAAATGTTAAAATTCACCGCTTGTATCCGAATTTGTACTGGGTGAACCTAAATGAGTTTTTTCATATCTGACGCGCTTGCGCAATCAGGCGGTGAAGGAGGCGGATTTTTGAGCCTTGTTCCGCTAATTCTGATTTTTGTCCTGTTCTATTTTCTATTGATTCGCCCGCAGCAAAAACGGGCAAAGAAGCATAAACAACTCGTTCAATCACTGAAAGTTGGCGATGAGGTCGTGACCAGTGGTGGTTTAGTCGGAACAATCACTGTTTTGCAGAGTGAGGAAGAGAAAGAGACAGGCGGACATGTTGTCAACTATGTCGGAATCGAAACACACCCGGGTGCATTGGTTTTCCTGCAGCGTGATGCAGTAACGCAGTTACTTCCTGCAGACACCATCAGTGAATTTCGCGCTTGGGCAGATCGAAAGGCCAGCAAGGGCAAACGCAAAAAGAAATCAGCACCGAAAATTGAACAAGACGGCGAAGATTAAGCCTCATCCCCATCTAAATTAAATGAATCAAAACACTTGGTGGCGCTATCTGCTGATCGCGGCAGTCCTGATTCCGGGATTCTTCTATGCGCTACCAAATATATTTGGCGATGACCCTGGGATTCAAATCAGGGCGGCCAGAACTACCGGATTTGACTCGACGTTACTCGCGCGGGTTGAAACTGCCCTGCAACAAGAAGAGATAGTTCCACTTGGCCTGATTTCAGACGATGGCGGTGTTCGCGTTCGGTTTGAAAGTGCGGAGCAGCAGCTTCAGGCACGTAATGCTCTGCAGGACGCACTGGGCAATCGGTACACCGTCGCGCTAACCCTGGTGTCGTCGGCACCTGCATGGATGAGTTCACTCGGGCTTCATCCCATGTATCTCGGACTAGACCTGAGAGGTGGTGTCCACTTCCTGATGGAAGTTGATCTGGATAGCGCTATTAATCGGGCGGAGGACCGATACGTGGAGTCGATTCGTCGAACGCTTCGGGAAAACAACGTTCGATACTCTTCAGCCCGTCGCATGGAAGCAGGCAGCGGAATCGAAGTCAAGTTTCGGGATGAAGAGCTAAGGAGCGCCGGGATCGATGTAGTCGAAGAGGAGTTGCCCGAACTGGAATTGCAGGAGTTTGAACGTGAAGGTGAACTCTATCTTGCCGCCAATATGAGTGAAGACGAAATCGATGAGTTGAAGGGGTTTGCCATTGAGCAGAATATTGTGGCGCTTCGCAACCGAATTGACGAACTCGGTGTCGCGGAGCCGGTGGTACAAAGACAGGGTGATAGTCGCATTGTCATTCAGCTGCCAGGTGTGCAGGATACTGCAAGGGCGAAACGCATACTAGGCCGTACAGCGACGCTTGAAATTCGACTGGTCGATGAAGAGCACGATCTGACCGCAGCATTACAGGGTTCAGTGCCGCCAGGTTCGGCCCTTTATCAAATGCGCGATGGCTCCCAGATACTGCTCAAAAAACCAGTGATTTATTCCGGTGACAATATCGTTGATGCCGCCGCCAGTCTGGATACACAGACGGGTGGTCCAATAGTCAGTATCACACTGGACTCTCGCGGTGCATCGATCAATCAGAAAGTTACTGGCGAGAACATTGGCAGACGCATGGCGGTAACGTACATCGAGACGCGTTCAGAACCCAAGCGCGATGATGCTGGTCGTATTGTTTTTGACGATCAGGGAAATCCAGTACGGGTAAAGGAACTGGTGGAAGAAGTCATTACCGCGCCGGTCATTCGCGACCAATTAGGTCGACGCTTTCAGATTGAGGGGCTTGATAGTGTAACTGAAGCCCGCGATCTGTCGTTGCTACTTCGCGCAGGTGCATTGGCGGCGCCGGTCGATATTATTGAAGAACGGACAGTCGGTCCAAGTCTAGGACAGCAGAACATTCTTCAGGGCTTGCAATCCGTGATTGTCGGATTCTTGCTGGTTTTGGTATTCATGATCATCTACTACCGAATTTTTGGACTGGTCGCAAATCTGGCTTTGGCACTTAACCTAGTGCTGATTGTTGCAGTTCTGTCTGCAATTCAGGCAACTTTGACTTTACCAGGAGTAGCCGGCATTGTCTTGACGGTTGGTATCGCTGTGGATGCCAATGTATTGATTTTCGAAAGAATTCGAGAGGAACTACGGAACAGGAATTCGCCGCAGAATAGTATTCGTGTGGGCTATGAACGTGCGTTCTCGACGATCGTCGATGCGAACATCACAACGCTAATCGCCGCGATTGTTCTGTTCAACTTCGGTACCGGCCCAATCAAGGGCTTTGCAGTGACACTGAGCATTGGCATTGTTACCTCAATGTTTACTGCGATACTTGGCACGCGAACCGTTATTAACCTGATTTATGGCCGTCGGCGCCGAATTTCGGCATTGGCCATCTAGGAAAACCGAACATGGAATTTTTAAAGAAAGATTTGACTATCGACTTCCTAGGACATCGTCGTGTCGCGGGCATCGTTTCCGGTGTGTTGGTTGTTGTTTGTCTTGCTGCCATTTTGGTACGGGGAATCAATTTCGGGCTCGATTTTACGGGTGGCACGCTGGTTGAAATTCGCTATGGGGAACAGGTTAGCGTTGACGATGTGCGCGAAGAGCTTGCAGCCACAGGAATTGAGGATACAACAGTTCAGTACTTTGGCACCAATCGCGATGTTTTGATTAGGCTACCTTCAGGTCCGGAGTCTGGATCCGCTGCTGAGCAAAGCACAAAAATTATCGAAACACTCAGAAAGCCTTATGGTGAAGTGCTGGTTGAATCTCTAGCAGGCGGATTGCAATCGTGTACCAGGAATGACGGTTCTGTCAGTGACTGTTTTGTACAGATGCGTCGGGTTGAGTTTGTTGGACCGAAAGTTGGACAGGAGTTAGCTGACCAAGGCGGTCTGGCAATGCTTTATGCACTGATTGGCATTTTGGTTTATGTCGCCTGGCGGTTTGAGTGGCGCTTTGCAATCGGTGCAGTTGCAGCACTCGTTCACGATGTTGTGATTACGGTTGGAATCTTCTCAATTTTTCAGGTTGATTTTTCGCTCGCTGTTTTGGCAGCTATATTGGCCGTCATTGGATATTCGCTTAACGACACCATCGTGGTGTTTGACCGAAGCCGGGAAAATTTCAGAAAGAGCCGCAGTGGCACTGCGATTGAAATCATGAACCGGTCGCTTAATCAGACGCTTCGACGGACAATTCTGACTTCAACTACAACGCTGCTGGTCGTGTTAACATTGTTGCTGTTTGGTGGAGAGGTCATTTGGGGTTTTGCATTTGCCCTGCTGATCGGTGTGCTCGTTGGTACCTACTCTTCAATATTCGTTGCAAGTCCTGTTGTATTGGTACTGAGAATATCACGTGAAGATATGGCGTTGGAGGACCAGTCGGCGTAGATTGGTCTGCTGAAGAATAATCTAATGGTTCGGCCGTCAGTGATCAATCTTCGGTCGCGGCGAATTAATGATGAAAACACCTGGAACAGGTGATTTTAAATGGCGGATCGTTCTGAAGACACATATATGAGGCAGGCTATTGAGCTCGCCAGGCAGCCTTTGTCCGCACCGCATCCAAACCCTCGAGTGGGTTGTGTCATTGTGGCTGATGGCCAGGTAGTTGCGGAGGGATTACACCAGGAGGCTGGCACCGATCATGCAGAAGTCGCGGCACTCAAAGCAGAGCGTGACTTTAGGGGCGGCACAATGTACGTTACGTTGGAACCATGTGCAACACATGGTCGAACACCACCTTGCTCAACACGAATATTGAGCTCTGGAATCAGTCGAGTTGTCATTGCCAGTCCCGACCCCAACCCTGTCAATGGTGGGTTGGGGATTAAACAGCTGCGTGAAGCTGGAATTCAAACCGAGGTTGGATTGCTCGCCGCCGATGCCCGTGCGATTAATCGTGGTTTTTTCTCAAGATATGAACGAGGCAGACCCTGGGTCACTGCAAAAATTGCAGCCACTTTGGATGGTCGTGTTGCGACCGCCAAGGGAGAAAGCCAGTGGATTACGGGGGAGGCGGCACGATCTGATGTTCAGCTGCTACGAGCGCAGGCTTCTGCAGTCCTGACGGGTGTGGGAACCGTGTTGGCCGATGACCCTCGATTGAATTGCCGGGTGGATGGAATTCTACGACAGCCTCTGCGTGTTATTGTTGACAGTCATTTGCGAACTCCTGAAACTGCCGCGCTGTTTACAGTCGAAGGTGACATACTTTTTGCAACTGGAAAAAAAGTCGAATCGGAGTCGCTTCAAAAGTCTGAAGGCCAAACAAGAATTGTTTCATTTGAGTCTGCCGATGGGCGCGTCGACTGCCGAAAATTATTTGACTACCTCTCAGAACTGGAAATGAATGACGTGCTGGTCGAGGCCGGTCCTACGCTAGTCGGTGAGCTCCTACATGCCGAATTGGTTGATGAGATGGTCATTTACCTGGCACCTGCCATTCTTGGAGATTCAGCAAAAGCTATGGTTGTCACGCCGGTAATCAAGCGTCTTGTCGACCGTTATCGCGGAGAAATCGCAAATGTTCGTTTGGTCGGTAACGATATTCGAATTCAATTTATGCTTCATTAATCTACCACCAAGTTGTGATAGTATTGCCGAAGCAGTTGCGTTATCAAAAGAATGAGAGAACTATCAGACGTAGATTGGTGCCTTGGCGAATTCGAAAAAATCATTAAAACTCAGAATTCATAATTCATTCGGTAGATGCACAGATAGTGCTGGTAATTCTAGTAATTTAGCTATTCGTTATGTTTACAGGAATTGTTGAATCAGTCGGTAGCATTGTTCGCGTTAACCGTTCGGATGCAGGTATGGAATTCAGCCTTGTATTGGGACCGGTCGAGCCGGCAAGCCTGAAGCTGGGAGACAGCATCTCAATCAGTGGAGTTTGTTTGACGGTGACTGGGATTCAGGAACAATCAGTTGATGTACAAGTATCAAACGAAACGATCGCCCGAACCAATTTTGGGCAATATTCAGTCGGAACACAAGTCAACATTGAACGTCCATTGACGTTGAACAGCCCGCTGGGAGGACATCTCGTTTCCGGGCATATCGATGGCACAGCAAAATGCGTTAGCATCACGCCCGACGGCGATTCCCATAGAATCGTATTTGAAGTTTCCGGCGAAGCACTCGGTAAATTTATGGTTCAGAAAGGATCGGTGACTATCGATGGGATCAGCATGACTGTCAACTCCGTTGTTGACCGGGAATCATTGACCCAATTTGATGTCAATGTTATTCCGCACACTTTGTCAGTTACAACTCTGGGGTCACTTAGGGTGAATGAATCGGTGCACATTGAAGTTGACAATGTTGCTCGCTACGTGAACCGGTTGATGGAGTACTACGGTCTGGAGCGGGCACTCTGCGATAAAGAAAACCAGTAAATTCTTTGGCGTCAAATTCGATTTAGCCGTCGTTGGTTGACAGACAGGAATTGACGGTTTTGGTAAGAATTTTTTTCGTAGTGCCTGCCGTTCTTTAAATTCTCATTTCCATTGGCGCTTGACGACAGTGATACGGGGACCGGAGAACAAACTAAAATATAGAGTTTGAATGAATTGAAAGTGATCTATTCTTTACGATTTACCGGATGCCTACTTCACCAAATCCAACACCCTTGACAGGCAATTTAACGTCAGGTATCAGCCCGATAGAGTCGATTCTGCAAGATTTTGCAGCCGGCAGGATGGTCATACTGGTAGACGATGAATCGCGGGAAAATGAAGGTGATCTGCTGTTGGCGGCAGAATGTGTCACCCCAGATCATATTAACTTCATGGCAACGCATGGACGGGGCCTGATTTGTCTGTCGATGACCGATGAGCGATGCAAGAAGCTTCGCTTACCACTGATGGTCAGAGAAAATACCTCTCCGTATTCGACTGCGTTTACCATTTCAATTGAGGCAGCGAAAAACGTATCCACTGGAATTTCAGCAGCTGATCGAGCGACAACCATTCAGGCTGCTGTTCATCCCGAGGCACTGCCAACGGACCTGGTCACACCGGGACATATTTTCCCAGTGATAGCGGAACCGGGTGGAGTTTTGATTCGGGCTGGCCACACTGAAGCGGGTGGTGATTTGGCGAGACTCTGCGGATTCGAACCGGCGAGTGTTCTGTGCGAAATTTTAAATCCTGACGGGACGATGGCCAGATTAAGGGATTTGATTGAGTTTAGCAAAAATCACAATTTGAAAATTGGCACGATTGCTGATTTGATCCGCTATCGGTTGGCGACAGAATCAACAGTGAAGCGTGAAACCGAAAGACGATTGCATACCGACTATGGTGAAGTTCGTGCGGTTACATATAGGGATGAAGTGAGAAACAGTACGCACCTGGCGTTGGTGAAAGGAGAGATTGAGGCTGATGTTCCAACCATACTGCGGGTGCACGTATTTACCGGACTGTCAGAAGTGCTTGACGCGTTTACACCAGGAGGTCATTCGTATTCGGTGCGAAGAGCACTTCAGAGAATCATGCGTGAGGAATCTGGAGCTGTGGTAATTCTCAATTATCAGCGAGAATTCAGCGGATTGCCAGAGAGTGTCAATGATGCAGAAGGTCAGTCTGGAGACGAAGGCGGCAGTCACGATGTACGGATCGTTGGAATAGGCAGCCAGATTGCGGCTGATCTTGGCTTTGGCAAACTCAAAGTACTGGGTCACCCACTCAAAATGCATGGTCTATCTGGATTCGGGCTGACGGTCGAAGAGTATCTTCCGCCAGAGGATTAAAGGTGCAGACAGAGCAATTTTTCGATCTCAAGCCGTTCAATACCAACATCAATGTAGGTTTGGTTCTCAGCGACTACTATAAGGATATCGCACAAAATTTGCTGTTGGGGGTTGAGAGCGTATTGAACAACTATCCGCAAGTTGGCTTTGAAATTGCGCGAGTTGCTGGAGCTTGGGAGATTCCATTGGTTAGCCGAGTGATGGCTCAGACCGGTCGCTATCAGGCACTCATCGCGCTCGGTTGTGTTATTCGCGGTGAAACCTCGCATTTCGATTTTCTGTGCAAGGAGTGTTCCGCGGCATTGATGTCCGTCAGTATGGACTTCACCATTCCCGTAGGCTTTGGCGTGTTAACGGTCGAAACCTATGCTCAGGCCCAGCAACGTTCAGATATTGATGACATGAAGAAAAATAAGGGACGCGAGGCAGCAATTGGTACATTGCGTTCCCTCTACGCTGTAGCCGAAATTCGTCAAGGCTAAAAGCCCCAATCCAATGACTGTTTCAGCAAGGCACTACGCAAGGCTGGGTGCCGTTCAATTCCTGTATTCCTGGGATGTCCAGAACCAGTCCGTCAATCAAGTCGATGATCAGATTCTGATTGATTCGAATGTATTGCTAAAGGGCGATCTAGTTTATTTTCAAAATCTTCTTAAATCAATTCCACCCAAGATATCACAGCTGGATGAAATAATTTCGAAGGTGGTTCACTGGCAAATTGACACGATAGATCCGGTGGTACGCGCGATTTTACGTCTCGGTGTCTATGAGATGACTTGCGAATACGATGTGCCGCTGAAAGTGATTACGAATGAATGCATTGAACTTTCTCGGGAATTTGGCAATCCTGATAGTTACAAATTCATTAATGGAACACTTGACAAGTTAGCATTCAGTGAACATGTTCGTCTCAGTAAACTGATCAAGCGGGGATCGCAGTCACACAGTCGAGAATTCGAGTTGATTCAGCGTTATTTTGCGGACCGACAAAGTTATGATGATAGCGTGCTTACGGGAATTGGAGATGATTGTGCAATCGTTGATATTCCCGCAGACCAGCAACTTTTGGTTACAACCGATACACTGCATGAGAACGTTCATTTTCCAGCATCTACGAAAGCTCGACAGATCGGGTACAAGTCTTTGGCTGTTTCCTTAAGTGACCTGGCTTCGAAAGGTGCGAAACCGAAATATGCAATGCTGAATCTGTCTCTGCCGGGATATGATCCGACTTGGCTTGCTGAATTTAGTCGCGGGTTCTTTGATTTGGCGGCTCAATTTAACATTGGTTTGATTGGCGGCGATACGGTTCGTGGCCCCCTGTCAATCGGAATTACAGCTTTTGGCATTGCAACGGTCGGCCAGTGTCCGTTGCGTTCAGGCGCTTGTCCCGGAGATGCAATCCATGTGACCGGAACATTAGGTGATGCTGCACTTGGGTTGATTTCTTCTCGCCTTGGCAACTCACTCAATCGCAAGGATACTGAATATCTTCAGCGAAAACTGGAACTCCCCCAGCCGCGAGTGAACGCGGGTCGGGTTATCGCTCGTTATGCCACATCATCCATTGATTTGTCGGACGGATTAATTGCAGATCTTTCTCACATTCTTGTTGCCAGTGGTGCAGGCGCTTCAATTGATCTTGAGAAAATTCCGCTTTCACCTGTTTATCAGAATCTCCTTGCTGACGTGGGTTGGGATTATGCCCTGGCACATGGTGATGATTACGAGTTATGTTTTACTATCAATCAGGACCTGCCGGATTCTGCAATTGAGGAGGCGGCTGTCCCAATGAGTCGAATTGGCACTGTTGTTGAAGGTGAAGGCATTGAAATCAGACAGTCAAATGGCGAACTCTACCAGATTCAGTCTTCCGGATATTCTCATTTCTGAATCCCACTTTCCCAAAAGTGACAACCTTGAAGCGACGTCCAATCGGATTTAAACCAGCGCTTTGGATCGCGTTCGGATTTGGAACGGGCTTTGTTCCTAAAGCTCCTGGGACCGCAGGTACGCTGCTTGGCATTCCGTTAGCCATTATGATCAGCCAGATGTCGACCGTTCTTCAGGTTGTCATATTGGTAGTTTTGTTTGTTCTGGGATGCATGGTGTGTCAGATGGCGGCAGATTGGCTGGGAGAGCAGGATCCTGGAGCAGTTGTTTGGGATGAAGTGGTCGGTTATTGCGTGGCCATGGCCTTTTTACCGGCAACCCTGACGACCGTTGTGGCGGCATTCATCTTGTTCAGGCTTGCTGACATCGTCAAGCCCTGGCCTATTTCCTGGTTTGAACGTCGAATTGCCGGTGGCACCGGTATTATGGTGGACGATTTGCTGGCTGGTGTACTGACCAATATCGTCATTCACAGCATGATTTATATCGGAATATTGACGCCCTGATTATTCCAGTGCTGTGAAATCGAAAAATGAAAATCTGAAAGGTCGCTGAAAGCATTAAAATTGAACTTTTGAGCACTTGAAACGGTCAAATTGTAATGAAAATCGGATACAAGGAACTGCTTGACAAGGCAATGGCAGAGGTGGAGACGATCTCCGTTGATAAAGCGCAGGAACTGCACTCCGGCGAAACGGCTCAATTCGTGGATTTAAGAGATATCCGGGAACTGAAAATGGAAGGAAAGGTACCCGGTTCCTACCATATGCCGAGAGGTATGCTTGAATTCTGGATTGATCCTGAGAGCCCATATTTCAAGTCAATATTTGATCAGGATTGCAAGTTTGTGTTTTATTGCAAGTCAGGTTGGCGTTCCGCACTGGCGACCCAGACGGCACAAAACATGGGTCTGTCGAATGTCTGTCACATTGATGGTGGATTCGATGCATGGAAGCAGGCTGACGGTCAGGTCGAAAATTCGGATTGAGGTCAATATTTGAAATTTATCCTGGATCTGAAAGTTCAATGCAATCGGGCTGGGATGACACAATTCATAGGATGAAGTTATGAAGTACGCAACGATCGCACTGGCAATACTGATAACTCTAACTGCAAACAGTATCGCGTTCGCAGATGGCAGTCGAGATGAAGTTAAGGTGGCCATTGAGTCCCTAATTGGTAGCGAGTTGCCCGATGCAGCGGTTGTCGAATCGGCGACAGATGGAGTTTTTGTCATTGATATAAGCGGGACAATTTATCACGCTTTGCTGAAAGACTCTGTTTTGCTGATTGGTGAAGCATTTGATCTGGCTCGCGGCGTGAGCCTGAACGAGGAAATCAACAATCGAGGCATCAGTGCTGCCGTAAGTGAGCTGTCATATGAAGATATGATAATTTTTGCTGCCACTGACAAAAAGCGCTACGTTACCGTGTTTACCGATATCGATTGCTCCTACTGCAGGCGATTCCATCAGGAAGTACCGGCGTTGAATGACGCCGGACTGGAAGTTCGTTATGTGGCCTATCCAAGAGCAGGAATAGGGTCGTCAAGTTACGACAAAATCGTGACGGTTTGGTGTTCAGACAATCCACAGCAGGCGATGACTCGATCAAAGGCAGGTGAAGTGCTGCCGGCGTTGTCTTGCGCGAATCCGGTTGCGGATCACTTCCAGGCTGGAGTTGATGGAGGCGTAAGGGGCACCCCCACGCTGGTGCTTGACGATGGCAGCGTTATCGGCGGATTTTTACCAGCGGATGATTTACTCGTTCGGATTGGTTTAAAAGGCAGCTGAATTTACATCAATTGAATAGCGGCAGTTGGTCTGATTGATTTTTCAGTCAATAGTATCTTGATACTGATCGGCTCGTTCAAAGAACGCAAGAAGTTCTGATTGAATACAAATTTCGGTTCGAATCTGTCGACTGTCACGTAAATGAACTGAGCAAAACTGAGAACGGAAAAACGGAATGGATGAAAGTAAGAAGAAAATACTGGAAGCAACTCTAGGACAGATTCGACGACAGTTTGGACAAGGCTCAATCATGCGATTGGGTGATGAAGATGTTGACGGTGATGTATCGGTAATCCCAACCGGGTCGCTAGGACTTGATCTGGTCTTGGGTGTTGGCGGTCTGCCACGCGGGCGCGTCGTTGAAGTTTACGGACCTGAAGCATCAGGCAAGACAACACTAACGCTGTCGGTGGTTGCACAAGCCCAAAAACTGGGCGGGACTGCAGCTTTTATCGATGCCGAACACGCACTAAACACTTCCCATGCAGCGGTATTGGGTGTGAATGTAGATGACCTTTTGGTATCTCAACCCAATAATGGTGAAGAGGCACTTGAAATTGCGGATCAACTGGTTCGTTCCGCAGCAATCGATGTGGTTGTTGTTGATTCGGTCGCAGCATTGACACCACGTGCGGAAATCGATGGAGAGATGGGTGATTCCTACATGGGTTTGCACGCAAGGTTAATGTCCCAGGCACTCAGAAAGCTAACCGGCAGCATTAATAAATCCAAGACGCTGGTCATATTTATCAATCAGATTCGAATGAAAATTGGGCAGATGTATGGTAGCCCTGAAGTAACGACCGGTGGAAACGCACTTAAGTTCTATGCTTCAGTTCGACTTGATATTCGTAGATTCGGCAAGATATCAAAGGGAGAGGATGTGATCGGTAGCCAAACTCGAGTCAAGGTTGTCAAGAATAAGGTTGCTCCACCATTCAAGCAGTGCGAGTTCGATCTGATTTTCAAGCAGGGAATCTCGCGCGAAGGCGAGTTGATTGATCTGGGTGTAAAACATAAAGTGGTTGAGCGGGCTGGTGCTTGGTACAGCTTCGGAGATACCCGCATTGGTCAAGGTCGCGAGAATGCACGAATTTTTCTGAGTGAGAATCTGGATATCGCAGAGGAAATTGAATCCAATATCCGCGAGGAGGTTGGCGTGGCGCCTAAAGCAGTGGAGGCAGAGACGGTCGCTTAACCCAGAAGATGAAAGAACTCGGTGAAGTTCGCTCAAGAGCGGTGGCGTTTTTGTCACGACGCGAGTATTGTCGGCAGGAAATGGTGGAAAAACTGATCAGCAAAGGCGCTCGGCGAGAGCATGCTGAATCGGTTGTTGAGCAGTTAAGCACTAGCGGTGTGATTTCTGAAGAAAGATTTTCCAAAGCGTTAATTCAGGCTCGCGTGCGGCAAGGTTACGGTCCGGTCCGAATCAAATATGAACTCACACAGCGCGGTGTAGCTGATGATCTCGCAACCACCTGCCTGGCAGAGTGGAATGACAGTTGGACTCAGCAGTTGACGCGCGTAATTGAGCGTAAATACGGAGATCGTCCGGCAAACAGTTTTAACGAATGGGCAAAACGAGCAAACTTTCTGAAAAACCGCGGATTTACTACCGATCAGATTCATGAAAAATTGGAAAAGTACCGAAAGGTAAGCCAGACAGAATAAGTATTCAGCATCACTAGTGTCCCGCTTAATAATCGAACAAATTCAACTGTTTAGGTCCTTCAATCGGTTGCTCTTTGTATCCGTAATCCGTAAATAATTGATATAAAGGCTTTTTATCGAACAGTGTGGTATCGATTATCTGAGAAATT
>JAJDXD010000126.1 GCA_022823405.1 Gammaproteobacteria bacterium
GTAGTAATCCAATCCCGCCTGCTTTAACTGCATCGCCTGATCACGTTCAAGCAGTCCCAGAGTCATGCAAGTCTCCATCCCCAAGGCTTTCACTTCGCTGATCATTTCACACAGTTGGTCCATGTGTCTGGCTTTCGGACCGCGCCAGGCTGCACCCATGCAATATCGACTGGCACCATCAGCCTTAGCCGACCTAGCATCCGCAATCACCTCTTCAACCGACATCAGTTTGCTCGGTTGAACTTCCGTTGCATATCGAATTGACTGGCTGCAGTACTTGCAGTCCTCTGGACAACCGCCGGTTTTAATGTTAACCAGCCGGCTTTTCTGGACCTCATTCGGAGAAAAATGCTGCCGATGAACAGTTTGCGCCTGGTACAGCAGTTCACTGAACGGCAATTCAAACAGTGACTGAACTTCCGAAGCTGACCATTTTTGAGATTCGTTGAATTGGACCATTGGAAAATTACGCGCTAATTGATAATTCCAGCTATTTGGCAGGCGCCGGACAGAACTAAATATATATCACCGCATCAAAATGCGGTAATCACTTAATCTGATATTCGTATTCGGAAATCCTGATTGAATCTAGTGATTTTCATGTTGTCGTTTACCAGTCACCTTCCAACAGCGTGCCTTTCTTGCTGTATATTTCAGTTTTCAAATCGTCAGTAAGTCTCAGGATCTCCGTTGGATCAAACGCCTCAATTGAAACCGCTAAGCTACTCACCGCGACAGGAAGATGAGCGCCTGGTTAGTGGTAACGGACAATTCGCTGATGACTTGCCACATGATGAATTTCTCATCGGCTATGTTGTACGCTCACCTTACCCGCACGCGGTCATCAGTCATATTGACATCGAAGACGCACTTCAGTCCCCCGGCGTTAACAAAATATTCACTGCAGCAGATCTGTTAGCTGACGGCGTTGGTGGTTTGCCCTGTGCTTCGTCATTTACAGGACCTGACGGCGCTCCCCCAATTAAACCACCGAGACCCGTCCTCGCGACTGACCGGGTGCGTCATGTCGGTGAACCAGTCGCCTTTGTTGTTGCCGACACTTTGGCGAACGCTCTTGATGCGGCAGAATGCATCGAGATTGATTTTGAAGAGTTGCCATCTAACAGCAACGTCGAAATAGCGTTGACAGGAGCTGCACAAATCTGGGATGAGGCAAAGAACAATCTCTGCTATGACTTTGTTCGTGGTGACGGAGAGCAGGTCGAAGAGTTGTTTGCCGAGTCAGATCATGTGGTCTCAATCAAAGTACATCACCCGAGAATGGCGATTACCCCGATCGAACCGCGATCTGCCGCTGCCCATTTTGATGCTCAAACCGGTCAATGGATCTTCAATGTGCAAACACAGGGAGTACACATGATTCATCGGGTACTCTGTGAAGACATCTTGCATATATCGCCGGAAGAATTGCGTGTCGTCACCAAAGATGTCGGCGGCAGTTTTGGTATGAAGATTTTCCCATATCCCGAGTATGCACTCGTTTTGTATGCCGCGCGGAAACTTAAACAAGCCGTCAGATGGACTGCGACCCGAACGGAGTCTTTCTTATCGGATTGTCATGGCCGGGCACGGGTGGATTACGCGCGAATTGGTTTCAATAATGATGGACGAATAACGGCTTACCAGTGTGACATGATTTCAGATTTGGGGGCATATTTGAGTTATGTCGGACCTTCGATTGCCTCCCAATATGCCTACACCGTCGTTGGACATACATACAAGATTCCGCAGCTTCATTTTCGAAACCGAGGTGCGTTTACCAATGCAACACCAACTGATGCTTATCGCGGTGCTGGCAAACCGGAAACGGTTTGTACGTTGGAGCTGCTGCTGGATAAAGCAGCATTTGAACTCAAGATTGACCGCTTGGAACTTCGTAGACGGAACTTTGTTCAACCAGAAGATCTTCCTTATGACATGCTGAATGGGCAAACGATCGACAGCGGTAATTTTGAAGCGCTGTTAGACCGCGCAGTCGAATTGTCTAGATGGAACAGTTTTCCAAACCGCCGCAAGAGTGCAGCTCACGCTGGACACTTGCGTGGCATAGGACTCGGTATGTATATGCACTCAACAGGCGGCTCAGTTTCAGAGGCATGTCGAGTCAAACTGGCTGCTGAAGGAATGATTCATGTATTTACTGGAACTCAGTCAGGCGGCCAAGGCCATGCCACGACACTAGCCGGGCTGGTAGCTGATGTGCTGGAAATTGACCCATCCAAGGTCAAAGTCGTCCAGGGAGATACAGCTCAATTCGAGGTTGGCAGCGGTACGGGTGGCTCTTCACTGACAGCAATCGCAGGCACCACCGTGGTTCGAGCCGCTCGTCTTATGCTTCAAAATACTCGAAACACCGTTTCCAGACTGCTTGAAGTAAATGCTGATGACCTCGCTTTTTCAGAAGGCGGGTATTACATTCCCGGCACAGACCGACGGTTGAGTCTGCAAGATCTTGCAGCAATGATCGAGTTGAATCCTGACGACCAGTCAGCTTGCGTTGGCGATGCAAAATTTGAAGGAAAAAATACAACACACCCTTGTGGCGCCTACGTGGTTGAACTTGAATGCGACCCGGAAACGGGTGTCATTCGAATCATTCAACTGGTTGGTGTAGACGATATCGGACGAGTACTGTTCCCACATCAGACCGATGGTCAGCTTCAGGGTTCCTGGGCTCAGGCTATTGGTACATCTCTGATGGAAAGCATTCAATTCGATGAAGACCAAACTGGACAGATTCTGAGCGGTTCCTTGATGGATTACCAGATACCGCGTGCTCAGGATTTGCCAGACATCACACTAGACAAAGTCCCGACGCTCTGCACGACAAATAGGCTGGGAGTAAAAGGTGTCGGCGAGGTCGCTAATCTCGGTGCACCCGGCGCAATCGGAAACGCGCTGTCTGATCTATTGAGCAATGGCAGCGAATTTATGGTGATCAGACCGCCGGCTACACCTCATACAATTTGGTGTTTGTTGCAGAACTTAAATAAGTAAATCGGTACTACTCGTTGTCGAGACGGGCAACTCGACCGAGATAACCGCCATGGTGACGCAATCCGTATTGATGTTTTGTGATGCCTTTCTGCTCCATCAGTGCAAGCGTAAGTGCATCAGAAATTGCATTCATAACCGCAATACTGGCTGATGGGGTGAGTCCCAGTGGACAAGGCTCTTCAATCACTCCCATCTCCAGAATTATGTCGCAATACTCTCGCAGTTCAGAGTCAGCGTGCGAGGTAATCCCAATTACTCCGCTGACTCCGAGATGCTGACCAAAACTGAGTGTTTCGATCACTTCCCGTGTCTTACCACTGGTTGAAAATGCGACAATGCAATCCGTTTCGGCTATCACACCGAGATCTCCATGGGCTGCTTCGCCTGGATGAATATAAACAGCTGGGGTACCAGTTGAGCACAGTGTCACCGAAAATTTCCTGGCACTCAGTCCAGCCTTTCCCATTCCGGTCGTTACAATTTTTCCTTTACAGGACATGAGCATTGCGAGAGCATCCTCGAATGCTGGTGTAATTTCGATTGACCGAATCGCGTCCGCTTCAGCCTCGATTACATATTTAATTCTTTGGGAAATTTCCATAACTGCGGTGATTGAGTTTCAATCTTTTGGACCTATATTTAATGAATCGACAGCGGGTCGCCGTCTTTAGGTAATGGCGCAAAGTAATACGATTGCTTATTCAAAGCTAAAAAATGGCATTCGCCGGATTTTTCAAGACTGTCTAATTTCGCCTTCAATTTTATACTGCCGAAGCTCACCCAAATCTAAGGTGCTGCCTTTTAAATTGAACTGATTTTTCAGTAGCAGTCAGACTTGGCATTGTTGTCAAAGCTAAAAGAGAGTGCTAAAAACGATGTTTTCTTGCAATTGTCGCAACATAAAACAACGTGTTTTGTAAAAAAAATGTTCTTGATTTTGGATTTTGAGCAAATCTCTTTTCTCATTTGTCATCGAATAAAATATTATTGCGTAATAATTTTTCTGAGTGTATAGTGACAGAAACAGCCTGCATCGATATTGGAAGTTTTGACTGCAGGAATTTTTTCCACTAAAAACAAAATAAAACTATCGGCACCAAAAGTGCCAGATTAATTAAAATATTCAACCCTGCAATCGCTTCGCTCTCAAGGGACTTTGAAGGCGATGCTGACAGATTTGATGAATCACATCGAAACAGGATTGGGGAATACCCTGTACCGTCACGATAGTGGCATCTCTGTAATTCACTTAATTCGGATTAATTTCCCAATAAAATTAACGACCCATAATAACGAAGTTATTTGGTATTTGTAACGGCACTGGGTTTCACCGGTCAATAAAAAAGAAAAGATGTCTGAATCGATCATTAACGTCTCTGACGATACCTTTGAGGATCAGGTACTGAATTCAGCTGTTCCAGTCATTGTCGATTATTGGGCCGAATGGTGCGGTCCGTGTAAAATGATTGCGCCAATTTTGGAAGAGGTGTCCGATGAATATCAAGACAAGCTGATCGTCGCCAAACTAAATATTGATGAAAACCCGAAGACACCGACCAATTACGGCATACGCGGAATTCCAACGTTGATGCTGTTTAAGGGTGGAGTGGTCGAAGCAACCAAAGTTGGTGCAGTTTCAAAATCCCAACTGACTGCTTTCATTGACGAATACTGTTAGTCTATTGCTCTGGAGAGTATAAAATTCATTCTGCACACCAGCTAGGTGTGTGTAACATTTCCATTTCCTGCCAAATTTAATCAATCTTTCTTTTCTTCAGCGAAGCTGGAAAGCTACGTTTCAATCACAGCCTGAACAGAGGCACAATTTATGGGAATCAGCCTAACTGAACTGAAAACTAAATCACCGACTGAGTTAGTCGAAATTGCCCGCAGGGCCAATATAAATGGCGCAGCGAGAATGCGAAAACAGGACCAGATTTTCGCAATTCTAAAAGCCGAGACACGCAATGGTGGCAACATTACTGGTGAAGGGGTCATGGAGGCGCTGCACGATGGCTTTGGTTTTTTACGTTCTCCAATGAGTTCCTACCTCGCCGGACCTGATGATATCTATGTCTCCCCCAGTCAAATCCGCCGATTCAATCTTCGAACCGGTGATACTGTTTCTGGTTTGGTACGCCCGCCTAAAGATTCTGAGCGCTATTTTGCACTTCTCAAAGTTGAAAAAATCAACAACGAATCGCTTGACAAACTTAAGGATAAAGTACTTTTTGAGAATCTCACACCTCTTCATCCAGATGAGCGCATTCGACTCGAAAGAGGCAACGGCAGCTCTGAGGACCTGACAGCACGAATCATTGATCTTGTCGCACCGATAGGAAAGGGGCAGCGCGGTTTAATCGTCTCATCACCAAAAACCGGTAAAACTGTAATGCTGCAACAAATCGCACATTCGATTGCAGCCAATAACCCGGAATGCGAACTGATTGTGCTGCTAATCGATGAAAGACCCGAGGAGGTTACTGAAATGCAACGCTCAGTGCGTGGCGAAGTTGTCTCTTCAACTTTCGATGAACCTGCTTCGCGTCACATCCAGGTCGCTGAAATGGTGATTGAAAAGGCCAAGCGACTGGTTGAACACAAAAAGGACGTTGTAATCCTGCTTGATTCCATAACACGACTTGCACGTGCCTACAATACTGTATCTCCGGCTTCAGGCAAGGTACTCACGGGTGGTGTCGATTCCAATGCTCTGCAGCGACCAAAGCGCTTTTTTGGTGCAGCTAGAAATATTGAAGAAGGCGGTAGCATTACCATTCTGGCCACGGCGCTGATAGAAACCGGATCAAAAATGGATGAAGTGATCTACGAGGAGTTCAAAGGGACGGGGAATATGGAAATTCATCTGGACCGCAGAATTGCTGAAAAACGTGTTTACCCCTCCATCATAATCTCCCGCTCTGGCACCCGCCGTGAAGACCTTCTGACCGAACCAACCGAACTTAAAATGATCTGGGCATTGCGTAAACTTTTACACCCTTCAGATGACCTGGAAGCAATTGAACTTCTGAGTGAAAGACTTAGGGAAACAAAAACCAATGCCGAATTTTTCGAATCAATGAGAAGAATCTCCTGATTTGGGCGAATTAACGAATTCCACCCTGAATACACTAATCTGAATTTGATTTTTCAGCGAGCATTGACGTATCATTTGCGCGCTTTAATTGATTAACCAAACCACAAACTGAGCAACTAAATTCATTGAATCATGAAAAAAGATATTCATCCACGTTACTCAACGATTACAGTCACTTGTGTTTGCGGAAACAGTTTTCAGACTCGCTCCACATTGAAAGACGATCTCAGTATTGAAATTTGCTCAGTCTGCCACCCTTTTTACACAGGCAAGCAGAAGATTGTCGATACAGCTGGACGCGTCGGTAGGTTTAAGCAAAAATACGGACTATAGAGTCTGCGCATTAAAGCGGCAGTTCCTGCTGGGCGTTGAACGGCGACTGCATCTCCACACGATTGTCCAAGTCTGAGCAAAACACATTCTCTAGGCCAGTTGAGTACCATTGACGACTGCGTGAGTTGGGCTGCTACGCAGCTTGATCAGGCAGACGTATTTTTTGGTCACGGCTGCAACAATGCTCGAGACGAAGCGATCTGGGCAACGCTACACATGACCGGACTCATGGACCAAGAGTACCATGAGATTGCTTCAAATCGAATTTCAGAGCAAGATTACTCCAAAATTCGCAATCTGATCGAAAAGCGTATTCAAACCCGCCAGCCACTCGCATACCTCATTCGAGAAGCGTGGTTTGCGGGGCATAGATTCTATATTGACGAGCGCGCCATCGTGCCAAGATCACATCTGGGTGACTTGATTCAAGATGGCCTCGAACCGTGGGTCGATACCACTACGTTGGAACGGGCACTTGACCTCTGCTGTGGTAGCGGTTGTATTGCTATCGCACTTGCTTTAACGTGTCCCAATCTGATTGTTGATGCATCAGATTTGGATGCAAGCGCACTCGAAGTTGCCAGAATCAATATTGATCGCTTCCAGGTTGAAGACCGAGTGCAGGTAATACAAAGTGATCTATTTCAGAACTTGCCGACCTGTAGGTACGACCTAATTGCGTCTAATCCACCGTACATTCCGGCCGACGAACTCAACGAGTTACCGGAAGAGTACCTGCATGAGCCGAGCCTGGCGTTTGCAGGAGGTGAAGATGGTCTGAAGTTTGTCCTGCAGATTCTAATTCGGGCCGCTGATTACCTTTCAGATCAGGGATATTTACTGATAGAACTAGGGAATAACGCTGATGCTCTGGAAAGCGCCTATCCTGACTTTCCGTTTCTGTGGCTAACCAGTCGAAGTGAAGAATCAGTTGTGGCGTTGCTGAGCAAGGATGAGCTTCAGCGCTATAAGTTCTAAAATTAAGCGGGACAAAAAGTCAACAAGCAGTTAGATTTCGATCATATCGAAGTCTTCTTTCAGTGCCCAACAGTCTGGACACATCCAGGTTTCGGGTACATCTTCCCATCGGGTTCCAGCAGCAATCCCTTCTTCAGGCAGACCGAACTCCTCTTCATAAATAAAGCCACAAACAACGCACATGTAGGCTTTGTAATCCATAAATATTTTCCCTGTGAAAACAGGCTGGAGAATATGGCGACTTTCGAGTTAGTCTTTATCGTTGTTCCGTTGTGGCAAGCCGTACAACTGCAGCAGTTCGCGCTGCATTTCATTCCAACGCTCAATGTTCTGCTGAGTCATTTCGCTTACCGAAGCCATGGAGTCGGCGTTTAGCATATCGCGCCATTGCTGGTGATAGGCCTGTTGCTGGTTATTGAGCATCTCAACAGTCTTGCCCAAGTAATCGGTGAACACACTCTGAAACGCACCACCATAAAATCGGATCATCTTCGTCAGTAGTTCCTCTGTGAACATTGGCTGGCCACCTGTTTCCTGCTCCGAAATAATCTGAATCAGAATCTGCCGGGTAATATCTTCACCGCTTACAACATCCACTACATTAATTTCCGTTCCATCGATAATCAATTGACGCACTTCCGACAGCGTTACATAACTGCTCTCCTCGGTGTCGTAGAGACGCCGATTGGAGTATTTCTTAATGGTGCGTACTTTGCTCATCTAGATCAGTACATGTGCTGGCCGCCATTGATGTCAATGGTTGAGCCAGTGATAAATGACGCTTGTTCATCGACTAGAAACATTACCCCACGTGCAATATCCTCAGCCTTTCCGAGTCTGCCAACGGGGATGGTGCCGATAATTTTTTCGAGCACTCTCTCCGGTACTGCGCGTACCATGTCAGTGTCCACATAACCTGGTGCAATTGCATTAACCGTAATGCCTTTGCGAGCGCCTTCTTTGGCTAGTGCTTTAGTAAATCCGTGGATACCTGATTTTGCAGCAGAGTAGTTTACCTGGCCATATTGACCAGCCTGTCCGTTAACAGAACCAATATTGACGATACGTCCAAAGCCCCGCTCTTGCATACCTTCAATTACACAACGGCACATGTTGAAACACGAGGATAGATTGGTCTGCAATACTGCGTTCCAACTCTCAAAATCCATTGTGTGAATGGTTCGGTCGCGTGTAATTCCGGCGTTGTTGACAAGAATGTCGACAGTACCTAAATCTTCAGTGATTTGCCGGATTCCCGCCTCACATTGAGCGAAATCGCTTACATCAAACGCATAAATTGGAATTCCAGTTCTCTCGCTGAACTCCTTTGCGCGTTCATGATTGCCGGCGTAATTCGCCGCGACTTTGTGACCAGCATCTCTTAATGCGATAGAAATTGCTTCTCCTATTCCGCGTGTTCCGCCGGTAACCACTGCGACGTGGCTTTTCATAAGTTGATTCTCCCTGAAAAGATTGAAGTGAATTGAACCATTTTACACGCGCTCATTGTCTTTCCGCTAGCGTGTTTTCGCCCACCAAAATGGAATCTTTCAATTGTTGCCCCTCTAACTGGATCTCCAGTAATTTCACCCGCTGTCAAAGAAACCTCAACCAAAAATATTCAATACTATAATTGCCGTACGTCCAAAAGGACGAATTTTTTATTGACTTAAAATAAACATACTAATAATTCGGTTATTTTAGAACATTGCTTTCATATTACTGTCTGATATATGTATATATTGAAATATTGTTCTAAAATTAAGATAGAGTCAACTAAATCAACTACTCACCCTATTTTATTGACTAGATTAATGAGACGAGACTAATGAAGAACTTACTTAAGATCGCATTGATTGGAATTATGGCAACGCTACTTGGTGGTACGGCAGCTGTAGCTGATCAGACCGGCTATGCCAAGCAGAAAGTTGTCTACCACATCAATTACGACAACCCAAAAGCTCAAACAGGCGCACTTAGAAATATTCAAAACCACATTAATGCTGTCGGCGCAGAAAATCTGGATTTGAAAGTTGTGCTACACGGCAATGGTCTGGCTTTACTGCTTGAACCATCATCGCTGGAAAAAGTTAGTAAATTCAAGCACGCGAATGCTAGCGAAGAAATGACAGCTAAAATTGCTGCTCTCAAAGATCAAGGTGTTGCTTTCAATGTCTGCGCAAATACTGTCAGAGGTCGCAAGGTTGACTATCAGGCCGATCTTTACGATGTGGCTGATGGTGATATCGTGCCAAGCGGAGTGGCAGAAGTAGCGAAACTGCAAGCCATGGGTTATTCCTATATCAAACCGTAAGCAGCCGATCGATGCTTGATTGAAAAAGCCGCCTTATTCAGGCGGCTTTTTCGTTACACCAATTATCATCTATCCCGCTGCATCGGTTCTCGAAACTGAATTCCGTCGTGTCCTTTAGCGAACATATCGGGTAACACTCCAAGTATCATCTAAGCCGAATATTCATAGTTATCTGAAAAAAATGCATTCACCTGAAACTGACTATGTTTAATCCCTGGACGAACTTGCAGCCAAACCAGCCATTTCCATTTTTTGGGCCGGCACCTGCCGCCCAGTCGAGCTTCGTCCCACCAGTTTTCGCTCAGCTTTTTGATTTTGGCAGCCTGATGCAATCAATGCAGAAGGTCGCACAGGGTCATGTTCCAGACTCCGGTACCACTCGGCAAATGGAAGATCTGATTCGCACGTTTTCCGCAACTCCATTTATGACTGGTATGCCGAACCCAGTCATGCCGCCACAAAACCCCTGGGCAAACCTTTTCGGCCAAGCTGGTGCATTGCCCACCTGGAATACCCAAGTTCCACAAACCCCGGCTCTGGGCATCACTCGAGAATACCAGGAAGACTGGACTCAATTAAGAGAACTTCAAACGGAATACGAATCTGTACTTCGAGAATTTGTGGAACTGTTTCAGGACTTTTCTCGACGTGCCAGTGAAGCATTTGCTGCTTCGATTTCAACTGCCGACGGAGAGCAGGATTTTGGCACGTTCTCTCGCAAGTGGATTAACTGTTGCGAAAATGAGTTCCAGACTATCGCAAATTCACCCGAGTTTGTCGCTCGACTTGGCAATTTAATCAATGCAAATCTGAAATTGATTCAACACAGCAATCGAATTCAGGAAAAAATGGCTGTACTGCAGGGTCAGCCAAGCCGCGGTGAACTCGATGAACTACATCGCAAAAATTTCGAATCGCAGCTTGAAATTGATGCCCTCAAAGATCGAATTCGCCAACTGGAATCAAGCAGTAAACCAAAGCCAAAAAGCGTGCCGCGTAAACGGCGAACAACGAAGAAAACTGACAAATAAATTCCAGCCAATGACCGCCAACCAAAATTTTCTGAATGATGCTGTCGAATTCCAGTCGCGTCTGACTGAAGGCATGAAAGTATTATCAGGACTAGGAGAAATTGAAGTCGGTACAACGCCGAAAGACAAGATCTATCAAGCTGGCAGTATGGCGCTGTACAAGTATCGTCCGCTCACTGAACAACAGGAAAACTCACCGCCCATCCTGATCGTATATGCTCTCGTCAACCGTCCCTATATTGTCGATCTGCATGAAAAACGATCACTGGTTCGAGGACTCCTGAACAGGGGCCAGAATGTTTATCTCATTGATTGGGGCTACCCTGGTCCAGCCGACCGCTACCTGGATCTACCGCACTATGTGGAGGACAAGATCGGTCAATGTGTTGGCGAAACTTTACGTCACGCCAGTGCCTCAAAAGTGAACATGCTAGGCATCTGTCAGGGTGGTGTCATGAGTCTTTGCTACACTGCACTCCATCCGGACCAGGTCGATAATCTGATCACGATGGTTACGCCAGTGGACTTTCACACGCCAGAAAATATTCTGGCCAAGTGGTTCAGGAACATTGATGTCGACCTGTTGGTCGACACCATGGGCAATGTCCCAGGGGTCATGCTGAACAGCATTTTCCTGTCACTCAAACCATTCAAACTTGGTGTTGAAAAATATCTCGATTTTATCGAGATCGTGGATCAGAAAGACAAGGTCGAAAACTTCATGCGTATGGAGAAATGGATTTTTGACAGCCCGGATCAGGCTGGCGCAATGTTCCGTACATTTCTGAAAGAGTTTTTCCACGAAAACCGATTGGTCGCTGGGGGACTCAGCATAGCAGGGCGACCAGTGGACTTGAAATCGATCAAGTCTCCCATTCTGAATCTCATGGCATCCGAAGACCACCTCGTACCACCTTCTTCATCCGTCGCTCTCAAGTACCTGACAGGCAGCCGAGACTATTCAGAGAAAATTTATGATACCGGGCACATCGGAATTTATATCAGCGGTAAAGCAGGAGGCGACATCCCTGTCAGAATAGCTGATTGGCTGAACGAACGCCAATCCGGCTAAAGACTTTCCATTAACCGCTCGATTTGACGCGAAAAACCAGCGGCTTTATATCCAAGTTGGTTACACTGTCTACGGCACGCTCAACCGCATCATATTCACGAAAGGGGCCCATGCGCACGCGGTAAAAATCACCTCGACCTTCGATGGTCACCTTTTGAATATAAGTTTCACTTCCTGTTAAAGCGAGAGTTGCCTTGATTCGGTCGGCATCTTCAAAGCTACGGTATGACCCAATCTGAATGACAAATGCTGTCCCTGGCTCTACAGCAGGTTCCGCGGTTGGCTGAGGGGGAGAAGTCGACTCGGTCGCTGCCACAGATTCTGTGGTCTCTGCTGTTGCGGTCGAAGCGGAAGTGGATTCAGTTGTGCTCTTTTCCGGGACATCTGCAACTTCAGCCCTGTCTCGTGTTGGCAGTGGCAGCACATACTCCTCTTCCAGCAGAAGTTCGTGATAATCAAACTTGAAGCCCGGTATAGTTTCGGTTACGGAAGTACTTTGGGGTTCAGAAACAGACTGCACCCGTTGAGTAGGCTGTTTCAGCAGACTTCCAATTCCAGATCCTGGTCCGTTCAGCGGATTCTGGTCAAAGTAATTCATTCCCAGAACCGTGCTGATGGACCCAACAATCAACCCCATCACAAATATCCCGAATCCGGAAGAAGACCTGCGGGCTTTTCGCTTGCCAGATTGTCTTTTTCGGGCCATATGCTACATCGATTCAGGTGCTGATACACCAAGAATGTCCAGTCCATTCACTAGAATCTGACGCACAGAATCAATCAGATTCAAGCGGGTGTCGCGCAATTCTGGTTCGCTGTCAAGGATGCGAACGCGGTTATAGAATGCATGGAAATCTGTAGATAGATCGCGCAGGTAATAGGCAATTTGGTGGGGCTCGAAACTTTTCGCCGAACTCTCAACAACTTCCGGAAATCTGGAAATTTGCCTGATCAGATTCAATTCCACCTCTTCGACCAGAGGCACGTGACCATTATTCGCATTTCGCACGATTGAGCGTTCTTTCATTTGGCGAAAAACACTGCAAATTCGGGCATGTGCGTACTGCACATAATATACAGGATTTTCATTTGATTGGGATTTGGCCAGTTCCAGATCAAAGTCGAGATGCTGCTCCGGCTTTCTCAAAACATAAAAGAATCGAGTCGCATCCCGTCCGATATCATCCACCATTTCCTGTAGCGAGACAAATTCACCCGCTCGGGTTGACATCGGTATTTTCTGCTTGCCTCGCCAGAGCGCAGCAAACTGAACGATGTGAATGTGAAGCCGTTCGGCATCCTCTCCAGCAGCCTGTACCGCCGCCTTCATTCTCGCAATGTAACCATGGTGGTCAGCACCCCAAACATTGATTGCCAAATCATGACCGCGCCTTAACTTGTTTAAATGGTAGGCTATATCAGTCGAAAAATAAGTCAACTCTCCATTTGACCGTCTCAGCACCCGGTCTTTTTCATCTCCATAATCACTTGAACGGAACCAGGTCGCCCCGTCCGACTCGTAAACACAACCATTTTGCTCCAGCGCGGCGATTGCCGCTTCGAGTTCTTCGCTTTGTGTAACCTGACTTTCGAAAAACCATTCATCATGAACCACGCCAATTGTCCCAAGGTCTGTTCGAATGACTTCAACCATCTCAGCAAGCACAAATCTGCGCAGTTCATTAAAGCGTTCTTCACCTAACTGTTGACGCACCTGCCTGATCAGTGAATCCAGAACCTCGTCATCACTGCTGCCCTTCGCCTCTATTTCGGCTGCTCGATGAGAATCGAATCTGGCATCATGGCACTGCCTAAGGTGCTTGGCAATATCGACAATGTAGTCGCCCTGGTAAGCCGCTTTAGGCAATAAAATAGTATCGCCTTCAAGCTGCAGATATCGAATCCAGACACTGACAGTAAGAATGTCCATTTGCCGCCCGATGTCATTCACGTAATATTCCGTTGAAACCTGATGACCAGCTGCGCGCAGAAGACGCGCTAGAGTATCGCCATAGGCTGCACCGCGGCCATGTCCCACGTGCAACGGCCCCGTTGGATTGGCCGATACGAACTCAAGCAGAACACTGTCAGCTGTTTCAACAACACCGGTTCCGTAGTTTTCCCGCTGTTCCCGCACATCGGTGATGACATCCATCAACGCTTGTTCAGAAATGAAAAAATTGATGAATCCCGGACCGGCAATCTCAGTTGAGTCGACAAGCGTTGAAGGTGGCAGGTTGTCCTTGATTAGCATGGCCAGATCTCTAGGTTTGCGACCAGCGGCACGTGCTATCGCCAGCGCAATTCCCGATGCATAGTCTCCCTGACCTGCACGCCGGGGGCGTTCAACCGGGACAATTTTTGGAAGTACTGCAGAATCTATTTCTTTGGCGGTAACCAGCGCATCCAAAGACTGTTTTAACAATTGCTGTATTTTGTGCTTCACTGTAAGAATTAAGAAAAATCAACCGGGTCTACATCTAAACTCCAGCGCAGCTTTCCTTTCTTGGGTATCTTTGCCAAGTGCGGTAGCCAAGCTTTCAGAAACTGTATTAAGAAAGCGGCATGTACACTGCCAACGAGGAGTTGAGCGCGGTGCCTGTTAGAGATCTTCTGAATGGGAGACTGTACTATATCAAACACCCGCACTTGTCTGTCACTGTGTTTGAGGGGAAGAGACATTGCTGTTTCACGAGCAACTCTCAGATATTCGATTTCCTCGCCCGCTACCAATGAGTTTGCTCGTAGCAATGCGTAGTGATTAAAAGGTGGTTGATTCGCCTTCCGCCGCTCATCGAGTTCAAGTTCTGCAAAACTCAAATAATCATGATCTCGAATGCAGTCAAAGTATTCACTGTCTGGATACATCGTTTGAATGTAAACTTCACCTGGTTTTTGGGCGCGCCCAGAGCGACCGGCAACTTGGAGTACCTGCTGCACCAGATGCTCCATCGCCCGAAAATCCATACTGTAAAACCCCTGGTCAACATTCAAAATTCCAACCAGCGTAACATTCGGGAAGTGGTGTCCCTTAGACAACATTTGTGTCCCTACCAGAATGTCTACTTCTCCTTTTTGTATACGCTCTAATCTGCGCTCAAACTCGGTGTAGGATCGCGTTGTATCTCGATCAATTCTGATGATTCTGGCTCCAGGAATTTCACGCTGCAACTCCCGTTCGACACGTTGTGTACCAGTACCGAATAAGTGAACATTTTCCGACAGACACTGCGGGCACTGTGTCAACATCGGAAACTTTCGAAAGCACAGGTGGCAGTGCAATTGATGATCGGACTGATGAAAGATTAATCGTGCATCACAATCAGAGCACTTTGCTGTCCAATGACAGGACGGACAGATAACCACCGGTGCAAAACCACGCCGGTTAATGAATATCAGGCTTTGTTCTCCTGATTCAATCCGCTTTTTGATTTGCGTAAGCAAACTGTTGGACAAGCTGTCCGACACGCTCTCCCGACTGAGGTCGATCAGTTTAACCTTCGGCATCTCGATTCGTGTTGCCCGTTCGGGTAGCAGAAGAATTTCAGCCCGGCCTGAGCGAGCTGCGTGAACTGTTTCAAGAGATGGTGTTGCAGTTCCAAAAACAATCGGGAACTTTTCACTAACTGCCCGGTGCAAAGCAACCGAGCGCGCATGATAGTGTATCCGTTCCTGCTGTTTGAAAGAGGTGTCATGCTCCTCGTCAATCACTATGATTTTCAAATTCTTGAAAGGCAGAAAAACTGCGGAGCGCGTCCCAATTACGACCTCAGCTTTACCGCTATGTGCCAACCACCATGTTTTATGTCGCTGCGCGTCCGTCAAACCAGAATGAAACGATGTAACCGGTACGCCAAGCGCTGTCTGAACACGCTGTTCAAGTTGCGGAGACAAGCCAATCTCTGGGACCAGCATCAAAGCTTGACCACCAGTTTCAAGTACTTTGGCAATCACATGCAGATACACTTCGGTTTTTCCACTTCCGGTCACTCCCTGGATTAGAAAACACCGATATGTATCCAAAGCTCGCAGAATTTTCTCACGGGCTTTCACCTGTGAGTTTGTCAGATCATCAATCAGATTCTGTCCATTACCTGAAAAGTTAGTGTACCTTGACTCTGTAGTCACCAGACCCTTTGCTTCCAGTGCCTTAAGTGCGTTTTTCCAGGTTGTCCCGATATGTCGAAGTGATTCAGAACCCAAAGCGCGCGCTTCACATTTCATGAACTCGAAGGCTTTCTTTTGCACTTTCGCTCGACTGAGCTCACTGGAATCGAACTGTTGCCCGACTTCAGTCAATCGGTAAACAACGTCAAACTTCGGTTTCAAGGGCTTTCCAATCCGAATTGCTTTTGGCAATGCAGTAGACAATACTTCCCCAATTGGCTGTTGATAGTACTGCGCAACCCACTGCAGTGAGTGAATCAGCTTACTTGGTAAGACAGGCTCCTCATCCAGTATTGAACTGATGTAGCGTAGCTTATCTTCCGGATATTCAGATGTTTCAGCGTGTTCGACGACTACTCCCAACATACGCCGCTGGCCAAAGGGCACGATCACGCGACTGCCTATCGAAGCGATCGGCTCACACGTGTAGTCAAACAGGCTCCAATGCCGGATTGGGACTGCAACTCGAACGATACCCTTCAATGGGTTACCTGACCTTTCCTATACAATTAGCGATTCACCAAATCGAATGATTTTCGCACTTAATTCTGATCGTGTCGTGCAAATTTCTGGTTTAAACGATCCCCTTTTGACCAGAATCTCTGATTGTCTGGGTAGTGCCATATCGGAATTTACCCCGCTGTCGCAGAGTACCAGCGGACCGACCGCTAGAATTTCCTGTGGTGAAGACCAATACTTTTTGAAGCTCAGTTCAAACCCGGATGTCCTGAATGCTGAATATGACGGACTTTCTGCACTAGCGAACTCAGGTACGTTTCGAGTACCGAAACCCATCATTGTTGAAACCTTCGACACCACGACAGCACTGGTCTCAGAATACATTGAACTGACTGAAAGAAGATCTGATTATTCGAGACTTGCGTCTTCTCTTTCCGCACTACACTCGCATCATGGAACTAGGTTTGGCTGGCATCGCAATAACTATATCGGTCAATCGCACCAGGTGAACAGTCAATGTGA
Source organism: Gammaproteobacteria bacterium (assembly GCA_022823405.1). Lineage (GTDB taxonomy): Bacteria > Pseudomonadota > Gammaproteobacteria > Arenicellales > JAJDZL01 > JAJDZL01. The sequence continues at coordinate 16,992 of JAJDXD010000126.1, forward strand.
CGACTGGTCTGAATTCTTTCTCAATTATCGCCTGATATTTCAATTGGAAATGGCTTGGCGAAACGGGTATTCCGGAAATTTTCAACTGCTAGGTGAAAAAATGCCCGATGCGGTCGGTGCCATACTTAAAGATCATCACCCTCTGCCCAGCCTGCTTCATGGTGATTTGTGGAGCGGAAACTACGGTTTCGACAGCAGAGGAGAACCGGTCATCTTTGATCCTGCGGTGTATCACGGAGATGCTGAAACAGATTTGGCCATGATGCAGCTCTTTGGTTCACCTCCCACCAGCTTTTTTAATAGATATCAGGAGCTTAATCCGCTAGCAGACGGCTGGCAGCTGCGTAAATCGGTTTACAACCTGTATCACATTCTCAATCACCTGAATATATTCGGATCAAGCTATCGCAGCCATGCTGAATCTCTGATGAAGTCAATCTTCAGGGAGGTTCATTGATCGCACCCTATGGTGGAGACATTTGCGTTTAAGCTAATTCGTTGATTAGGAAAGCGAATTGAAAACCTGAAAAGTTGTTGTCTCCAACAAAAAGGCACTTACGTACAATAGCAGCCAAAAAAGGTAAAAACTAAGTCAACCAATCAAAAGTGACTCGCCTGTCTCTATTTGGTTAAGCACCTGAGACAACTACGAATGTGTGGAATTTCGCAACGAATCTACACGATTCCAACAAGAAAGGGAGAACTGGGCAGGTGTCTACCTTTAACACGTTTCGGTACGCCATACGCCAATAACAAAATTTTATATTCTGCGAAAAAGGCTTCGCGGGTTACCATGCTGTACTCCGGGTTCGGGATCGCTCTCAGGGCCCGTATAACCGGACCATGGGTCGGAACAATCGGCGACCAGCAGAAACTTTGGCAACACCCCAGTTCTGCAGGCAATGCGCTCAAGAAGCCCACCATGGTCAAAACGGTCCCAATTTTCGCCAAACCCGTGATCCTTAACTACTATGAGAAAAGGGGGCGGGACACCGTCCTCCTGACAGTAGAGCGCATCGAAGCTAGCAAACCCATCACCGCCAATAAACAGGATAGCGATACGCCAAGGTCCATGATCTTCATCGTCTCCCTGACGTTCCAGTACGACGAACCGCGCAAACGGCTTAACAAAGGAAGTTCGGAAAAAGTTGGAGTTCTCAACCTCCTCCCTTTTGATGTGCTGCGTCCAATCGCCGGGACGGAGTTGATTCTGGCTGATATCCTCATCGTGAAGCAGCTTATATCCTCGAAAGCCTCGGTCTTGGTCAGCCAAATACTCAGATAGGGTGTTCCAGGAAATTCCCTGGTCGACGTAAACAAAGGCATGAGCTACATGACTCAGTGCACACAGCTTCACGGGCTGGCCGTCATCTCCACTACCCGGATAGTAGATGGTGCGAGACCCGAAGAATGCATTCCGGTTGAACCGCGGAGGTGTATGCGCATACAACCATTCAGGCTGCGTCTCTTTGGGTTCGCACTGAAGAACATCAACGATGCTAGGCATATCTGACTCCAATCGAAGATTGTTTAGGGTTTATATACAAAATTACAGGAATAGTAGCATTACGCTGGCATTGGGCGGATCAAAATTGATACTGCTCAGAAACTGATGTTCGAGAGTTATAAATCTGCCGATTTTCCATGGACCCTAAAGGCAAAGTGACTAACTGGGAGGTAGCGAAATATTACAGATTCCTTTATGCGAATTATCCATCTTGCTCTCAATTTACTATGTAATTCTGGAATTAATTCCTTAATCTTGAACTGATTCCAGTTGAGAGAAAGAGACGGTTGTTTTCAATGAATGGCTTATTTGGGCGACTGTCCGCTTAGCGTCGTTCAACTCGTACCAAGAAATGTCGCAGTAAATTTGCTCAGAAACAGTGGATGACAGCAGACAGATTCTACTGATGTAGATATTGGGGCAAATTTAGACAATGCCTCAGCTCCCTTCTCGCTGAGAGAGTACTAAATACGAACCCGCTTTCGATTGAATTCGTCAAGCTCACCTGATGGCACAATTTCTACAACTTCAGCCCAAGGTTCACGCACGTCAAAACTAACTCGGTTCATTGTGGCTTCCCGCGGATGTAGACCAATGATCTGCGAGAATTTTGTAAAATTGTTTATTACTGTAGCGATGGCGTCGCGAATTACAGTACATTTAATTCCGTTTCTGGCACACTGGAAACGGTTGTCGATACATCCTGTACGCCCGGATGGAAACACCGGGTTATCACATTTTCGATCACCCGGAACTTTCGAGGTGATTGACAATGACTATCCAATCTACCAGGCCCGAATTCTTCGAGTTTCATAACGGGTCTAAGGTACCCCTCCCGTTTACCGATAACGAGTACGAATCTAGACTGTTCGCGTTGCGGCGACTTATGTCGATTGAAGGTGTGTCAGCCGTCCTGCTGACATCCATGCAAACGGTCGCCTATTATTCTGGTTTCTTGTACTGCAGTTTCGGCAGGCCTTATGCATGCGTGGTTACCGAGCATGACTGCATTACCATTTCAGCAGCAATTGACATGGGACAGCCCTGGCGGCGCAGTTATGGAGAAAACCTGATCTATACCGATTGGAGGCGGGACAATTTTTGGCGTGCTGTCAAAAGCACATTGGGTAATGCCGCCTGCATTGGTATTGAAGGTGACCACTTAACGCTGGTTGGACGCAAGAAATTGGATGATCTGGTGGGTCCCATTCTGGTCAGGGATATGAGCTCGGAAATAACCAACGCTCGAATGGTCAAATCTGCGGAAGAGATTGATTTGATCAAGGGCGGTGCCCACATCGCCGACATTGGAGGTGAAGCTATACGCGATGCAGTACGTCCAGGTGCAAGGGAGATAGACATTTCAATGGCTGGTCGGGATGCAATGGAGTTGGCTATAGCCGAACATTACCCCAACAGTGAAATCCGGGATTCGTGGGTATGGTTTCAGTCAGGAATCAATACTGATGGAGCTCACAATCCTGTGACAACCCGAAAATTGAAGTGTGGTGATATTCTGAGCATGAATACCTTCCCAATGATCTCAGGTTATTACACTGCGTTGGAACGAACCATGTTTGTCGACCAAGTGGATGCGGCGTCACTAAAAATATGGCATGCCAATGTGGAAGCTCACGAACTTGGAATTTCAATGATTCGCCCTGGCGTGAGATGTTCTGACATCTGTGCAACGCTCAATGAGTACTTCGAAGATTTGGGTCTTCTCCAGTATCGAACTTTTGGGTACGGGCACTCATTTGGAGTTTTGTCACACTACTACGGCAGAGAATCAGGACTGGAATTACGTGAAGATAATGACACGGTACTGACTGCTAGAATGGTCGTTTCCATGGAGCCGATGCTGACTATCCCTGCTGGCATGCCTGGTGCTGGGGGTTATCGGGAACATGACATTCTGGTGGTTACAGAAACAGGTGCAGAGAATATTACCGGGTTTCCCTACGGCCCTGATTACAATGTAATATCCGTCACTTAGATTGTCAGTAGATATTCAGGTGGTGAGAAATTGCCGACGGTTAAATACGCCGTTCGCGTTCTCTGGAAAGTAATCCCGCCGATCAATTCTCTGACATTCCACTGGACATTGAAATCGTATCTTCGGGAATCTCGTGCGCTGGGGCGACATTCCTGGCATATGTCCAAAGCCTAAGCAACATCAACTTTTTACTAGCGACTTTTGCGAATTTCTAGGCACACCTCTATCGGTGAAATCTTTATGGAAAGGTGTAAAATCATAGAAATAGTTGTCATTTCCGAAAGCAAATATTTCTAGTTAGTTGCGACATGGTTTGATTACCGTCGTGACTGCACTAGGCGCACTAATATAGAATTCTGCATCGGTGTTCGCTTTTTTATTTACCCCGGCAAATCGTGGCAGGGGTGTCATGACCGACACGGAGATGGACGCATGATTTTTACACAATCTCTTGGGATAGGAGCATGAATCGCGTATCGGTTCGTCCAGAAATGCTCCGATGGGCGCGTGAGCGCGCCGGATTGGATGTGTATGAATTGAAGCCTCGCTTTCCCAGGTTATCAGCTTGGGAACACGGTGTGGAAAAACCAACCCTGAAACAACTTGAAGCATTTGCCAAGGTTACGTACGTTCCATTTGGTTACCTGTTCCTACCCGAACCTCCAAAAGAAAGCATTCCTATACCGGATTTCCGAACGATTGGAGGAGAAATCAGCAGACCAAGCCCGAATCTTCTTGATACGATCTACGCTATGCAACGCCGACTGGCTTGGTTGCGTGAAGAACGGATCGAATGCGAAGCCGAACCTCTGGATTTCGTTGGAAGTGCGCGGCTTTCGGACGATCCTCAAGCTATCGGGCAAGAGATGAGGCGGGTCGTAGGTATCGGTAGTGAGTGGGCGGCTAAGAGGAATTCGTGGATAGATGCGGTTAGCGTACTGCGCGAAGCTATTGAGCGAATCGGTGTGATGGCGGTGATTAATGGAGTAGTGGGGAACAACACGCACCGAAAACTGAACGTTGAGGAATTTCGTGGATTTTCCCTATGTGACGATTACACACCACTAATCTTCATTAATGGTGCAGATGCCAAGTCAGCGCAGATGTTCACTATGGCTCATGAATTAGCTCACATTTGGTTGGGAAAAGCAGGTGAGGGGCTGTCTGGATTCGAGAATATCTCTCCTAAAGGAACAAAGGTAGAGACATTCTGTAACAAAGCTGCCGCGGAATTTCTATTACCCGCTCGAGAGTTAATGGCCCACTGGGGGGACGTCAAGCGTGAGCAGCAGCCCTTCAAGATACTTGCACGGCGATTCAAAGTGAGTCCAATCGTCGTCGGCCGACGAGCAATGGACCTCAGTTTGGTAGATCGTGAGTCGTTCTTTCAGTTCTATCGAGAATACATCGGCGAAGAGCGTCAAAAGACTCGGAAATCGGAGAGTAGTGGTGACTTTTATAACAATCAGAATGTCCGTGTCGGTAAGGTGTTTGCCTCCAATGTAATTCAGGCGGCCTTGGAGGGTCGATTGAGCTTTCGCGAAGCGTACAACTTGACTGGCTTGCGAGGCGGTACTTTCCAAGAATATGCTTCGCGTCTGGGATTTGACCTGTAGTGAACGTACCACATTTTCTCATTGATGCGGATGTCTTCATATCCGCAAAGAACCGATATTATGCTTTCGACATATGCCCGGGGTTTTGGAACAGCTTGATTTATCACAGTAGTACCGGGACTATCCGTAGTATTGACCGGGTCAAGAGTGAATTGCTGGCGGGAAGAAAATCAGAGGATTTGGTTCAATGGGTGAAAGAAGACCTTCCAACCGAATTTTTCTTGGACACTAATGCAGACGATGTGCTAGCCGCCTATGAAAATATTATGCTCTGGGTTTATCGTCACCCTCAATACTATGACAGTGCTAAGGCAAAATTTGCTACTGAGGCCGATGGGTGGCTCGTTGCGTATGCTGCATCCCGGGCTGTAATGGTCATTACCAACGAGCAACCGCGTCCAACTTCCAGGAACCGAATTCTACTTCCTGATGTGTGCACCCAATTCAACGTGACGTACAAAGACACATTCTATCTCCTCAGAAAACTGGGCATCCGGCTTGAATGGACGAAGTAGGGCAAAAAACAGTCATGTAGCACAAGAGGTGCTGCTCTAAATTTAGTGAACACCAAGATTACGCGTATGCTCTGGAATTTTGTTATTCAATCGAGGCGAAAGTTTCAATTTGCATAGCGGTCTTCAGCAGATAAATGCACTAACTGCTACTGATACCGTGCTTTACGACGTTGCCAAATTTGCTCTGTTGATCGAAGTCCCGATGCAGTTTCATCGAAGGCACGCTCCTAAGATTGGTAGCCACCAGATTGATTACGACCGCCCAAGTTTGCAACAGTACATGCGAGTCTTTCAGCAATGTGTCATGGCGAAACGAAATATCCTAGCGACAATCACGGCATCGGTGTGGCAGCGGATTTCCCATTGGCACCTCGTAGACGTTGGTTCCACCGCTGCGAAGACACCTGGCAAGGCCATCGTCCCAGATGATCGATTTGAACAAATTGCGCGCCGAGGTTTCGTCTGGAAACATTCCCAGTTTTTCGATCAGAGAAATACCACAGCGGCGCGACTTACCCGGTGCTCTTTTGTTCCAGTACAATAGGACTACTCCATTGGCTAAACTAATGCTCAAATGATAATTTTTTACTGGATTAGTTAAGTAGGTAACTCCCATTTCGATAACAGCAGATATCCACTCATGTCTAAGGTCAGTCTCTCAAACCGTGTTTTCTTTGTTCTGTGGAAGATTGCTTTAATTTCAGCAGTCATTTCATTGATTGGCATTCGCCTTGCAGGCGCTGACAGTTTCGACCACGCACTTGCCGCTTACAGCGAAGGACGGTTTATAGAAGCAGCAGAAACTGCTGAAACACTGGGAACTTCTTCTGGCTATGCTCTCGCTGCAAAGTCCATGGTCATTCATGCCCGTTATATCGCCGCGGACCCTGAAAAGAAACAGTTGCTGGAACAGGCGATTGAACTCGCGCGAAAATCCATTGAGTCGGACCCAGAAAACGCAAACGCGTATCTCTGGCTATCTCGAGCTCTGGGGCGACATTCCAAGCAGATTTCCAAAGCCCAGGCAACCAAGGAGAAGTATCCAAAGCAAACACGCGAAGCCATTGAACATGCGCTTCGAATCGACCCACAGATGGCTGAGGCTCATATAAGCATGGGCCTCTGGCATACTGGGATTATTGACCGTATAGGACGCTTAATGGGACGTACATTGTTTGGTGCGCGAAAAAAAGACGCACTTCAACACTTCGACCAGGCTTACGCATTGAATCAGCAGTCCAAGGCGAATAATTTGAAACTCGCGAACGGTCTGATGGAACTGGATCAAGATAAGCACTCAGACAGGGCACACAATCTGCTGAAGCAGGCATCCGAACTTCCAATTAATGATGCGTACGAAAAAATTCTTCACGGTCGAATCATTGAGAATCTGACGGCCTTGGAAATTTCAATGAACTGATCGCCTATAGATTAAAGCTTAATCTGACAGTATTCACCAGCGGAAGTTTGTACCATCATGATGTGTCTTAAGTTGTCGCACCAATGAGAGTAATTCACGAAACCTAAAAATAACAGTCAATCTGTGGCAACCGGAACGTGGAATCAGTCAGGTCCATCTATACACGAATTTTTCTGCTTATTTTCAACTCGTAGTTTCTAATTTTGATCACGCAGCTCACTACGTCCGCTTCAGAGCTCACCTTATAATGTCATCCACGAATGGTCGATGCGGCGTCTCATCTCGAATTTCGACAAACCGCTCTAGGGCTGCACTAACCACCGGGAACGCCAGTTCTTCCCAAGGAATCTCGTCCACTGAAAAAAGTTCGGTTTCCAGACTCTCCTCACCAGGCGAGTACTCTGGAGCATTCAAATGTGCTTTGAATATGATGTACACCTGGCTGACATGAGGAATGTTATACAGTGCAAAAAGTTCATCGATCTCCACCACTGCACACGCTTCTTCCAGGGTTTCACGTGCCGCCGCCGCGTTGGCAGTTTCACCAAGTTCCATAAACCCAGCTGGAATTGTCCAAAGTCCATACCGCGGTTCAATCGCCCGTCTACATAGAAGAATTCTGTCCTGCCAGGTAACGATACAGCCTGCCACAATCTTGGGGTTCTGGTAGTGAACAGTGTCGCATGCATCGCAGACATAACGCATCACATTGTCACCTTGCGGAATTTTGCTTGAAACAGTCGCACCACACAGGCTGCAATATTTCATTCTGACTGGTCTGCTAGACAACTGATGCTTGCTCCGTGCTGATTATTGACAATTCCAAAATATTTGTTTCACCCGTACCAATTATGACAGCGAAATGACTACGATTCTGATTACTCTTCCATTTTTTGCTGTCATAGCATGTGGTTTTTTTGCCACCCGCAGAAAAATAATAAACTCCGAAGGCAGGTCTGGCCTGAATCTGTTTGTATATTATTTTGCACTGCCAGTGCTCATTTTTTCACTGATGGCACAAGCTGACATTCGCGGTGAGTTTCAATGGACATTTGTGGCTGCCTACCTTTTGGTAGGACTGGTGCTGTTTTCTGCGAGTCTAGTCGTTGCAACGCTGTTCTTTAAGATCGACTACGACCTGCGGGTTGTCTTTGCCTCCGCTTGCATCTACGGAAATACTGGATATCTGGGCCTGCCATTCGTAGTCATCGCCTTTGGACAGGCGGCAAGTGTTCCAGTTGTCATCTGCACGACAGTTGACCTTGCTGTCATGCTACCACTTGCCTCAATTCTGCTGGACTTCAGCAAGGCGTCTTCCGGCGTTTCATTCACACAGATCTGCCGGAAAATTGCCCACTCTATTGTGAAAAACCCACTGTTGGTTGCAGTTGCACTGGGTGTGCTTTTTTCAATTTCAGGACTGGAAATGCCACAGGTCGCAGACCGATTTTTCGTTCTGTTAGGCGCAGCCGCAGCACCGTGCGCACTGTTTGCCCTAGGGTCCAGCCTGGATGAAGAACGGGCCGGATTTTTACAGGGTCAAATTTTGACCATCAGTTTCATCAAGCTGGTTATTCATCCATTGCTGGTTTTTTTTGCAATGTTTCACCTGTTTTTGGTCAGTGACATCTGGGCGAGAAGTGCTGTCATTGCGGCTGCCATGCCAGTTGCTGTTACCGTCTATGTCCTGGCACAGCAATACAAAACTTACATCGGACGAACATCTGCATCCATCTTAATTTCTACGATAATTTCAGTCGCGACTCTCGCGTTTGTTCTGAACTACATAACCTGACGTTTGAAGCCCATGTATCTGTTAATTGATATTGGCAACCAGAATGCGAAATGGCAGTTTGGTGATGAGAAAGGAAACTTTCCCTCACGACATTCTGAGTTGAGCCTAAATCTTACGCAGAGCTTCGGACACCTGAACCATGTAGCAGGGGTTTTGTTTGTCAGTGTTGCAGACCAAACCTGCACGAACATACTCCAGAACTTTGTATCAGCAAAATGGAATGTTGAGGCGACTCAGATAACCTCAAAAACGGAACAATGCGGCGTAAGAAATTGCTATCGACAGATCAGTGAATTAGGTGCGGACCGCTGGGCGGCAATTATTGGTGCCTGGTCGTTATATCAGTCTGCCGCAGTTATTGTGGATTGCGGTACCGCAGTAACGGTCGATGCACTTAACGCAAAGGGTGAATTTATCGGTGGTTCGATTCTCCCGGGATTCGAACTTGCACGGGACTCACTGTGGCGGCGCGCTCCTGGCATCCGTGAGTTTTACGATCTATCACCCGAACTGCCAGCACAGAGCACCGTTGAAGCTGTCTCAAGCGGGGTCGTATACACAACTGTCGGAGGTGTTGAACTGCTGGTTCACAAATACTCCGAGTTGGTTGGCAGTACCCCCAAACTATTACTGACCGGCGGGACTTGTTCGCTAATAGCCGAGCACTCATCATACAATTTCGAGATGGTCTCGAACCTGACGCTAATCGGTCTCAATGTCATTTCAAGAACCTTTCGGCAACAATCGACTAACGAACAATAGACAGCACCATGAAACCAATAGAGAAAGAAAAACGACGCGTGGTCAACATAGCAGATGGCACTTTTATGCCGTTCATTGACGAGAACGGTAGTGAGGATGGACAGGTGCTGCAAGTCAATCCGAACAAGAAACGAGGTTACGGTTTTCATATTTACCGAATGTTACCAGGACATACTACAACCCCGCATGTTCACGACGGTGATGAAGAGTTTTATGTTATAGAAGGGGAAGTTGTTGATCATGACGGGTATCGCTACAAGGCTGGTGACCTTGTTTGGCTGGAGGCTAAAACAAAACACAACTCCTACTCGCCCAATGGTGCATTACTCGTTGTGTTTTACCGGTAAGCTGATTGCTCTGGGAGTAAAGGCACTCTTGTTTTGGTGTACCTTCAAGAATTTGCCACCGCAAATCTGACTTAAGAATTTACCAAAGGTATCATTCATCAAACTTGTAGTTGGTGCAATTAGGAAGTCCGAACCAAGGGAAGTCTCACAATGAACTCTTCACGCTTCAATCAATTTCTGCACTCCGTTGCGGATACTGGAATGGAGTTATTACGCATTCGATTGCGTTCGACATTAGGTCAGTCGAAAAAGCTGACTGTTCTTTGTCACGAGTTGCTGTCAACCCGAGGTGAAGCTTCTGGAATCGCGATTGCACGAGACATCGTCAACCAATACCGAGACTTGGACAAAGATGAACGACTGCAGTTCTTCGAAATGGTCAACGACAAGTTCAGCGTCGATGCTGATGAAGTGGCTTCAGCCGCTGAAGCATTTTGTAAACTGCGCGACCCAGCCTCACTCAGGCGTTTAACAGAGCAGGTTGAATCCCAACGTCAGGAACTCATCCGCAGAATCAATATGGCGCCGGGAGGTACCGCAACCATTGTTGAAATGCGCCGCGATCTGCTTGCGATACTGAAGCAGTGTCCGCACCTTGAACCGGTGGATTACGATTTTAAGCACTTGCTGTCATCCTGGTTCAACCGCGGTTTTCTTGAAATTGAACAAATCAATTGGGAGACTCCAGCCATCATTCTGGAAAAACTGATGCAGTACGAATCAGTTCATGCCATGAAAGGTTGGCAAGACTTGCGCGGACGACTGGCGGATGATCGACGGTGCTTTGCGTTCTTTCATCCCACTTTACCAAACGAGCCGCTGATATTTGTGGAAGTCGCGCTGGTGCAGGGGCTTTCTGAGTCAATTGAACCGATTATTGATGCTACTCGATCTGTCACCAATCCCCAAGAGGCTGATACCGCCATTTTTTATTCAATCAATAACTGCCAGCAAGGACTAAAAGGAATCTCATTTGGTAATCTTCTGATCAAACAGGTTGTAGAGCATCTTTCCCGTGAGTTTCCAAACCTTAAACATTTTTCGACGCTTTCACCCATCCCCGGATTTAGAAAATGGTTTGATTCAATTCTGAAGCACCCGGATCAATACTCCATATCCAAAGAAGATCATGAATTGATGTTGAAAATACAATCAGATGACTGGTTTGAAGACGAAAAACTGTTGGAATCGTTAAAACCAGCTTTACAACGTCTCGTCGCCTACTATCTGGCCTATGCTCGAAAGAAGGATGAGCCGCTAGATCCTGTTGCTCGCTTTCATCTTAGAAACGGAGCCCGACTTAAGCGCCTGAACTGGCTGGGCGACTGCTCACCGAATGGAATTCGGCAGTCTGCTGGCATGCTCGCCAACTATGTATATGAACCTGACAAAATTGTTCAAAACCACGAAGCCCACGTTAAGGAGCGCAAATTCGCGATCGATCGAAAAATCTATGATCTTGTACCGCCTGAACTACGGGCGAATCAACCAAGAAAACAGTAAAAATTAATCGCTTTTTTTTTGAAATTTTCGAGTTCAATTCAGGTTGGAAAAGTGATTGGCGTCGAATGCTTATCTTTTTACCCGATTTCTGGATGGATCAAAAAAAGCGTCAAAGGAAGCGGCTGCCAGCCATCGACTGCCAGCGATATCGATTTCCCACTTCCCGCTTCTTAATAAATCGGATGTAACACCACTCGGATGGTGTACGTAGCCCATCCCAACTGATGAGCCAAGATTGAATGCATATGCACCAGACGAAAGATTACCCACGGATTGACCATCCAGATAAATGACTTCCTCTCCCCAAAGCACAGGTTCGGGATGTTGCAGTTTAAAAAGCACCAGACGCTTGGTCAAGAAATCGGCATCAGCCTGTTTCAACAAAGCCTCCTGACCTGTAAAAGCAGTGGATTTGTTGAGCGATACTGTGTGCGAAAGTCCGGCTTCAATAGGCGTGTCATCCGGTGTCAGATCCAAATCAAACTCCCGGTAGCCTGCCTCGGATCGCAGATGTTCCAGTGCATGGTACCCAGCTGGTTTCAATTCCGGCTGACTAGCCACCGCCATTATGCGATCAAAAATATCCTGTGCGAATTCGGAGGCAATCAAAAGTTCCCAACCCACCTCACCAATGAAGGTTAGCCGATTTGCAAGTGCCATTGCATAACCGACCTCTATCTCTTTAGATGTAGCAAATGGAAATGCCTTGTGACTCAAATCAGCAGTGGTCACTTCCGACAAAATTTCACGCGACTTTGGCCCCTGTATTGACAGTACTGAATAGCTAGAAGTAACATCGGTCAGTACCGCATCGCCTGATAATGCAATTTGTCGCTGAATCCAGTTGCGATCTCGAGTGGCGGAAGTTGCTGAAGTAACCAGCAAAAAGCAGTCCTCCGTCATACGGTTAACTGTCAGATCCACCTCAATTCCGCCGCGTCGGTTCAACATGTGCGTGTAGACAATCTTGCCTGCTGGAACATCAATTTCTTTCGCACACATTTGCTGCAGTACCTTACATGCATCCTTGCCTTGTAGCATAAACTTGCCGAATGAGCTTTGATCCAGAATGATTGCAGATTCACGCGCCGCACGACATTCCTCTGCCGTGTACCGAAACCAGTTCGGACGTGTATGGGAATAAATATTCTGAACCGATTGACTGTGCGGTGCAAACCACATTGGACGCTCCCAGAGCGATGCTTCCCCAAAACTGGCGTTGAGTTCTGCCCAGCGATCATGTAGAACACTCTTGCGGATACCGCGGGCAGATTCCTTCTGTCTGTGGGGCCAGTGCATTTTGTAATGCAGGCCCAGAATTTCACTGCTGCGCTGCCTCAAGTAACGCAAATTATTCTGATAGGAGTGGAAGCGATTGACATCAACATAACCAAGATCTATAGTTGGTGCGCCTTCAGCTATCCACTCAGCCAGCGCGCGGCCGGCACCGGGACTAAGTTCAACACCCTCTGAGTTATAGCCTGCAGAAATGTAGAGATTGGGGTGACCGGACACCTCACCCATCATGAATAGCAAGTCTGGTGTAAAACTCTCGGGACCAGCCAGAAATCTCGTAATTCCAGCGGTTTTAAGATCCGGCAGAATTCCTGCTGCCTTACTGAACGGTAATTCAAACTGATCCCAATCTTCCGGTAGTTCAATGAATGGTACGTCCGACGGTATCTGACTGAAGTCAAGAGGCTTG
>JAJDXD010000154.1 GCA_022823405.1 Gammaproteobacteria bacterium
GGTTGGTCGGTAAAGGATCGAACTTTAACATGACCCCTGACACCAAACGCATCTGCAACACGGCCAACAATTACACTGTTGTTGAGATTTTTGTGTGCCAATCTATTGGAATGCCGACTCCAGCAAACTACGGAAGATTAAAACGTTCAAACAGATTCTGGTATCAATTCAGCGAATGAGTGGTTCACTCACTGAATAATTATTAGGCAGGATTCAGACTGGCTTCGGCTCTTGCAGTTTTAATCAGTGTGTCGACCCTGTCAGACATTTTGGCGCCATTGGACACCCAGTAGTCCACGCGGTCAAGATCAACTTTCAAACTGTCTTCATGCTCTCGGGCAATGGGATTAAAAAATCCAAGTCGTTCAATGAACTTCCCAGTTGATGCACGCCGACTGTCAGCTACCACAATGGAGTAGAAGGGTCTTTTCTTTGCCCCACCACGCGCTAAACGAATTACGACCATTGGCCAAATGACTCCATAGAATGTTGGTAAAAAGAGAGCATTATATTTGACAACAATTGTCCGATGATTAGATTTGAAAGATTTGCATCAAATCCAACTACAGCAACCGCAATTTCACAGCATATATTTTTCAGGTTACTGACTCGTCAGTTAATGACCTGACTTCGCCCGTAAAACTGAATGCGATCTTCGTCAGAGAAACGGACGCCCGGTGAATCGAAGTAGGAGAATACCGCTACTATTCGCTTCCTGCTACCCGAGACTGGGGATACTCTGTGTGCTGAGTGTTTGCCTTTAAAAACCGTGAGAGTTCCAGGTTCCAGATGGACGGAACGAACCTTTTGGTCTTTCCCCTCAAGAAGCTTCTCTACACCTGAATAATTCGGATTTCCATCGCTTCTCAAATTTTGTCGGATCTGGAACACTCCGCCGGAGATCGGTTGCTGCAAAAGCAGAGTAATCGTGAATTCAGACCGGTCGAAGTGCCAGTTTGTCACATCGCCGTCTCTGAATGATTTGATATTGAGCCCTGCCAGAGGGTCGTCCATCGGATACAGTCGATCCTTTCCGACAATTGCCGCAATGAAGTCAATCATTGGCTGCCACTGGTAAAGGTCCCAAAGCATTGACGACGCAATTTGATCACCGCAAACCGTCAAACTGGTCGTATGCATTCGGGCCAGTGCAGAGGCATCCACTGCAACATTATCCAAGTGATCGTCAAAATAAATGTTATGTTCTCGATTGTGAACAAAGGATTCTTTCTCAATAATGGGTGAGAGCTGCGCCACGCACTCCTCAACAACTGACTGTCTGAGAAAGCCCGCCATAATGAGAGCACCGTTCGTCTCCAGTTCAGACCGAAAACGATCAACTAACTCAAAACCTGCGGTGCTGTCTAGTTGATGTATTGGATACTTTTCAAGATCAATGCTGCCGGATACATTCACTTTCAGAAACTCCGTTGCGTCAAAGAGACGTTAATTGAATGATGAGAAAAAGCCGTCCAGTACGTTCACGGTGTTCACGCCAATTTCGGATACCGCATAGCCTCCCTCCATAACGAACAAGGTCGGAATGTTCAGTCGGCCCAATGTTTCACCATAGCGGGTGAAGTCTTCACTTGCGAGTTTAAAGAAACTGATCGGATCGTCCTTGAACGTATCAACTCCCAGTGATACGACCAGTGCGTCAGGTGAATACTCCTGAATGCGCCTGCAGGCGTCATTCATTGCAGCGAACCAGACATCAAATTCCGTTCCAGGTGGCATTGGATAGTTCACATTGAATCCTTCTCCTACGCCTTCACCTGTTTCATCTGTGTACCCCAAAAAATGTGGGAACGCGTCTTCGGGCTGGCCATGCAAAGACAGGTAAAGTACATCGTCGCGCTGATAGAAAATATCCTGAGACCCATTTCCATGATGAAAATCGACATCCAGAAGTGCAACGCGGCGAGCGCCTTCATTCAAGAACCCCTGTGCGGCAATTGCGGCGTTATTCATGAAACAATACCCACCATACATGTTGATTCCGGCATGATGGCCAGGCGGACGGCATAAAGCGAACGCCACCCTGTCGTTTGATACCAGTTTCTGTGCAGTCGTCGCGCAAGCGGCAGCCGATCGTGCTGCAGTCCATGTACCCGACATAATTGCAGTTTCAATAGCCATGGAGTAGTAACCAAGCTTTCCATCGATGTGGTTTGGCACCCGATCATTGTGCATGCGTCGAGCCGGAAAACAGGTTGGAATGGCTTCACCGTTCATACCCTCTTTTTTCCACTCGTCCCAGGCGGTTGCGAGAAACTCAAGAAAATCTGGTGTATGTACGCGCTGAACCAGTTCGATGTCAAACTCCTCAGGCTCCAGAAACTCGCTATACCCACGGCTGCGCAACTGCTCGACAATGTAGTCCCAACGCTCCGGACACTCAAATGGTCGAACGAGTTCACCACCATAAAGTTCGCCCTTTGGAAAATGCAGTCGGTGCTGTTCACTGGATACTGTTTTCATCTCATCATTTTCCTGTAGTTACACGATTGATTTTCAGAGTTCAGCATAAGAAGAAAAAGCCGTATTGAACTGCAAATCTGCAATTCAATACAGCTTACTCAAGATAAATTTATTTTTGCAGTTCCGTCCAGATAGCAGTGTACAAACTCTGAACTTCGGGCGAACACGGTGGAATAAATCGACCGCTAGCCTGAAACTGCTCGGGAATCATGACTTCTGGCGCTTCACGCAGTTCTTCGATCATGTATGTATCAGACCCCATAATGGCATTTGCATAGTTAGCGAAATTCGATACCAATGCGGCGTTTTCTGGAGCCATCAAAAAGTTTTGGAACAACTTTGCATTTTCAACATTGTTGGCATCCTTAAGGACTGCAACATTATCCATCCAAAGTGGGTAGCCTTCAATCGGATACCCATAATTGACTTCGGGTCTCTCAGTTCGGGCACGCATGCTATATCCATTCCAGTTCATTGAAACTGCAACATCACCACTCACAAGCTTTTCCTTGGTCCCATAGTCCAGAGACTTCCAACTCGCCTTGGCAGATACCAGCAAGTCTCGAACGCGCTTTAGAACTTCCTTGTCATCGGTACACACATCGCCGCCTTCATAAAAGATGGCCATGTGAACAACATCACCCATTTCAGGGACAACATTAATCTTGCCCTTCAGCGATTCCGGTGGATCAAACAGTATCTTCGAAGTGTTAATGTCCCCATCGTATTCGGCGGTGTTGACAGAAATTCCAGTGCTTCCCCAAAGCCAGGGAACGGTATAGCGTCGTCCAGGATCAAAATCAGGATTTCTGGAAGCTTCCATTACGTGCTGGAAGTTTTCCATCTGGTCGGGGCGTGTCTCCAGCAAGAGACCTTCTTCAATCCAAATCGGAACGTGTGTTGAAGTCGGCACCACGATGTCAAAACCGTGACCGCCGGGACGTACCTTTGCCAACGCGGTTTCATTGGAGTCGTAGTCGGTGAGCGTAACTTTAACATCATATTCCTGCTCGAATTTTTCGACTAGCTCTGGTGAAGTGTAGTCACCCCAGTTGTAAATGTGCAGTTCGCCAGCCGCGAATACAGATGCAGAAAACATCAGAGCGACCATTGCAATCAGACATTTAACCAAATAATTTCTCATCATACTGTCTCCTTACGAAAATCAAATTGAATTAGGTAGAAAAAAGAATTCTATTCACTCGTCCGAGCTCGACTCACAATCATGTTGATTGAAACCGATGACTGGTTAACAGTCAAACCCTGACTCGGTTCTTCGGGTGGCACACACTCACCCGACGGCAAGACTATACCATTAACGAGTTCGAAGTATGAAAAAAATTGACACCAACAGAACTGAAACACCCAACAAGGCGCTGGAGATTGCGTTGACTTCTGGTGTGATACCACGACGTAGTTGTCCGAGCATGTAGGTTGGCAGTGTATCCTGACCGGCAGACTTGACAAGTTCAGTAATCACCACATCGTCAAGTGAAATTACAAACGCAAGCATTAGCCCTGCCAGAATTCCCGGCCATAAAAGTGGCAATGTTATTCTTCGAAGGGTCTGAACGGGTGTCGCATACAAATCCTGTGCGGCCGTTTCGAGTACACCGTCCATGCCTTCGAGTCGTGCCCGAATCGGCATATAGGCAAATGGGATGCAAAATGCAGTATGAGCAGCGACAAGGTAGGTTAATCCGTGATAACCGGTCGCTGCCTTGATAATTGCAAAGAAAATCAATAGTGCGACACCGGTAACGATTTCAGGTACCATCAATGGCTGATTAATGACTGCATAAATCACCATTTGTCCTCGGTAATTTCGGGTTCGTGTCGTTCCCAGCGCAGCCATGGTAGCCAAGATAGTTGCTGTAACTGATGCGATACTCGCCACAATCAGTGATCGGAATGTTACTTCCTGCACCAGTTCATTTTCCCAAGCGACAACATACCATTGCAGTGAAAAACCCTCCCATAGAGCAATATTGGTTCCCGAGTTGAACGAATAGACAACTAAAGCAACGATCGGCGCATAAAGCAGGACAAAACACAAGACCGCCATAGAAGAAAATCCAGGCAGATACCGTACGGAAAATTCCCGATTTCGATTTTTTGCTGCCAACATAGTCAGTCCGATTTTCGCTGCAGGTTTTGCACATACACCAGTAGCGATACCATCACAATCACCAGTAAGGTGATCGAAAGTGCCGCTCCTAGAGGCCAATTTCTACCCTGTCCGAATTGCAATTCGATCAGGTTGCCGAGCATCAGATTCTTACCCCCACCTAACACCCGCGGAGTAACGTACGCACCGAGCGATGGGATAAACACCAGGATAGAACCCGCAATTATTCCCGGCTTTACCAGTGGAATAATGATTCGCCACAGAACAAAGATTCGAGTCGCGTATAGATCGTAAGCAGCTTCAATCAATCGGAAATCAAGCTTCTCAATACTCGCGTATAGCGGCAAAACCATGAGTGGCAAATACACGTAGGCCATACCCAGCATGATGGAAAATTCGGTGTACAGCATTTCAATCGGCGAATCAATTATTCCGAAATTAATCAATAAGGTATTGATTATGCCCTGGTCGCGAATCACCTGCATGATCGCAAAAGTACGAATCAATAAGTTAGTCCAAAATGGGATGGTGATCAAAAACAGCCACAGATTTCGCGTTTTGGGAGAACGTGTGGCTATGAAGTACGCAGTTGGGAACCCTAGGATTAAGGCTGCTAGTGTGGACTGGACAGAAAGCTTGACTGAGCGCCAAAATATTGAGATGTGTGCGTCCGCGATGGATACGGTGCCATCAAAAATGTCCTTTTTCAAAAAGACCTGAAACCAGCCATCCCATGACCATTCCCATATCACACCACCATAAGATCCAGCCTTGAGAAAGGTATAAATCAGAACAATCAATAAAGGTCCGGCTGCAGCGAATATGAGAACGATCAGTGCCGGAGTGCAAAGCAGCAGATTTTTGCGGACATCCTTCTTGCGCCTTGCAGTCTCAGACTGCTCATGAAGCCCTCTGTCTGAGCGCCTAACTACAGTAGCTGAATTCGGCACTTCAGTCCTTTAGAATCTGCATGGCTGCAGGGTCCAGCTTGACCCCAATACGACTGCCATTTTCGTAATGAAGCTCATGACCGCGTAAGTTTTGCAAGTGAACCGTGAATTCATCTCCGCTATCCAGCTCAACCACGTAGTGTGTGTGAGTACCAAAATAGACCATGCTTTTGACGACACCCTGCAAAGTCCCCTGTTCAGTCGCGGAAGTTAAGGTAGCTTGTTCTGGCCGGACTGCTACGGTTACCTTTTTGGTCGATAAAACTGTCTGACCTGATGGCAGGTCAACTGCACTGGCTGGAGAAAACTGCACTCGTACATGCGTCTCATTCTGTTGTGTAACTTGACCTTCCAAAAAATTGGAATCTCCAATGAACTCCGCAACAAAACGTTCAGTCGGAAAATTGTAAATCTCACTTGGTGTGCCAACCTGTAGGACGCGGCCTTCGTTGATAACTGCCATTCGGTCCGACATGGTAAGTGCTTCTTCCTGGTCGTGCGTTACAAATACAAATGTGATTCCCGTTTCGTGCTGCAGTCGCTTTAATTCAATCTGCATATCCTGGCGCAGCTTGTAATCCAACGCAGAAAGTGATTCATCTAGCAGGAGTACCTTGGGTTTGGGCGCTAGGGCACGGGCTAGTGCAACTCGCTGCTGCTGACCGCCTGAAATATCGCTGGTTTGACGGTCACCCAATGTTTCCATTCGCACCAGGTTGAGCACTTCGTCCACTGTTTTCGCTACTTCGTCCTTGGGACGTTTAAGCATCTCCAGTCCAAAACTTACGTTCTGGCGAACCGTCATGTGTGGGAAGAGTGCGTAATTTTGAAAGACTGTGTTCACCGGTCGAGTGTACGGAGGCAAAAACGTGATGTCTTCCTGATAAAGTCGAATGCGACCGTCGGTAGGATGCTCAAATCCGGCAATCAGACGCAGAAGTGTTGTTTTGCCGCACCCGGATGGACCAAGTAGTGTAAAAAACTCGTTCTCACGAATTTTCAGGCTGACATTGTCGAGTGCTGTAACAGAGCTCGTTTCACTCTCAAAAATTTTGGTCGCCGAGTCAATCTCGACGGCGATTTGACGCTGGGTAATCGGATCAGACAAAATTGCATCTACATGGGAAATTGATCTTTGAGCTGCTCCATGCCAGGGATCTGCATCTTGCCTTTGCCTTGTTGGCGTGCCATTTTTCTCATCGTCTTTTGCATTTTTTCATATTTCCGAAGAAGTTGACTGACATGGCGAACTTCAACACCTGAACCGGTGGCTATTCTCGTTCTTCGACTCGCCCGGATAATTGCCGGCCGTTCTCGTTCATGCGGCGTCATCGAATTGATAATGGCTATTTCGCGGCGCACAACTTCGTCGGCACCACCCAATTCCGGAAGTTTACTTGAGGACAGCCCTGGAATCATTTTCGCAAGACTGCTGATGCCACCCATTTCCAATGTCATTAGCATCTGGTCACGATAATCTGCGAGGTCCAGTCGACGACCTTTACGTACTTTCTGTTCCAGTTGCTTGGCCTTGTCCTGATCCGTTTTTTGCTGCACCGATTCAATGAGTGTTAGTACATCACCCATACCGACAATTCTTGAGGCCATCCGGTCCGGATGAAAGTGCTCCAACGCTTCAATACCCTCGCCAACACCAATAAACTTGACTGGTTTTCCAGTAATCTGTCTGACCGACATCAGTGCGCCACCGCGTGCATCACTATCCAACTTGGTCACTACCACACCGGTCAGGTCCAGTTTTTCGTTAAACGCCGTAGCACTATTGACAGCATCCTGTCCAATCATCGCATCGAGAACAAAGAGCGTTTCATCTGGTGATACTGCAAGATGAATGCGTTGAATTTCATCCATCATCTCCTCATCGACGTGCAACCGACCGGCAGAGTCGACAATCACGTAGTCTATGGATGATCTACGGGCGTGTGATACTGCTGCTTTGGCGATGTCTTGAGGTGACTGACTGGAATCTGTATTCCAAAACTCGACTCCGACTGTTTCTGAAAGTGTCTTTAGCTGGTCAATTGCCGCAGGGCGGTAAATATCCACGCTAGTCAATAAAACACTTTTTTTATCTTTTTCCTTGAGTACACGCGCCAGCTTTGCAGCGGTTGTGGTTTTACCAGAACCCTGTAGACCGGCGATTAAAATCACCGTTGGACCGTCGTCACTCTGATTGATTGGAACATTGGAGTCACCGAGAAGTGCAGTCAGTTCTTCATGCACTATCGTGATGATTGACTGTGCTGGTGTCAGACTCGCCAGTGTCTCGGCATTGACGGCGCGCACCTTGACCTGCTCAATAAACTCGCGTGCAACCGGCAACGCAACATCAGCTTCCAAAAGAGCCCGTCGAACCTGCCGCAGCGAATCGTTTACGACAGATTCAGTGAGTTTCTTGTTTCCACGTAGTGAACCAAGTGCACCGGTTATTCGGTCTCGAAGAGTATCCAGCATAAGATTTATTCCTTCACGCTTAAAATTTGCAGTAAATCATATTGGAAATATTGAACAAATTCCAATACACTTAACAGTACTAGACAGACCAACCGAATACTCAATTGGACGACATTCCAGTTGGCATACTATTTGCCTCGCTTGCAGTGCTGATCTGCCTGTCAGCATTTTTCTCTGCATCCGAGACAGCCACCATGGCTCTGAACCGATATCGTCTTGCCGACCAGGCGAGCAAGAAAAATCGCAGAGCCATCATGCTCCAGAAGATGATTCAAGAACCAGACCGGTTACTTGGAACCATTTTACTTGGCAATAATCTGGTAAATAATGCTGCAGTTGCGATTACCACCATGCTGGCATGGAAGTTCTATGGTGAATCAGGAGTTGCAGTCGCGACAGCTTTAATTACGATAGTCATCCTAGTTTTAGCCGAGATACCACCCAAAACATTGGCAGCAATTTATCCTGAACGCATGGCTTTTTTTGCGGCCTTTCTTCTGAATCTGCTGCAAAGAGTCTTGTACCCCGTTGTCTGGCTAATGAGCTCAGTCGTTACTCTGATCAGAAAAGTCCCGGCATTCAATAAGGATGTGAGCTCGCAATCGCTGGATACTGACGAACTGAAACACGCAGTGAGGGCGTCTGAGCAGCACTTTGAGCAGGACCACCTCGAATTGCTACTCAACATTTTAGAACTCGGTTCGCAGACGGTTCAGAGTGCGATGGTACCGCGCTCCGAAATTCATGCTATTGATTTGGATGATGAAATCAGTGACATCATCGAACAGATCCGCAATGAACCGTATGCACGAGTACCAGTGTATGACAAGTCATTCGAGTTTATCAAAGGCGAACTTGATATCCGCGAATTGCTGCAAAACATTGCTGTTGAAAACATCACGAAAAATCAGATTCTGGAATCCCTGAAGGAGCCAATTTATCTCCCTGAAGATGCGAGACTGGTTGAACAGATTCATCGAATGCAAAACGCCAATCGCAATATGGGCATTGTTATTGATGAATATGGTGAAGTGATGGGGATATTTACCCTACACGAGTTGCTTGCTCAATTTGCGGTTGTCATTGGCGGGCCCATTCAAGACAAGATACCTGGGATCGTACCGGAAGAACAGGGCAGTTATCTGGTCAGTGCAACTATGAGCGTTAGAGATCTCAATCGACTAATGAAGTGGAATCTGCCAACCGAAGGACCGCATACCTTGAACGGTTTGATTATCGAACAGTATGAAGACATTCCACAGCCTGGGATGTTGTTCGACATGAACGGTCACAAAGTTGAGACAGTTCGCGTCCGGGGTACTGCAGTCGATGTGGCACGTGTGTTCCCGATCGACAACGATGAAGTCGAATCAGATGACTCAATATCTGCAAGCCACGCTTAAGCTAGCATCAGAACCGATGGGTCCAGTTCTGGGAAATCACTCTACGTGAAGTAAGAGGAATGGTAAATGGGGGCTGCAAGACAGGCATCCCGTCCGCTCCCTTGAATTAAACCCTCTTCACCCAGCAAAGCTATCTCTGAAGCCTGAGGTGTTTGATTTTTAACCCACTCCAAATGCTGCTGACTCATCTGGACTAATTTTTCAGCATGCATATCCCAACCACTCCCGGCACCGCACCAGCCCTCGCCCGAAATGTCAAGATCCATCATCGAAGACAACCGCTCCTCCCCAGACAATTCCATCAATCCATTGGAATTACGAACATATCTACCCCAATAGAGGTTTGAACGCTTGGCATCAATTGCAACAATAACTTTGTCGCACGTCTGCTTTTGGGCGACTGCTGCCATACAGGAAACTGGCACAACAGGCACGTCGATGCCAAATGCCATACCTTGCGCGACCCCAGCAGCAATTCTAAGTCCGGTGAACGAACCTGGTCCAACACCAAATGCGACCGCATCAATGTCTTCGGGTTCCACCCCAGCATTGGTGAAAATCTGGTCGATCATGATCAAAACCGATTGATTGTGATTTCGCTCAGCCCTTAACTGCTTACTGAGAATCTCATCATTCAACTTCAGAGCGACAGATAGCACATCATCAGATGTGTTGATGGCAAGAATGTTCATGTCGAAAAAAATTGATCAACTCTCGCTAGCGAGTCAGATCGGGGCATCGGAGGCAGGCTGTCTAAAAAAGCCTTACCGTACGATTTCTGATGAATGCGTGGGTCGCACAGCACGAGTACTCCACGATCTGAAACATCCCGAATCAATCGACCCGAACCTTGCTTCAGTGTCAATACCGCACTTGGCACCTGCCAGTCATTGAAAAAATTCCTGCCGCTTTCCTCCATCAGATTACGCCTGGCGATTGCCTTTGGATTGTCAAATGGGGCGAACGGCAACTTGTCAATTATCACGCAGGACAATTCGTCTCCTTTTATGTCAATCCCCTCCCAAAATCCCATGGTGCCTAACAATACCGCGTTGCCATCCCGTTTGAATTCCTCCAACAGGCTGGTATTGGGTCGGTCGTATTGACAAAGTAGTTTGTAGCGAATGCGTTCTGCAAGATATTCCTTCGCAGCTCTCATTGATGCAATTGTGGTAAATAGCACAAGCATCCTACCCTTTGATATAGGCACCAGCTTTTCAACAACTTCGACAACCCGCCTGTCGAATTGCTCACGACTTGAATAGTTCGGTTGAGGCATATTAGGTGGAAAATAGACGAGCGCCTGGTTCTCAAAATCAAATGGACTGTCCCAGCGCTGGTGGATGGAGTCAGTGAGTCCCATACTATGGTCAAAATGTGAAAAGTCGTCCCCGACTGCCATCGATGCTGAAGTAAAAATCCAGCTGCCTTCGAAATTTGAGATCGCCGGTCCAAATGCACTGCGAGGTTCCAAGGGCAACCGATGGAACGAAAATCCGTGCCTGGATTTTTCTACCCAGCTGGCGACTTCAACATTGTCCCTCTCCAGAATTGTCTTTGCATCCTCAGAGATTCCCAAAGCGAGATCGCGGCATTTTTCGATTTCCGGAGATGAATCAGTGTAGGGTTCAAGTTTTTGAACCGCCTGATCCAAAGCACTAACGATGTTCCAATACTCGGCAACAAGATCCTGTCTATTCTGAAACTGGTCCAGTGACCACTGCGCCAATTCGGCACCCATTTTCTGATCCAACTGATCAGTTGCTTCGGACACTGACTTGGTGATGGAATGTGCGACATCGAAATCCAGATCAGCAGTCTTTTCTGCATATTCCAAATTTTCACAAAATTCATCGAGACGTTGCTTTGAGACAGTCAAGCTAAGTGATTCGCATGCAATATCAGGAAATCGGTGAGCCTCGTCAACTATGACCACTTCAAAACCATAGGCGTCTGACCGTTCGCCCTCGGCTTCACCGTGTGTCATCTCCAAACTCAAAAGATTATGATTCACCACCAGTACATCAGCCTGTCGTGCTGCGTTTCTTGCGCGATTGGCGTAACAGGGATTCCAATGCTTGCAGTTTGAACCAACACACATTCGGCCGGTTGTAGTCATCTGCCGCCGTTCATCAGCATACAACTCATATTCTGAAATGTCACCATCATCGCGTTCCACCACCCAGTTGTACACAGCTTTGAATTTTCGGCTGAATCCCAGTAGATCAGGATTTTTTTGTGCGTGCTCGTATTTGAGCAGACACAGGTAATTTGACCGGCCCTTTAGGATTCTTATAGTGGGATTCAGGTTTAGAACCTCACACACCACTGGAATGTCTTTTTGGAACAGCTGTTCCTGCAGGTGTTTGGTACGCGTGGAAACGAGAGTCTTCTTTCCGCTCAGCAGAGGTGGAACCAGATAGGCAAAGGTTTTACCTGTTCCAGTTCCTGATTCCACCAGAGCCACTTGACTCGTGAGTATCGCAGATTCGACCACTTCGGCCATCTGCCCCTGGCAGTCGCGAACTGTAAACCAGTCAAGGTGTCTGGCAAATGGACCTTGCGGCCCCAACACTTTCAGACTTTCCGACATGGCCGCGCCGATAGGCACTAAGTGGATCGGCTAGGTGCAGACAAGTCGAGTTGCGCAGCCTTATGCGGCAAGTCGGTCCCAGAAGGACCTGATTCGCTGAGCCCAGTTGTTTTGATTGGGAGAATGCCGGGCGGCTCCCTGCTGGACAAGATCATCGAACTCTTTCAACAGCGCCTTTTGTTTACCTGTTAAGTTTACTGGAGTCTCAACAATGAGTTTGCAATACAGGTCTCCGACATCGCTGGACGACCGGACATTTTGAATGCCCTTTCCACGCAAGCGCATAATCTTACCAGATTGCGTTTCCGGGCGAATCTTCAGGTTGGCTCGACCTTCCAGAGTCGGGACTTCAACGTTACCACCAACTGCAGCGGTACAAATGCTGATGGGAACTTCACAGTAGATGTTGTTGCCTTCGCGCTCAAAGATCGAATGCGGGCGAATGTGAATCTGAACAAACAGATCACCTGGCGCAGTACCAGCCCGACCAGCCTCCCCTTTGCCTGGAATGCGAATCTGATTTCCAGAATCGATGCCAGCTGGTATTTGTACTGCAAGCCGAATCCTCTTGTGAACCCGACCCTGTCCATCACAACTGTGACAAGGGTCGGTGATGATGGTACCCTGCCCATGACATTTTGGACAAGTTTGCTGCAGCGAAAATCCCATCTGCTGAATTCGCACCTGCCCATGACCGCCGCATGTACCGCAGGTGCGCGGCTCTGTGCCTCTACGAGCCCCAGAACCTTCACAAGAATCACAGGGCACCAGCGTTGGAACATCAATCTCAGTCTCTGTACCATGCGCGGCTTCTTCCAGGTCTATTTCCAGCGTGTACTTGAGGTTTGCCCCCTGCGCTTGGCGACTGCTTTGACGTCCAGCTCCAAATATATCACTGAAAATGTCGCCGAAGATATCGCCAAAACCTGCCCCTCCGGAGAATCCGCTGCTTGCAAAGCCTTCAAGCCCGTCGTGCCCAAAACGATCATAACGAGATCGGGCATCCGAGTCCATCAAAACTTCATAGGCTTCCTTTGCTTCTTTGAACTTCGTTTCAGCTTCTTCTAGATTTTCCTGGTTGCGGTCCGGATGATATTTCATAGCCAAACGACGATAGGCGCGTTTAATGTCCGCTTCAGAAGAGTCCTTCTGAACACCTAAAACCTGGTAGTAGTCGCGTTTGGCCATGGAAATCGCTTAGCGCTGAGTTGATAAACTACCGACTTGTTTATCGATTATCGTGATCGTCTTTTACTTCCTCAAAATCGGCATCGACAACATCAGCATCCTCTACACCGGAATCTGAAGCTGAAGCCGGTTCCTGTGGACCAGACTGCGACTGATTGTATGCTTTCATCGCGAGACCATGGCTGGCTTCGGCCAATGCCTCAGTTTTCGCTTTGATCTCATCTGCCCCAGCATCAGATTCAAGAGCAGATTCAAGTTCTTTAATAGCAGACTCAATCGCGGTTTTGTCTGACTCTTCCGCCTGATCGCCCAAATCTTTCACAGTCGTACGAACCGAATGAATGAGGCTTTCCGCAGCGTTTCTGGCATCAACTTTTTCCCGCATTTCACGGTCTTCATCCGCATGCTCTTCGGCTTCTCGAACCATGCGATCAATCTCTGCCTCATCCAATCCTGAACTCGACTTGATCTCAATTCGATTTTCCTTTCCGGTCGCCTTGTCTTTTGCGGAGACGTGCATAATGCCATTGGCATCAATGTCGAACGTTACTTCAATCTGTGGCACACCGCGTGGAGCAGCTGGAATATCCGTTAAGTCAAATTTGCCAAGAGACTTATTGAACTGTGCCATATCACGCTCGCCTTGCAGGACATGAACTGTCACTGCATTTTGATTGTCTTCGGCTGTCGAAAATGTCTGTGACTCCTTGGTTGGAATCGTCGTGTTTTTCTTGATCAATTTGGTCATTACACCACCAAGAGTTTCAATCCCGAGAGACAGGGGCGTAACATCAAGCAGCAACACGTCTCTGACATCACCGCCGAGCACTCCACCCTGGATCGCCGCACCTGCAGCAACCGCCTCGTCCGGATTCACATCTTTGCGGGCTTCCTGACCGAAGATTCTGGCTACCGTCTGCTGAACCTTGGGCATGCGAGTCTGTCCGCCAACCAATATGACATCATCAATTTCAGCTGCCGAAAATCCAGCATCCTTAAGTGCGATCTTACACGGGTTTTCCGTTCGCGCGATCAACTCGTCGACAAGCGATTCCAATTTGGCACGTGTCACCTTGTAATTCAAATGCTTGGGACCACTGCTGTCGGCCGTAATGTAAGGCAGATTCACTTCAGTCTGAGAGCTTGAAGACAGTTCGATTTTTGCTCTTTCTGCAGCTTCCTTAAGCCGCTGCATGGCGAGTGGGTCACCACGAAGATCCATACCCTGGTCCTTCTTGAACTCATCTGCAAGATAGTCAATCAACCGCCTGTCAAAGTCCTCTCCACCCAAAAAAGTATCGCCGTTTGTCGACAGCACTTCGAATTGGTGCTCACCATCCACCTCGGCAATTTCAATGATGGAAATGTCAAAGGTACCACCACCAAGGTCATAGACTGCAATCTTTCGGTCACCCTGCTGTTTATCGAGTCCGTATGCCAGCGCAGCGGCCGTCGGTTCGTTAATGATGCGTTTGACATCGAGACCGGCAATTTTTCCGGCATCCTTGGTTGCCTGCCGCTGCGAATCATTGAAATAAGCCGGCACGGTAATGACTGCACCCGTAACCGACCCACCGAGATAGTCTTCAGCGGCCTGTTTAAGTTTCATAAGAATTCGAGCAGCAACTTCAGGTGGAGCCAACTCCTTGTCACCAGTTTTCACCCAAGCATCGCCATTGGCCGCCTTGATGATTTTGTAGGGCATCAGGTCCAAATCCTGCTGCACGACTTTTTCACTGAATTTACGACCAATCAGACGCTTGACAGCAAAAAGGGTGTTATGCGGATTGGTTACAGCCTGACGTTTGGCAGACTGTCCGACCAACACTTCATCACTGGTATAAGCCACAATGGACGGCGTCGTGCGATCACCTTCCTGGTTTTCGATGATTTTCGCGACATCACCTCCCTCGAAAACCGCCACACACGAGTTGGTGGTTCCCAAGTCAATACCAATAATCTTGCTCATATTTCGCACCCCAATTTAAATGCAAAAACAAATAGTTTTAAAAAGTAGTTCTGTAAGGATAGATAAGGTTTGACAACTGAAAGTCAAGCATTTTCCGATGCTTCGCTGTCAGTTGACTCAGTTTTTTGCGCCTCATCTGGTTCTGGCAACTCAGTCGAAACGATCACCATCGCCGGACGTAGCAGGCGATCATGAATCATATAACCCGGGCGAAACACCTCCACCACATGGTTGGGTGGAAACTCTTCTGTCGGAACCAGTGTCATCGCCTGCTGTTCATTAACATCGAAGGAATCTCCGCGATTGGGAACAATCTTGCGGATTGATGCTTTCTCAAAGACGCTCAACAATTGTTTACGGGTTAACTCAACGCCTTCGCGCATCGCACCAATATCACTGTCATCATCAATTTCGCAAGCCTGGTCGAGGCTTTCCATGACTTCCAACAGCGACTTCGCAAAATTGTCAATGGCATATTTTCGAGCTTTATCGAGTTCTACTTGATGTCGTTTGCGAACGTTTTGTATTTCTGCTGCCGCTCGCAAGTGTGACTCGACTGCCTCAGTCAGTTCTTTATTGAGGTGTTCGATCTCTGCACGCAGTACGTCTTCCAGGCCACTTTTCTGATCAGCTGCCGAGTTCACCTCTTCGTCAGATTCAGCAGACTGGCCCTCGTCGGGGTCGACAATGACCTCAATTGATTCAGGATTAATTGCTTCTGTTTCGGTTTTCTTTTTTGCCATCAGAATTCCTGTAGAGTTTGATGTTTGAATCGCGCAACATTTTGCGAGACAAGATAAGTCTCAAATTCAGGAATTCAAGAAGAACAAGGTGAGTTTTTGTTTAATTGTGGCTCAACTGCGTCAATGCATTACCCAGCATTTTGGCAGTTACATCAACAACCGGAATGACGCGGTCGTATGGCATTCGCTTCGGTCCGATAACACCAATGGCACCCAGACTGCGCCCTTCGACTTCGTATGGTGCTGTTACAACACTGCAGTCATCTAAACCGTCATATCCTGATTCACTGCCTATGAAAATGGATACGCCTTGCGCACGAACGCTCAAATCAAGTAGATTCAACAGCGATTGCCGTTTCCTGAAGGTATCGAAAATTTTCTTGATCTTTTCGACTGCAGCGAAATCCGGAACATTCAGCAGGTTGGCTTCGCCACTCAACACCAGATCCTCATCAGAGCGTTCATTTCGTTCAAAAACCTGTCCTGCGAGATCAATCGCCGTCTGCATTAGCGCATCAATTTCCTCGCGGTCACGTTTCATATCTCGAACAAGCAGTTCCTTCACAGTCGCCAATGGTCTGCCGCGAAACACTTCATTAAAGTAATTTGCTGCTTCGGTCAGCTCAGATGAGGAATAGTCCTGATTATTTTGAATGACCCTGTTCTGAACAGTCCCATCTTCCGTAACAAGAATCACCAGTATTCGACTACTGGACAGGCTGACAAACTCAATCTGTCGAAATTTTGACGCAGATGAATCTGGCAAAAACACGATGCCTGCAAACTGTGTCACCTCCGAAAGCAGATTGGATGTGGCTGTCATTAGTTCCTTGGCGTCAGTTTCTTCGTTCAGCCGATACTGGATCTCCTGTTCTTTCGAGGATCTGAGCGGCTGAACAGTGAGAAGGTAGTCAATAAACAGGCGATACCCCAATGCGGTGGGGACCCGTCCAGCTGAAGTATGTGGCGCTTGAATGAGACCCATATCTTCAAGATCCGCCATCACGTTTCTGATAGTTGCTGCACTCAAAGTGAGACTGGGCTCATGCGAGAGCGTCCGTGAACCAACCGGCTGTCCTTGTTCAATGAATCGCGCAATCAGCAGCCGTAACAGAGTTTCAGACCGATCATCTAACTTGAAACTTGATAACTTACTGCTTTTGTTTGTCATCACAGAATGGTCGTATGTTTACCGATAAGATTATCGCATTCAGGTTGGACACATTTATTTCGAATGCAATTTAAGTATAAACAAATTGTTTGAATCGAGGCTCCTTACCAATAATGAGATAACTCATAGTCTGGAATTTTACAGGTTTAGATCAACAATTACGATTTCGGTCGAAAATAATTTAGTTTTGACGCGGAATCAGACTCAATTACATAATCAAAATTGGACAAACATATAAAATTTTTAGTGTCGCTTGATTCTGAATCAAGTGGTTCAGGTTTACGGTTCGGAAAGCATATATTTTTTGAACAATTGCACAATGCAGACAAAATTCAATACCTGAATTCGACACCGAAGATCCAATCTGCAACACTTTTCCCAAATACACTACATCGTGAATAAATTCAAAAACGTCGGCTTATTCGGAAATTTTGATTCTGAACCGGTTGTATCGGTAACCGACAGAATTACCGCAATTTTTTCTGATCGCGGTGTTGCCTATCAGCAATACCAGGCACCAATTTCTGATGGTGTGAAACCAGCTGGAATTGATGATCCGGACATCGATCTGGCCATTGTCATTGGAGGCGATGGAACTTTCATGAACATCGCACGGCTTCGCGCCGGGTATGATGCACCACTGCTCGGCGTCAACTTGGGAAGACGGGGATTTCTGACAGATGTCGCAGTGCGCGAAATCCGTGAATCCATGGAACTCTTGCTTGACGGCAAATTTCGAACTGAAACCCGCATTCTGATCGAGTCTGTTATGAACTCAAATGAACCTGGGTCCAAACCTGTCATCTCCACAGCTTTAAACGACATCGTTGTACACAAAACAAATTTTGGACGGCTATTGGATTTCAACATCACCATTGACAATGAGTTTGTCACGGCTCTACGCGCCGATGGCGTCATTGTTGCCACACCAACAGGCGCAACCGCGTACGCCCTGTCAACAGGCGGCCCTGTGCTCTACCCCAGTCTGCCGGCGATTGAACTGGTACCGATTGCTCCTCACACGTTGACCCAACGTCCTGTCGTGATCAGCGATTCCAGTGTGATCAACATTGAACTGACAAGTGATGAGCCAGGCAATGCCAGCCTGATTATTGACGGGCATATCCGAAAAACTCTAGCCGGTGGTGAGAAGATAACCGTGCGACGGTCAGAATTGACGATAGATTTTGTACGGATACAGGGGCACACGTTCTTCAA
Organism: Gammaproteobacteria bacterium; assembly: GCA_022823405.1. Taxonomy (GTDB): domain Bacteria; phylum Pseudomonadota; class Gammaproteobacteria; order Arenicellales; family JAJDZL01; genus JAJDZL01. The sequence goes on from JAJDXD010000154.1 coordinate 18,320, forward strand.
TGCACTTCGGCATAAGCTGAGTTGGGGCGTTTAGCTGGTCCGAATTTTCTTGCATGATCAAGACCCTTCACATCAAAAATTACTTGCTGATAGAAGAAGTTGAACTCGACTTTGAATCAGGCCTAACGGTCATCACGGGTGAAACTGGCGCTGGAAAGTCACTCATCATCGACTCTC
>JAJDXD010000061.1 GCA_022823405.1 Gammaproteobacteria bacterium
ACTATTTCGCAGACCATTGACACCGCGCTGTTCGAGAAAACCACGCTATATCAACTATTTGCGGACAGGGGATACAAAGCGGAACCGACTGATGGACTTAAGCAGTTGATGTTATTCGATAATTCAACCGGACACTAGTGATCTATATAGAGAAGTTATTTCAAATTGATTCGCATACCAAAGAATGGAAAGAAATTAGAAGTAAAGGAATTCTAATTGCTTCTGGACAGGTAAAAACGATACAATTTTGGTCATAGGAACACACGCGAGAGGAACCAAATTATGAAGACCGAAAATGTAGAACGAAAGGAGCCGATGCGCCATCGCGGCCATCAACCTAAACCTTCACCCTCTAACTCGCCTCCACCCTCTCCACCAAATCAGGGGAGTGCTGTTACTCGTCCGCAGAATTCCAGCAATCGAAAATAGCACTGTAGCTACTTCAAAGACTTGAACATTTTGTATGAATCATGGCAAATGTTTGTGTCATAGAAGACAGCGAAATTGAATCAAATTTCCATACACCTCAAGATGATCTAGAAATTCATTATGCGGGTGAACGATACAGTCATCTTTGGAGATGAACTCAACGAATTAGTCATAAGTCCTAATTTCGGTAGTCCTTATCAAGCGTCAGCATCCCTTTACTGACCGTGATATGCTATGGCGCTTTTTCGAATTGCGTCACCAACATCAGTAGCCCAGTTCAGGTCTTACCGGGTTCTGCAATGGTTCGCCTGCGAGGAAGAGTTGCAAATTTCGAAAAAACAATCCCAATGTCATCTGTACGTATGAATCCCCGTCGTCAGCCGAAATATGAGGTGTAATCAACAGGTTCCTGGTGCTCCAAAGTCGTGAATCCGCCTCGATAGGTTCAGGGTCAAAAACATCCAGTATGGCGCCACCGAGCGAGCCTTCATCCAATTTGTCACATAGCGCGTCATAATCCATAACTGACTCACGCCCAATATTGATGATTCCTGCGGTTGGTTTCATCAGGTCTAGTCGTTCACGCGACATAAGACCGCGGGTCTGTGGTGTATCAGGCGTCGCGATTAGCAAGTAATCAGCTTCAGACAGCACGTCATCAAGTTCAGCGGTTTTCACTACCCGATCACATCCAGCCACCAGGTTTCCAGAACGGTTGACACCAATTACCTTCACTCCCAACTGCTTTACCTTTCCGGCCGCAGAACCGCCAAGCGTACCTGTACCCAGCACCACCACCGTTTTCCCGGCAATTGGTGTAGAGTAGAGGGAATCGTAAACTGCGTTGCGCTGGTTGAATGCCACTGCGGGTATGTGTGTGTGCAGCATCAATATAGCCATCAGACCAAATTCACCTGCTTTAGCAGCATGCACACCCTTGTTATTGGTCAATGTTACCTGTTGTGGCAACCATGTCATCGGCAGCAGATGTTCAACACCAGCGCCAATGCAGTGAATCCAACGCAAACGAGGGGCAGTACCGCTCAGATTCTTGGTTGGTAAATCCCAGGTTAACAAGATTTCCGAGTCAGCCATGGACGATGTAAAGTTGTCAGTATCCCAGTCAATAAAGTAATCGATCTTACCGACGAGATCTGGGAATTCTGTTAACGCAGCATCAATTCGTTCACGCGATATGGTGAAGACGGCCTCACCCTCAGGCGTGTTAGGAAAAGAACCTGGCCGCCAGCGATTGTTCTTGACATGCACCTTCAACTGGAGCATCTCCGTTCAATCAATTCCGTCTGCCTCAAGTTTCTTAAGACGCGAAACGATTTCATCGTCTCGATTCCCTTCATTGAAGTGCTCCAGATCGAACTGCATTTCCATCACTACTGCACCAATGCGGTCCAGATACATTTGATCGTCTTCGTCATTCTTCGACGGCAGGGTTAAAACGGTATCTTGTCCATAGGTTCGAATACAACTGTCGGCTGATTTGATCGGCTGGGGCGGCTCAATCTGGTTGGTCAGAGCGCGAACCTGCTTTCTCAAGCGTTTGCGGTAAAGGGCGATACCACGATCAGTCGGCATCAGATTTTCACCCTTATGTGTTGATATGCTACCCATACCTTCGACTGCCTCGGAATCTGCCGGAAAGCGCTTCCTCTCTTCGAGGCTGCGATCAAGAATTTCGCCCTGCTCAATCATCTCGTACCCTTCCCTGGTGTTGTATTCATGCGGATCCCAGCGACTACCGAAGTTGGCCCAGGCGTAAATAATTGAATTTTCATCATCCACCGGCACGACCCATCGGGTGAAACAGGAACGTCCAAAATAGCATTGCCGCGTGCCGTCGACAGCAAAAGCAGAACCAGCCTGCGTGAAGTTGGGAAGAATGAGCTCATTGACTCGAACCCATACATTGTCGCCAACACGTCGGGTCGAAGAGCCAAGGAAATGATTGTCATTCCTCTCATAGAAATGCAGTACACCCTCTGCTTTCATACCTTCTGAAAACTGAGGGTGACTATTCCGGCTGTGCAGATAAGTCGTGTGAGTCGGATCCATAATCGCATCCAGTACCTGAATCCAGTTACATCTGTAAGGCGCCTTGTAGGTTGCGCTAGTCATGTCATCGTAGACGCATGCGTCATATACAGGGAATTCCGGTTGCCTGTCCGGCGGACCCATATAAGCAAAAACCAGCCCGCGATATTCGATGACGGGGTAAGCACCAAGACGAGTGCTTTTACGCAGTCTTTCTGCCGTTTTGGTATTTTCAGCCGGTGTTTCCAAAATTTCGCCATCTGGTGCGTATAACCAACCGTGATAGCAGCAGCGTATTCCTTTATCCTCGCATTTACCGTATTCCAGCGAAGCTCGACGATGGATGCAATGCCTGTGAACCAGTCCTATCTGATCTCGTTGCTCTCCATAGCGAAACAGAACCAAGTCCTCGCCAAGAATCCTGATGGCTTCGGGCAACTCGCCCAGTTCTTCCGTAATATAGACAGGATGCCAGAATCGGCGATGGTATTCGCCGGCAGGTGTACCAGGGCCAATTCTAGCAATTTCCTCATCAACCGCAGCCATCTGAGACTGGGCATACCCCCTGAAACTACCGGCGTTAGCTTGTGGCTGATAGGTTTTGACTGGCATACTTATTGCATTCCCTTGGTGAAATGAGGGTAGAGATGGAAATTGGAATACATACCTATTTCTCTCCAGTTACCCGCTGACTAGTAAATTCTCAATGTGACCGACTGCTCTTGTTGAAACTGACAGTTAGCAACACAAAATGGGAGTCAATTTTCCTGATTTATTTCGACGTTTTACTCTCTTTAAATTTTGTTACCATTTTACAAAGCATCATATTCTGTGCTAATCTGCAAATTTAGCAGTAATGTCGCGCTAACATCGGCATGAATTACTTAGCGTACTGAAGTTCTACCGCAACAAATTGTGCAGGATTGCCAGAACGCAGAATTCAAATCTTCAGCAATTTGAAACATTTCTGCTGGGAACTTTTCATTACGTGTCAAACCAGTATATGCAGGAATTTGTAGACGAGTTCGTCTATCGATTCAATCGTCGACGGTGAGAAAGCAAATCCCATTGCGACTTCTACAGGCCGCAGTCGACACGGCGCTGATGCGTCTCGCCCTAGCTTAAATACAGAGGCATGTTTATTTGTTTCTTATCACTTGTGATCGAACTTGCCTCACTTTAAGGTGTTGATTGATTGAGATATACTACACAACCAACAATCTTATCGAGCATTTTGTTGAACAACTAGATTCAATTATTGTGATTTGCAGACAACTAACTGGACCTTGAGTTGATCTCTCAAATCGAAAAACGATGTTCTTGCGGTTGGGTAAAAAGCACAAATTTTTCTGTTGATTTAACAAGTTATGACTTTTAGTTTCGCAGGAAGGACATGATTGAACATTTTTCAAAAAGACTAGATGAAGTCAGGGAGAAATTAAATGTGGGAGGTCATTGGCATGAAACTCGCACTATCAATCATGTAATATTTCCAATTTTGAAAATACTTGGTTGGAACCCAGAGAACCATAACCAAATAGAAGAAAAGCGACAAATTCAAGTAGGGACATCTAATAAAGAGGCTGACATTATTCTCAAGAATTCATCAGGCGACGCTCTAATTATTGAAGCCAAAGCGAAAAACCACAGATTAAATGATGATGATGCAGCGCAGTTGAACAGTTATTGTTCAATCGAGTCAATTGCCTATGGAGTACTTACAAACGGCCGGACCTGGTATTTGATTGATTGCACTGAAAGAAAACCTGTTAATGTTGAAGCAATTCATTTAGAGTCTGACGAATATTCGAAAATCGAAAGAGTCTTTCGAAAGTTCCTCGCATTTGACGCTGTGGAACACGGTGATTACTTGGAGAATTTTGCTGCTCTTTCTAGAACCAAAAAACTAGAAACGGCTTGGGCTGATTTCGTTGACAGCGGAGACCATAGCAGTTTGAGAAAAATACTTGTCAGATCAACTGGATTGAGCAATAGTAAAACTAATCGTGGATTTATCGACGAGTTCGTGAAGCGAAAACTTCAATCAACCAATTCAACAACAGATAACCAAGTTTACTCTGCAACAGATTCTAAATCCTCTGTCACCATTAGTGGTGCATCTAAAAGAGTTCAACGTACGTCAAGATCAACAAATCCACCAACAACTTGCAAAATCTTTGGAAATACGGTTGAGATTCAGAGTTGGCGTGCCATTTTAGTCGAGTTCGTTGAAGCTATCGGAAATCGTAGTTCAAGTGATTTGGTATATCTTTTAAACATGGAAAATCATTGGCTCGTCCGACAAGTTGACAAAAGAGTCAAAATTCAATATCGCCAAATTGGTAATGCCGACATATGGCTAAATGTAAATTTAGACAGAAATGGAATTTTACGACGTTGTAAATCGATTCAAGAAGCGTTGAATATCAACGAAAATGATTTGATCTATTAGATTCAACCGTCGGCTCTCCACATTCACTGCTATACCATTCCTGTCACACGCACTACTCTATTATCGATGCGAGAATCCAACTCATGGATGACAGGAAATTTTTTTATGTGGCATATAGAGTGTCTCTAACGTTTCCGGCTACCTCGGCAATTTGATTTTTGAATCCAACAACACTGAATTCCAATGTGATTGCGAGCCGCTCTAAATATTTGGCTCTAAAATTATCTATTCGATTCACACTTGATTTCATGGAATGAGGCGAACCTTATGAATAATAAAACATGCCTCTGAATTTAAGTTAGGGCGAGACGCATCGGCGCCGTGTCGGCTGCGGCCTACAGAAATCGCTATGGGATTCGCTTTTCCCACCGCCGACGATTGAATCGATAGAAGAACTCGTCTACAAATTCCTGCATGTACTGGTGTGATACGCCATGAAAAATTTCCAGCAGAAATGTTTTCAAATTGCAGTTACGCTGGTTGGATAAATCGGTTTGCAGAACTGCTGACCAAATGAAACTTTCTTAATCCTCGAGACTCTCTATGAACAAAATCGCCTCACCCGTTTGGCATCCTTTCACTCAGCATGCGATATTCCCTGAGTTTCTGGAAATTGACTACGCGAATGGGGCTTACCTCTATTCCAAAGAAGGTCAGCAGATTATTGATGCAATCTCTTCCTGGTGGGTGATCACGCACGGACACTGTCATCCCAAGCTACAACAGGCGGCCAAAGAGCAAATGGAACGATTGGACCAGGTAATATTCGCTGGCTACACGCACGAGCCAGCAGAGCGTACAGCGAAAATGCTGGTCGACCTCACACCATCAGGTCTCGACTACGTGTTCTTTTCAGACAGCGGTTCAACTGCGGTTGAAGTCGGACTAAAGATGGCACTCGGCTATTGGCATCACCAAAACATCCCGCGTAATCGAGTAATCGTTATGGAACACAGCTATCACGGGGACACCATAGGAACGATGTCAGTTGGTGAGCGAGGGGTTTTCAATCAACCCTACAATCCTTTGCTGTTCTCTGTCGAAACGATTCCCTTTCCGACCGCATCCAAAGAGCAGGTCTCGCTTGACACTCTCGAGGCGAAATGTAAGCAACAACCCGAAGCTGCAGCATTCATTGTCGAACCGCTGGTACTCGGTGCCGGAGGCATGCTTATGTACAGTGCTGATACTCTTCGTGAAATGAAAAGAATCTGTGAAATGTATGATGTGCTGTTCATAGCTGACGAGGTGATGACTGCCTGGGGCAGAACTGGTAGCCTGTTCGCCTGTGATCAAGCCAACGTTGTGCCGGACATTGCCTGTTACTCTAAAGGAATTACCGGCGGATTTCTGCCACTTGCAGTTACCCTATGCCATTCACGAATTTTTGATGCACATTATTCAACTGACAGAAGCAAGACGTTTTTCCATTCAAGTTCATATACTGCAAATCCCATCGCATGTGCAGTAGCTGCCGCCAACCTCGAAATGTGGCAAGAAGATAAGGTAAGAGAGCAAATTCGAGAGACTGGAGCCAGACAGACACAAAAACTCTCTGAGATAGGTGCGCTGGACTCGCTAAAGAATTTGCGACAGACTGGAACCATTGCAGCGATGGATATTCAAGTATCTGATAGCGGCTATCTGTCCGAAATCGGCACGCAGCTTTACCTTCGATTTCAGAAGAGCGGTGTATTGCTAAGACCACTCGGAAATACGATTTATGTACTACCACCCTACTGCATGTCGGACAACGATTTTGGTACAGTTTACGGAGTTATCGCTGAAGCAATTTCCGACCTTGTCGATGTTTAGTTTTTGGAATAATACTAATTAGTTGAAAAACGGAAAGGTCAATCCAATTTGTTGGATTTCACAGAAGAAATTTTTGTTAGTTTTTGCACTAAGGCTTGGGTCTGATGCCCGTGAGAATCGAAGCAAGGGTGGAGAATCTTGAAAAAATCCGATATAGAAAATGATAGTAACAAAATCCGAAATTTTTTAAAAACGATGCAACTGCTTTAGGGCAGCTCTTCCTAGCTTGGGATAAAATTGGCGATAATAAAACACATCGAGAAATTTCAGAGCAGGCAAAAGCTCCACCTGGGACTGTTGGCTTATATATTCTGATTATTAGACAACTTTTGCAAATTATTGATCTACCATCCACAACTGCTCAATGCCGAAACATTGCAAATGAAATAAGAAGATTCAAAAACCGCAGCACAGTAGAAATTTCAGAAACAGTTTCGTCAACAATAGATTCTATTGTTGAAAAACTTGTAGTGAAATCTGAAGATCCAACTCTTGTTGCTAGGGAGGATCGAGAAAATAACAAAAAAGCGGAAAGATTCAATCAAGGATCTGGAATTTATGTAGATACCTATCCTCATTATCATAAGAATCCTGAAGTTCAATCTACCGCTGATTCTGCGGAAAGATATCACCTAAAAATAGGTAAAACCAATAAGAAATTCAAACAACGAATTAGTCAACAAACAACTGGCATGCCTGAGGCACCATTATCGCTATTGTTTATCATCGCAAGCAATGGCAAAAAGTTTGCAGAACAACCGAAATTGATGGATGACGTCGAAAGAAAGATTCATGGTCATTTGGAAATTATTGGTCATTCAAATATCAAACAAAGAGGCGCGGGGAAAGAGTGGTTTCTATCAAACAAAGAAACAATAATTTCGATTGCTGATCTTATGGGACTGGAAGCTCTTGATCTAGATGAGCAATATTTGACTAACAACAATTAGTGTCAGTAATTAGTTGATAATTTAAAGTTGGGTCTGAAATTTTGGGGAGGGGTCAAAATCGTTGCGACTGTATTTATCAGACACTAACTCCTATCACAAAAGCAGCATGTTTCCCTTGACGACATACCCCGAATCCGCAACTAGAAATTCCGAATATCAGTTGTTTTGAAAGTGGCTACCAACAAGCTAATAGATTACAACTACGAAATTATCTGGAGACTGCTCAAATGGAATTGATGCAAGTCAATATCTTGAAGTTAAATCAGTTCAAAATAAGCAAATGAAATTACACTAAATGTAAATGAAGCAATCAGTCAAACCCTGAAGATTCTCTTCTTATCTCGCACAAAAATTTGAATTCTTGATTTCACATCCTTGATATTAGCTGTCGCCGATATAACGCGACGTTCATGAAAATTCAGCAAAGGTGATATGAATACTACGAATACAATCAATCCAAGTAGTAATCAAATGAATTAGTGGTTAAGTTGATAAACAAGAACAACAAAATGCACATTGAAGTTGAAAATGACCAGAATTCCGTTGCTAGCGATTGCGAGCTAGGATTTCTTGCGCCGTAGTAGAGATCACTATGCCGTCGCTAGAATTTAAAGGTAAGCAACACTTATATGCTCATCATCTAACCGTACCCTACCGACCTTGAGTTATGCCCAAAAGTAGTGCGTGACGGGGGTTGAAAAAAAAGCGGCGTATCTGGTTAAATGTAAGTTGAACAAATTTACAACCAACCAAGTAGGTACGCCACTATGAGTAACGATAACGTAATTGGATTTGAAAGTCGA
>JAJDXD010000082.1 GCA_022823405.1 Gammaproteobacteria bacterium
GAGGTTAAAGGAATTGAACATCCAATCACGACAAAAACGCAAAACACGAATTTAAAGCTGATATCTGCTGCCTTTGATTCACCAAAGCAATAAGTCCATCCCTTAAGTCCATAGTAGGACCAGGAAATCATTGTTGAGAACGCAAAGAGTATCACAGCCAATGCGAGTGGTGTGGGAAACCATGCAACTGATCTCATCATCGCTTCGGATGTCAGTCCAACGCCAGACAGATGTGACACAGACGGGTCGCCGTACACTGTCGTAAGAATCACTAGCGCAGTAATTGTGCAAATGACGACGGTATCGATAAAAGGTTCAAGCAGCGAAACCAGACCTTCAGTGACTGGTTCCTTTGTTTTCACTGCGGAATGTGCAATGGCGGCTGAACCGATTCCCGCTTCGTTTGAAAATGCAGCACGTTGAAAACCAAGAATCAAGACCCCGATGAATCCACCAGCCATGCCTTCAGGGCTAAACGCATTTGTGAAGATGGAAGCTATAGCAGCTGGCAAGCGCTCGGCATTCATAACCAGCACTGTCAGGGCACCAAGCACATAGAAGATTGCCATGACCGGTACGACTTTCTCGGTCACCTTTGCAATGCTCTTGATTCCGCCTATGATGACGACACCAACCAAAATGGCGAATACAAGACCGAACAACCATCCTTTGCCTACCAGCCAGCTATTTTCGCCACCGGTGACATTGACAAACTGCACGTACGCCTGATTGGCCTGAAACATGTTTCCCCCACCCAAACAGCCGAATACTACAGTGATGGAAAAGAATACGGCGAGAATTTTGCCAAGTGTGGGTTTACCGAGTTCCGCCAATCCTTTCTTCAAGGAGTACATCGGACCACCTGAGACTGACCCATCAGGATTTTCATTTCGGTATTTAACACCCAACGTACATTCGCAGAACTTACTTGACATGCCCAGCAGGCCAGCCATAATCATCCAAAAAACAGCACCTGGGCCACCCAAGACGATTAACACTGGCACAGCACCGATGTTTCCTACCCCAACTGTTCCTGAAAGCGCTGTTGCCAAGGCTTGAAAGTGTGAAACTTCTCCGTGGTCGTCAGGTTTAGAATAGTCACCACGTACCAGTCTCAGTGCTTGTGCAAAACCGCGAAAATTCACCAATCGAAAATAGAATGTGCAGAATATGGCTCCTATTACGAGCCACGCCACAACCAGTTTCAAATCTGATCCAAAAAATGGAACGGAAAAGAATACAGCGTTGTAAATAACTGCATTGATTGGCGACATAATTTTGTCGACCGCTGCATCTATTCCAGTTTTTTCTTCGACTACTATCGCCTCTGGTGGTTGTATACCTTCGACCCATGAACGATAGCCTAAACCAGGAATTTCGATTCCTTTCACCCACTCCTGCGCGGCTGAAAGCTCTCGTTCCTGAGTTTGGGCATAAGCAGGCAATGAAATCAGTGCGATGACCCCGGTCAGGCAAAAAATTCCTATCAAACTTTTCATTGTTCGAGATTTCATATCAGAATTACCCCCTCCCCAATATATGGATTTCTTGTCTGTTACGGGACTACCGTCACTGGTATCTTTGCTGTTTGTACTAGATTGCTGGCTACGCTACCAAATAGAAGCTTCGTAATTCCAGACCCTCCGGTACGACCTACGAATATTTGTGAAGCACCTCTTTTCTTAGCGATGTAATTCAGGGTTTTTGCCGGATGTCCATGAAGCACCAACCCCTCAATTTCAATATTTTCGCTCTTGAGTCTATTCAGCAAAGGTGTGAGCAATTTTGAACTTGCTGTTTCAATTTCTTCCTCACGTCGCTTGTGCCGAATCTCATTTTCTTCTGGAGTGTTGAACGAATAAGGAGACCATTCGATCACATAAGCGATCAGTAAATCGGCTCCTTTGGCATGTGCAACTTTGGCAGCAAATTCAGCGGCACGTACACCAGGTTCGCTACCATCAATCCCCACTAACAAGACATTTGACATAACAATCACCTCAAATTGTGATTTTACGGCAGCAAAAGCTGCTTGCCGATTTTTGCCCCTTCAAATTGACTCCAGATTCTGATGATACAGAACTGCAGTCAGCATTTGACATTTCAGCAGTCTAATTGCTTCAGAGGCAGTCTATCAAAGTATTGTAAGGGAAAACTTCAATTCACACTTCCTGCTTTGAATGACTTGCAAACGGACGGTATGGACGATAAACATCAGCATCCTTTGCATCATTCCATGCTCGATCCCTAGGTATTGTCAATATACATATCACATCTAATATATTTGTATTGAAATAGTCAGAAATAGTATCACAAATGATCGCATATTTGCACCGAGGTGGTTGAAATGCAGAAATCTTATGACAAATAATATCATTTGTGATATAAAAACGATGTAATAACATAATTACTATCGCTAATGATATTATGAAAATAACCAAATTTATGCCAGAAGCTGAAATCCTCCAGGAACTTGCTGAACGTCTCGCGAGAATACGCAAGGCGCAAGGTTACTCGCAAACTGAATTGGCGAAAGAAGCTGGCATTGGCGTTGCCACACTCCGTCGAATCGAAAGCGGACGAGACAGTCAGCTTGAAACATGGCTAAAACTTCTCAAGGCATTGGATATGGCGCCCTCCATTGATGCATTATTGCCAGAGAATTTCAACTCTCCAATGGTCGAAGTCCTCGCCGGAAAACGCCGGAAACGCACAAGTCTCTCTCGCTCGTCCGGCATCGTTTGGGGTGATGAAGCCTGATGAGTACAGCGACTGTCAAATTGTGGGGTACTACAATCGGATACGTCTCAATGGATCATGCGGAACGATATGCACGGTTTGAATATGATCCAGCATTTGTGAATTTTGGTATAGAGCTAGCTCCACTATGCATGCCGCTTCGTAAAGGTCAAATTTATCAGTTTCAAGACTTACATCCCAGATCTTTTCATGGGTTGCCTGGTATGATTGCCGACAGTCTGCCAGATAAATACGGTAACAAACTCATTGATGTCTGGCTTGCCCAAACCGGAAGGCAACCAACACAGTTCAATGCTGTTGATCGCCTCTGTTACACCGGAACCCGCGGCATGGGAGCGCTGGAATTTGAGCCTTCAATCGGCAGTGAAACAACAAAGGATATACGCCTTGAAATCGGCCATCTTGTCGAACTAGCTTCACTGGCTTTCGCCGAAAGCAAAACACTCAAGACCAAACTCATACCTGGTAATGAACAAAGTGATTTACTTGACATTCTGAGCGTAGGGACATCGGCGGGCGGTGCCCGCGCCAAGGCTGTTATTGCTTTCAATCCGGAGACAAAAGAAGTTCGGTCGGGGCAGATAGATCTGCCACCCAAGTTTGAACATTGGTTGATTAAATTTGATGGCATTGATTACAGTGGAGATTGGGGTATGGCTGATCCATCTGGGTACGGCCTTTTGGAGTATAGCTACCATCTGATGGCAAAGGCCTGCGGCATCGATATGATGGACAGTCGCATATTCAGCGAGAATGGTCGTAACCATTTCATGACAAGACGCTTTGATCGCAATGAACAGGGAGGCAAAAAATTTGTTCAGACATTTGCAGCAGTTGCACATTACGATTACTATGAAAGCGGCATTCATTCTTATGAGCAACTCTTCATGACAATGCGCCAGTTGGATATACCGCAGAGTGCATTTGAAGAGCAGTTTCGCCGAATTGTCTTCAATGTGGTTGGGTGCAATCAGGACGACCATGTAAAGAATTTTGGTTTCATGATGAATCGCCAGGGCAATTGGGACATCACGCCAGCCTACGATCTCTGTCACGCCGAAGGCAGTGATTACACGAGATTCCACCAGTTGAGCATTAACGGTAAAACAAACGACTTTGCTATGCAAGACTTAAAACGTCTTGCAAAATATGCCCGACTGCCGCGTAATCGCGAAAAGATCGTCGTTGAGCAAACTGTCGATGCGTTCTCAACATGGCACCAAATGGCTAGAGAGCTCGATATACCGAAGACGTTACGGGATCACGTATTGCGCACGCTGCACTTGTCCTGGTCCTAAATCGAGTCACCGCTATGCCGGGGCCACCTCGTGGTTGTCACGGCACACCACTGCGATTGCAAAACGCCTCGGTGTCGAGAAGTTTTCGGTTCCATTTCCCGTGCGAATGCGACAACGGTTTTAATCTGCCATGGTTGATATAGAAATAATTGATATATAAATCAACATAATTTACAATAAAGTTGATGTTAGAATCAACAACTAATCTAAAGATTATCATTAACGAACTCAGTTTTGCTGCGCGCCAGCGCAGTATTAACGATACTCACTGGGCAGCGCGAGCCGGTCTGCCTAAAGAAACGCTTTCCAGATTGCGTCGCCGAGACAATTGTGACTTCAGTACACTTGCCTCACTAGCGGGTGCAGTTAATGTGCGCCTCTGCACTGTAGATGCGACACTGCCACTACTGACACGAGACGGTCATTTTCCAGTCGACATTGATCGCGATTACGAAGAATCATTGCTTCGTTTATGTGCATCTGGATCACTGAATTTGACGCAGTGGATAGCAATGGGGCCGCACTTCTTTATGGCCGGATTGGCTGTTATGCTTGCCAGCGTGGATAAATATGATCGCTGTGGTTTGCTATTGCTGGCTGAAAACATAAGCCCTGGGGCCAGCAAGCCAGACATTTTTGATCGATGGTTAGAGCATAGTCCACTGAAACCGTCGCGGTTTCTACCAATGCTGGAAACTACGGTACATCATGCAACTTGAGTCGTTAGCTCAGCCTTATTTCTTGACTGCATTTCAGCGAATCGCCGGCCGCATTGCAGAATCGTTGAGCGAAACTCCCGAAACCGCTCTACCTGTGAGCATGTATATCTTCGGTGGTGGAGCAGTACATTTTTATACAGGTGATCGAGTTTCAATAGATATCGATGCTACATTCTCTCACCGCATAGCATTGCCGGATGACCTTGAAGTTTCCTATAGAGCTCCAGACGGAGCTGCCAAGTTGCTTTATTTCGACCGACAATTCAATGACAGTTTCGCTCTTGTGCATGACGATGCGTATCGCGATTCTTTACCACTTGAACTAAGCGAAATCGACTCCAAAGTACTGGACATTCGTTTACTGAGCGCTCTTGATCTTGCTGTAAGCAAGATCAGCCGGCTAGCGGACCATGATCGACAAGATATAGCTGCGTTAGCGAGACGCGGGTTAGTCAATAGCAATGCGCTGCGTATAAGGGCTGAGGAGGCCATGAAATACTATGTTGGGAATTTGGACCGATTGCAGACCTCTATTGATCTCGCCTGCAATATTGTTGCCACAGTGGAAAGACAATAAGAAAATTTAGCCAAATAAAATCAGGACTTTTAACATTGTCAGAATTAAGTTGCGAGTATTGCTACAAAATGAAAGAATTCGCGTTTCTTGATACAAGACAGTCTACTAATAGTTTCCAGATGCCCTCATGACGATGCTCTAGTTCGGTACACGTGTGACACTTAGACAGCAAGTGCGAGTTGGTTGAGAATTTCCTCCAAATTTTCTCGTTGGGTGTACGAACTATAGATTACAATATTGAATCCCGAGATTCCCAAGCCGCAAGTTATTCTGTAGCTGGTGCTTGGGTTTCTTTTCTTGTATCGGTGATTTCAGCTGCAATTGGTACACTGCCCAAGGTGTAAAACAATTGAAGTTTGTGTCCACCACATATTGAATGGATGTCGTCGTCCCCATCGTCTAGTCAGGTCTAGGACACCAGCCTTTCACGCTGGCGACGGGGGTTCGAATCCCCCTGGGGACGCCAGAAATATTGATTCGCACCTTTCTCCAATGGATTTGGTGCGATTCTCTTATCCACTATGGAAATCGTCTCTAAAGTCGTATGTGCTACGTAATATGATTTGCCAGTATCTGAAAATACTGGTTCAAGTTCAATAGGTCCGAGTAATTTTCTTAATACCATTGCAGATTGAGAAACATTCTGTTCAAATAGTTATTGAATATGAATGAGGCGATCCTCAATCCACTCGACTGGTGGTACCTGGATCGCTTTTGCATGCGAAGTCTCGAGTACATGAATTTCATTCTTCAGCTTGTTTATTTTGTTCTAACTTTCAGAAAAGTTTCAACATTCAAGCCCTTCTAACTGCCTATTTGTTGTGACGAGCAGTTAGCACTTTTTCGCATCATTCGAGTCAAATGTAGAAAACACTTTGAATTATGGCAATGAATAAGTTACACATCGGTTTCCGCGTGTTGAGTCTTTTCCTTGGACTCTTCCTATCAGTTGCAGTTGCAGCGGAGTTTCAGAAAAGTCCAAATGACCATCGCGAATATCGCGCATTCCAACTCGACAACCAGTTGCAGGTGCTGCTCGTATCAGATCCTGAAACATCTCAAGCAGCAGCTTCACTGGCGATTAGAATCGGTGCGGGTGATGATCCGCCGGACCGAGCCGGTCTGGCTCATTACCTTGAACACATGATGTTTCTTGGGACCGAAAAATATCCTGAGTTGGACAGTTACCGTAGGTATATCGACCAGAATGGTGGGTCGTCAAATGCGTTTACGGCGATTGATCTCACCAACTACAACTTTCGGATTGATGCCAATAAACTTCAACCTGCATTGGACCAATTTGCTCAGTTTTTCATCGCACCGCTATTTCCAGAGCAGCAAATCGACCGGGAACGAGCGGTTGTCCATGCTGAATACGAAATGCGCACTCAGCGCGATTCAGTACGACGCTGGTCAGCGATGAGACAAACCTACAATCAAAATCACCCAGCATCTCGATTTGCGTCAGGAACCAAAGATACACTAGCTGGAGATATCCGCGATGAACTGATTCAGTTTTTCGAAGAAAAGTACAGTGCCAATCTAATGAACCTGGTAGTTTTGGGGCGTGAGCCGCTGGATCAGCTTCAAATATGGGTGGAGGATAAATTTTCCGATATCAGAAACAATCAGTATGCTGAACGGGAAATCACAGAACCACTGTTTAGTCCAGGTAGTTTGCCAGCATTACTGAAGTTCAAAACATTGAAACATGATCCAACTTTGGCCCTCATGTTTCCGCTGCAAAATCTCGAACCGTACTGGCGTGAACGCCCTGGATCTTACATAGCTCATCTACTTGGGCACGAAGGGCAGGGTAGCCTTCTGTCTGAGCTAAAGAATCAGGGATGGGCACTTGGACTTTTTGCCTCGACGAGTGACACTGGAATTACAACTTCAGCATTCAACGTGCATATCTCTCTGACTGAGGAGGGATATCAGAATTGGGATCAAGTTGCTGGATATGTTTTTCAATACATCCGAGAAGTTCGACAACGCGGAATAGAGGAGTGGCGATTTAAGGAGAACCAGATTCTTGCTGAGATCAGTTTTCGATTCGCTGAACTAGATGATCCCGCAGGTGCAGTAACTGGCTTGGCATCTCAGCTTCATAAATACCCTCAGAACGAGCTGTTTCCAGCCCTATACCTGGTCGAGAACTATGACCCAAATCTGATCGCCGATGTTTTAGATCGAATGACGCCCGAGAACACCCTAGTAATTCTCGCTGGTGCAACCGTAGAAACCGACCAATTGACGCCTTACCTACGATCTGAATTCTCAATCGCAAGAATTGAACCTGAAATGGTTGCGGATTGGAATTCGGATGTTGCAGACGCCTCGAATTGGTTACCACTAAGAAACGAATTTCTACCAGAAAAATTAGATTTGGTTGTAGGCGATGAAACGGCCGTACCGGAGCGAATTTACAGCAGTCCCGGATTCGAGTTGTGGCATCAGACCGATACTTCGTTTGATGTTCCGAGGGCAAGTTTCTTTGTAACTGTTAGAAGCCCAATAACAAAGTCTTCCGCGAAAAACTCAATTCTGCTGTCCTTGTATATCGATGCGCTTAATGATCAGTTAAATGAGTATGTTTACCCAGCCCTGATAGCTGGGCTGGATTTCAGTCTCTATCCCCATTCGCGCGGCTTCAGTTTTCGAATTTCCGGATTCAACGACAATCAGTCGGCTTTACTGGAGCGGATACTTGAGACGCTGAAGTCTGCTGAATTTGATTCAGATCGGTTTGAGATTCACCGGCAGGAGATGATTCGCGACATTGAAAACAGCCGCAGAGATACAGCCTATCGTCGTACCATTTCGGATTTCTATTCGACTATCCTAGTTCCCAATTGGAGTGAGGAAGAACAACTACGTGCGTTGGAAGAAGTCGACTTTGACGATCTGCTGGCCTTTGGTAATGAATTTTTAGATCGGATCAACGTTGTAGCGCTATCGCATGGCAATGTTGAGCACAAAACCTCAATTTTAATGGGGCAGATGGTTGGAACTCTAGTCGATCCCGAGAACGTAGTTGAGGTGCATAAATCCGATGTTGTTGTTCTTCCTGGTGAAGGTCCATATCGTCGACTCATTGAAATAGAGAATGCAGATTCAGCGATTTCGCTTTACCTTCAAGGTGCTGACAAGTCACTTCGAGAACGGGCATATATGAGTCTCTTGTCTCAAATTATTCAGACACCTTTTTTCTCCGATTTGCGTACGGTACAACAAATGGGATATGTGGTATTCTCGCACTACGTTCCGGTTGGACGGGTGCCTGGAATCATGTTCGTCATTCAATCTCCTGATGTTGTCCCAGATGACATGAACTCTGCAGTTGAGGTTTTCCTTGAAAGTTTTCCAGACTGGTTGGCAGAACGGGTTAACCGCGATGAATTTGAAGCATACAAAAGCGGTATTACTGGACAGTTGTTGAAAAAGTACGACTCACTTGGTGAAAAGTCCGAATTCTATTGGACTGCAATTGATCAGAAAGAATTTAATTTTGACAGTCGGGAGGTCTTAGCTCAGGAAATTGAGAAAATTGATCGGCAATCATTTGATCAGTTTGTACAAAATCTGCTGATTGGAAAATCTGATCACCGTTTAGTCGTATTGGGCTATGGTGAGAGCCATGGATTGCCTGTTGACCAGGTATCGAGTGTCGGGCTTACGATCACAGATCTCGATAGTTTCAAGCAGGGATTGGAATTGTTTCCACAGGGTTAGTTCGAATTGAATAATACGATTGATCAACTCGTTCAGCAGCTAAGTGAATTACTCATTGAACGCGGTTGGATGATTGCCACAGTCGAGTCCTGTACGGGTGGTATGATCTCCGAGGCGATTACGCGAAAGCCAGGTAGTTCTGACTGGTTTGAACGGGGATTTGTGACTTATAGCAATGATGCAAAGCAGGAGTTGGTTGGTGTGAGTTCTGAGTCGCTTCGCGATCATGGTGCTGTATCAAGTGCTGTGGCGCGCGAAATGGCTACGGGTGGAATTCACTCAAGTCGTGCGGACCTGGCTGTATCAGTTACAGGTGTAGCAGGACCCGATGGTGGAAGTGAAGAAAAGCCAGTGGGTACAGTCTGGATCGCTTGGGCAGATCGCAACGGAAAGGTAATCGATCAAGGATACCTGTTTTCAGGAGATAGGCAGCAGGTTCGCCTAGCTTCTGCTGAATGCGTATTTGCTGGGGCAATTAAATTTCTAAACAGTATGTGACTGAAACTCGATCTCAGCGACTATTTGTTGCTTTGTGGCCTGAAGATGAAGCCCGGACAAAGCTGTCAAACAAGCAACTCGAATTGAAACTTGGCGATTATGGTCGTTTGATTCCTGCCTCAAACCTCCACATCACATTGCTCTTCTTGGGAGAAGTGCCGCTAAATGAAATTCCAGAAATCGAAAGCTTTGTGAAATCAATAGAACTGACGCCGTTTTCCTTTACCATCAGCAAGATTGGATTCTGGCCGCACAACAAAATTGTCTGGGCGGGTGTGGAGAATATTGAAACAGAGTTGGAAGAATTGTCGAACAAGATTCGAATCGGACTAAAAAGATATGTGTCGGATCGACGGAGGTTTACACCACACGTAACACTTGCTAGAAAAGTCAGGCGGCGCGTGGCGTGTGAACTGACGCCAATTGAATGGCGAGTAAGAAAAGTCTATCTGGTCCGCTCTGTTCTGAGTCACAAAGGCTCACAGTACAAACTGATTACCTCTTCTGGAAGTTCGCGTTAATCAACTAAAGTCGCAGAGACTGAACCAAATTCACCCAAGTCACAGGTGACCCGATCACCTGATCGGATTGGTTTGGGAAGACCGCACACTCCAGTGGTGATGTATTGACCTGATTCGATTGTAATGCCGCGTATACGCAGTTGGTTGACGACCCAGTTTAGTGCTAGTAGCGGATCACCTAGAGCATCTTTGCCTGTACCTTCGGAAACTATTTCGTCATTAACTATGAGTCTGGCCGGTGCCATTTGAAGACTAGAGGTAGCCCAGTCAGCTGTCGTAGCCACACCCAACACCCAATCTCGTCCACAAGCGCAATCCGCCAGCAATGTTGCTGCACCGACTGTTGCAAATTCGGAAATTCTGGAATCAGGAAACTCAAGACTTGGATGGAGGCTGTCGACTGCTTCCAAAATTTCTTCAATTTCGTAGGAGTCAGATCGAGAATCCAGACTTCGACCAAATCGGAAAGCGAATTCAGCCTCAGCAACGGCCATGTGATTACCTGACATTGACAATACCGCACCATCGAAGTGGATACGGGATTCGAGATACGGTCCTTCAAGTGGAGCGGTAACCCCGATATGGTTCTGTCCACCCGCGCTAGTCGCAGCAATTTTCCAACCAGCGATAGAGGAATTAGCGAGTTCGGCGAAGTAAAGTTGGGCCTCCCTGCCTTCCGTTTCGTTTCTAGGCTTGCAGTGCGCTGGAAGAGCGTTAATGGTTTCGCCCGCACATTGCAATGCCCAGAGTGTTGCTGCAGCTTGACGGGAACGATTCTCAGTCATATCAGAGTACCTTAATATTCAAAGGGATTCTATCGCTCCAGGTATTTTCTCTTACCTTCAACTTCCTCCCATTCAGCCGCATCTGGTGGTGCTGGAATCATAGAAGAAATAACTGGCCAAATTAGACTCAACTCTGCATTCAATTCCAAAAATTCGTTATGTTCTTCTGGAAGGTCATCTTCTGCGTAAATAGCGGTTATTGGGCACTCTGGTTCACAAAGACTGCAATCAATGCACTCTTCAGGATCAATAACCAGCATGTTTGGTCCTTCGTGAAAGCAGTCCACTGGGCAGACTTCCACACAATCGGTGTACTTGCATTTAATGCAAACTTCCGTGACGACGTAGGTCATAGGCTCAGTTAATCAAAAGGTCAGATCTAAAAATCATTAATTAAATTGGGTCAACAATTCCGAAATCAATAGTCGTCAACTACTTTGACTTGATTTCAGGATGGGTTCATTTCGATGAAATAAACACCAAGCATGCGTTCAAAGCCTCTGGCAGTTGCCCTGGCTCCAAGTGTTACGCGAAAAGAGGACCGCAAAGCCCTATATTAAATCGGATTTTGATTAACTGATTGGGAATTTTTTT
>JAJDXD010000089.1 GCA_022823405.1 Gammaproteobacteria bacterium
TTTGTAGTTGGGCTGTCTCACAGCATTTCAACCGGTTTCGCAGGATTCTGGGGTGGGCTACCATTCGTCATCATCATTGCTTTCATACTTCCAATGGCGGCTTACGACTATTGGGATGAATGCGTCCGTAGAAAGATTGATAATGGAGATTCAGGAGAATAACTCCTGAGCGACCAAATATTCTCACCTTGTCGTGACTGATAAACGTCCAGTTCTCTGGATAACAAGAAAGCTTTCGGCTAATACCGTGGCAAGAGCAGTTCGTGATTACGACACGATCTTGGAACCACAAGACATCCCCGCATCCGCCGAGCGAATCATCGCTATGAGCAACGAAGTGGATGCGATATTGCCATGCCATTCCGAAATTTTCAGCAGCGAGGTCGTCAACCGATTAGGAAGTCGTCTGAAAATTATCGCTAATCATTCAGTAGGGGTGGATCACTGTGATCTTGATGCATTGGCGAAGCGAGGAATTGTTGTGACCAACACTCCAGACGTACTTTCGGATGCAACCGCTGAAATTGCTATTCTGTTGATGCTGGGAGCTGCTAGACGTGCAGTTGAGGGTGATGCAATAGTGAGAAATCAACAATGGGACAGTTGGAGCCCATCGTTTATGGTTGGTCATCAGGTAACTGGGAAAAGATTAGGAATCGTTGGTATGGGAAGAGTCGGACAGGTCGTTGCCAAGAGAGCTGCCGGCTTTGATATGAAGGTGCACTATCACAATCGTAAGCGCTTGGCACCTGAGCTTGAAAGAGGTGCAGTATTCCATGAAAATCTCGACTCGCTTCTGGAAATTTCAGACGTGCTGTCATTGCATTGCCCTGCTACACCGCAAACCAGTAAATTGATGAATCACAGGACTTTATCAATGCTGCCGAAAAATGCCATATTAGTCAACTGCGCGCGCGGTGCTCTAGTTGACGAAGATGCACTGATTACTGCACTTGATTCCGGTAAGCTTGCAGCGGCAGGATTGGATTGTTTTGAAGTTGAACCCGGCGGTAATCAAAGATTTTCAGCCCATCAGAACCTATTTATGCTACCTCATATTGGTAGCGCCACATTCGAAACTCGGGATGCGATGGGATTTCGCGCGCTAGACAACTTAGATGCTTTCTTTAAGGGAGAAAGACCAAAGGACAAACTGGTCTGAAAATTCAGTATCAGAAAATTAAGTGATTTTCAGGCCAAAGCCGGCCATGAGATGGTTGACAAACACTCAATAGTCACTAGCGTCAATAAGAAACTCAGTAAAAACGTGGACCTGCTAGTCCGAGTATTGATAAATGACTGGACCAAGTGGATACGAGTACCATCAATTATTGGCCACGTCTAAAGGAGTTCAGTCGTCCGAATCCTGTGCATGCCGGTTGGCTTCAGCCCATTGCATGGTTCTCCGAACTTCAGGATTTTGGTTATATAGGGACGAGTACATAGGAGTTCGCCCATCTGAATTTTCTGCATACAGGTTGGCACCAGCTTCTAGCAGGGCGGTGATAACTTCGGGATATTGATTACTTGAAGCCGCATAGTGTAGAGGAGTTTGCCCGCGCGAATCTTGTGCATTGGGGTTGCTACCATACTCTAGCAGGGCAGTGATAATTTCGAGTTTTTGATTACTTGAAACCGCAAGGTGCAGAGGAGTTAGCTGGCTGTCGAAAACTGGTGCATTCGGGTTGCCACCAGCCATTAAAAGTGTGATGATAACATCGGGATTTTGGTTATATTCAGCCGCAAGGTGCAGAGGAGTTTTCCCCTGACTATTTTGTGCATATATGTAGGCACCACCCCACAGCAGGATGTCGATAACGGTGGCGTTAGAGTTTCGAACCGCTGCCCAATGTAGTGGCGAATTAGATTCCTCATCAAGTAAGTGCACATTTGCACCTGCATCAATGAGTGCACGAACAACTTCGGGATCATTGTTCCAACTAGCGACTAAATGTAAAGGAGTCTGCGAACTAGGTGGACCTTCGCGTCGTACGTTGGGGTCTGCATCCGCTTCCTTGCAAGATTGAATGTATGCTGGTGTTAAGTTTTGGTAGAATGATTGTCTTTCGTAATTAGGCCAGCATCTCTCCGTTGCTTCTTCATCATACGCCACAGAAATACTGAATATCGATACACCGAATATCACTACAACCAAGTTGTATATTTTTCTATCCATCTTTAGATAAACGATCAATTTCTGTTAGTCGATCTTTTTCCCCGAGCTCTCTTTTATACACACTCGAACCTGCTTGATTGGTTGCAATACTAACCAGAAGAGATGTGTCAATGTACACTGTGCTCATCTGCCAGCGAAAAACTATTCAAGTGCCCCAGAAGCAGGTTCACCGAGTGTGATGTGCGTGTTTGGATCCTTTGCCGCTATCCAAATCCCTTGGTTTTCCAGTTCCATTAATCGCTCTTGTAGCGACAAGGTTGAAAATTCGCTGTCCACATTTTGAACTGAATGAGTTGGCACTTGATCAAGTGCCGAACGCAGAATTTGCCGTGCTTCCTCTTCCATCGACTGACTGTTTACTGCTGCACGCATTCCAAGTTTCTGATTTACAGCGTCTTCAAGCTTTCGAATTGTAATGCTTGCCATATATTGTCTCATCCAAAAGTTGATTACACTGCAATCACAAAATGATTCTACCATTATTCCTCGATAGCTTCATCCACATTTGCTGCAATGCCGAAGTCTCCCCCAAGGAAGTGGCGAATTCATGACGAACATGGAGGGTCCCAGAGGCCTGTAGTCAAACTGAGGTAAATTTAAAATTTCGAAATCAATTTCGGAAGTCTTGCACCGCGCCGGAGAAGAGGGACTGTGGCAAATCGGTAAGAGGCGGCCTTATATAGTTGTACCTGTAAAACACTGGTACGCTAATAGTCCTTCGCGCAAATCAATTGGAAAGTGGTTGGTTGACAATGTACCTCAAGGAGTTAATCTGGATTTTCACTGTGCTGGGAAGATAGGACAAGAAATTCCATTCGAGACCGGCGAATCTGAATGAACGGTATTTTCGTAGACACCAACGTGAAATTCCAATTAACAGTGGACACACCGAGTTCACAAAGCATTTCGTTTTTTGTTCGACATGATGATTTATGGTTTCCCACCATCGTTGTACACGAATTTAAACTTGGCATTGAACATCTGCCTCTAGACAATCGACGCGACTGAATTTACTCAGTTATCACCGATCTAGTATTGCAATATAGCAAGATCGTAATGAAAGTCAGTTGGACGCTGATAGGGAACGAAAACTGTGAGCGTTCCAAATCCCGCAACTGGTAAAAGTCGATTTTGCATTGACGGTAGTTGTAGCAGGGGAGTGACTGGGAAGCCAAAGAGAGCTTGTAACAATTCCCAAGATTCAAGACGAAATTGACGAATTCCGCCAACTACAATCGGAGATAGATGCTTGCGATAGAGGTGCGGTACTCAGTTCATGCTTTCAGTGTTAATGAAGCTCTGTTCGCTACAATGTTCACTTTGTAATGATTAGAAACTGCACAGATAACGAATTCGACCGCATACTTGCGATTATCAACGAGGCTGCACAGGTATATAAAGGCATCATTCCCGACGATCGGTGGAACGACCCCTACATGCCCGCTGAGGAACTCGCGGATGAAATTTCCGCTGGAGTGATCTTCCACGGTTATGAAATCCACCGAGTCGGACTAGTCGGTGTGATGGGTGTTCAGTTTGTCGAGGACGTAGCATTAATTCGTCATGCCTATGTGGTACCTGAACATCAACGTTCAGGAATTGGATCGGCGCTGCTCATTCAGCAGTGCGAGCGTTTGGATCGTCCTGTCTTGGTTGGCACCTGGGCTGACGCCAAATGGGCGATTGCATTTTACCAGCGGCATGGGTTTAGATTAGTACCGATGTCCGAAAAGTCAAAACTGCTAAGAAGATACTGGACCGTTTCGGATCGGCAGATCGAGACTTCGGTGGTGCTTGCAGATACAAATTGGTATCTCTCACAATGAGCGAATTCTGCCCAAATCAAAGTGCAAAACATGCGCAAGAGGTTTCGGCTATCACGCTTGCGAACTACAACCGCATCGCGCTAGCTTACTGTAATGGCACAGCAGATCATGACGTTAGCCAGAACATCAACGCCTTACTTGATGCAATTGATGTC
>JAJDXD010000016.1 GCA_022823405.1 Gammaproteobacteria bacterium
CGAAGTAACCACCCTGTAGCCGAGCCGTTGGATTTCCCTCTGCAAGCGTCTTGCCGACAACTCAAGGTATTGCTGCAGCTGCTCAAACAGGTACTTCCGATTTGAATCGAGACTGCTCCGTGCGGTCGCCCGTCGCTGCCTACCCAAATCCTTGGTATCCTGACACAATTGCCGTTTCATCGATTTACGGTCAATTTCGAGCCGCGCAATGGTGCGGTTGAAAAGACCTTCAGATTTGTACTGATGAATCATGAAAAATTCCCTCTGTGTTACCATGGTTAAGACCTAAGAGTGATATGTGTAATAATCCAAACTATAGGGCGATTTCGGCATTTGCCGTCTCTCAGCGAGGGAATTTCAATCGGTACAAATGGAGTGCTTCTTTGAATCTCAGCACAACCCACACCGCACGCTGGTCACCAACTCTACATTCCCAGCCCATGAAGCGCTCAAGCGTCCACCTCAGGAGCTGGGTGCAAAAAATTCATTACGGCAGGGGAACGATGTGCCAAATTGAACTGGTTAGCGACAAATCAGCGAAGATTGACTGCGAATTCGCTTCGTTGGAGCGTAAATTCGGTTATGGGCAGTGGCACAGTGAGACTCGACTGCAGTTGAAATTTCATTACGTGACAACCTACATAAAGTTAACAAAATTCGTACTCATGCGATTCGGCCATATGAGAACTTCTGGCAAATTTAGTGAATCGATTTCGTGTTTTGCCTGCTAAAATACAATCAATTGTCAAAGAATATTATTGGTATCTTCTACCGATAGTTCCGCAATTAATTGTTTTAGTATATTGAGGATTAGATATGAATATTTTTCGCAAGCTCTCATTTGTTGTATCCATTGCGGCAGGTATATTTGCTGTTGCAACCGCAAGTTTTGCAGATTCAAGTATGCCCGGCAAGGGAGTGTCGGTTCGGCCGATCGAAGGTACAATCCTTGAAGAGAAATTTCAGAACCAAATTGTCTATCGCGCTTTGATGGAATTGGGTTATGAAATCGACACACCCCAGGAAGTCGAATACCAAACGATACATCTGGCACTTGGCACCGGCGACGGAGACTTTACTACAGTGCATTGGGACCCTCTGCATATGGTGTTCTTTGAAGAGTCCGGTGGTACAGGAAAAATGACCAAATTTGGGGACTTTATTGCGGGTGCTCTTCAAGGCTATCTCGTAGATACGGCATCATATGAAGCCGGAGTACAAAATATTGGTGACCTGAAGAATCCTGAAATTGCCAAACGATTTGATACCGATCGCAACGGAACTGCCGATCTTGCTGGCTGCGCTCCAGGCTGGGGCTGTGAAAGAGTTATTGAGCATCACCTGACTGAATATGAATTGCGCGATACTGTTACACATAACCAGGGTGCATACGATGCGATAATCGCGGAGACAGTTTCGCGAAATCTAGCTGGCGAACCAATAATCTATTACACGTGGACGCCGTATTGGGTTTCTGGAGTACTGGTTCCTGGAGAAAATGTGCAATGGATCGAAGTGCCGTACTCATCTTTACCCGATGGACGTGTGGCCGACACTATGCATCAGGGTAAGGAGTTAGGCTTTGCTGTCAACACTTTGCGAATAGTTGCCAATAATGATTTTGTGAATGCAAACCCTGCAGCCAGGGCCGTGTTTGAGCTGGCGAGTATGGACATCAATGACGTTTCAGCACAAAACAACAAAATGCGCGATGGTGAAGACTCCATCGAAGATATAGCGCGTCACGTCGAAGAGTGGATCGCTGCCAATCAGGACACATTCGACAGCTGGGTGGAAGCTGGTAGAAAGGCAGCAATGTAGTAAAAATCTAGTTCGGTTTATGCAGCAGCCTTAAAGGATGCCGCCGGGCTTAATCTTAGTGAATGTCGCGGTGGAGTAGTGCATCATCGCAACTCTCCTGCCGCGACACCTGATGGATTGTTCCACCTTAGTTCGATATTCGAGTCAAATGCAATTTCGAGCGTAGCAAACGACATTACAACCGGCTGAGCTTACGGATTGCTTCGAATATCTATATTGCATCAGAAATTCAGTCCAGCCCAAAGAACCAGATCTCGAATTTGTTCTTTTCCACCGTGATTTGCCGCTTGCTTTTACGACGGTCTATCATTGGTGTCAGTATCAGTACCCCAGTTCTGGACGTACCGGATTCAACAGTGGTTCGCCCGCAAGGAACAGACGGAGATTACGGAAAAACAGCCCTAGCGTCATCGGCACGTAGGAACTTCCATCATCAGCCGAAATATGCGGTGTGATGATCAAGTTTTTGGTATTCCACAGACGCGAGTCAGCTTTAATTGGCTCGGGGTCAAACACATCAAGTATGGCGGCACCGAGCGTGCCTTCATCCAGTTTGTCACAAAGCGCGTCATAGTCCATGACCGACTCACGCCCGATATTAATTATTCCAGCGGTAGTCTTCATCAGGTCGAGTCGCTCACGTGACATAAGTCCGCGGGTCTGCGGTGTATCAGGTGTCGCAATTAGCATGTAGTCGGCGTCGGGCAGCACATCATCGAGCTGAGCAGTTGTTACCATTCGGTCACATCCTTCCACGGGGTTGCCGGAACGGTTTACGCCAATCACCTGCACATCAAGCTGCCTGATCTTGTACGCCGCTGAACCGCCAAGAGTTCCTGTTCCCAGAACCACCAGAGTCTTGCCTGAAATTGGTGATGAGTAGAGTGAATCGTAAACCGCTCTGCGTTGATTGAACACCACCTGGGGAATATGTGTATGCAGCATTAGCACTGCCATTAGACCAAATTCGCCGGCCTTGGCCGCATGCACGCCCTTATTGTTGGTCAGAGTCACCTGCTCCGGCAGCCAATTCATAGGCAACATGTGTTCAACACCGGCACCGATGCAGTGAATCCAGCGCAAGTGAGGAGCAACATCGGCTAGGTTCGCGGTCGGCAGGTCCCATGTCAGCAAAATATCTGTGTCAACCATAGAGGATGTAAAGTTGTCGGTATCCCAGTCGATGAAAATCTCGACCTTGTCGACGAGATCAGGAAATTCCGCAAGCGCGTCGTCAATACGCTCACGCGATATGGTGAAGACCTCTTCACCCTCGGGTGTGTTTGGAAAGGAACCTGGTTGCCAACGGTTATTCTTGACGTGTACCTTCTTCAATTTGAACGACTCCGTCTAAACAACGTCATCGGCTTCTAGTTCTTTCAGGCGCCTGATTATTTCAGTGTCGCGGTTCTCATCATCCCAGTCCTCCACAGCGAACTGCAAGTCCATAACTGCCGCCCCGACGCGGGCCAGATATGCTTGATCATCTTCGCCGTTTCTCGGCGGTAGCGTTAAGACAGTGTCTTGCCCATAGGTTTTGATGAAGCTGCCACCCGACTTTATCGGCTGCGGCGGTTCTACATGGTTGACCAAGTCTCGGATCTGTTTACGCACACGCTTGCGGTAAAGGGCGATGCCACGGTCCGTAGGCATCAGGTTTTCAAACTTATGGGTCGAAATACCGCCCATACCCTCGACTGCCTCAGAATCTGCCGGAAAGCGCTTCTTTTCTTGAGGAGTGCGATCAAGGATCTCACCTTGCTCAATCATCTCGTGTCCTTCCTTGGTGTTAAACTGATGCGGGTCCCAGCGGTTACCAAAATTCGCCCAAGCGTAGACAACAGAATTTTCGTCATCCACCGGTACCACCCATCGGGTGAAGCAGGAACGGCCAAAATAGCACTGTTGCGTACCATCCACAGCAAAAGCTGAACCGGCCTGCGTGAAGTTGGGGAGAATCAGCTCATTGACTCGCACCCATATATTTTCACCAACACGACGGGTTGCAGAACCCAGAAAGTGGTTTTCGTAACGCTCGTAGAAATTCAGCACACCGTCAGCCTTCATGCCTTCTGAGAACTGCGGATGACTGTTTCGACTGTGCAGATAGGTCGTGTGAGTCGGATCCATAATTGCGTCCAAAACTTGAATCCAATTGCACCTGTAGGGCACCTTGTATGCTACGCTAGTCATGTCCTCGTAGATGCATGCGTCGTATACCGGAAATTCAGGCTGCTGTTCGGGCGGACCCATATAAGTGAAAACCAAACCGCGAAATTCAACTACAGGGTAGGCACCAAGCCGGGTATTCTTGCGCAACGTGTCTGCAGTTTTTGAATTTTCTGCCGGTGTCTCCAAAACTTCACCATCGGGTGCGAATAACCAGCCGTGATAACAGCACCGAATTCCTCTATCCTCACACTTGCCATATTCCAGCGAAGCGCGACGGTGCAGGCAATGTTTGTGGACTAGTCCTATCTGATCGCCCTCCTTTCCATAGCGAAATAGCACCAAGTCCTCGCCAAGAATCCTGACAGCTTCGGGCAACTCACCCAATTCTTCTGTAATATAGACAGGGTGCCAGAATCGGCGGATGTATTCACCGGCAGGTGTACCCGGACAAATTCTCGCTAATTCCTCATCTGATTCAGCCGGCTGCGACTGCGCGTATCCCCTGAAACTGCCAGCCATGGCTTGTGGTGAAGTAGTTTTACAATACATATCAAGCATTACAAATTCCCCTTCTGTAAATTAATTGTCAATATGTAGTAATATGCGATAACTGATTTTGTACCTGTTCGCAAAATGATTAACTGATTTTGACCAAGACACTGCTCGCTTCCAGTGTGGCAAATGGATGGGTGTCTAACTCAATCTATGACAACAGGAGATTTTGAGGATTTTCCTATCAATCGCAGAATCAGACTTACCGGCCCTCCCTCCCACCAGTGCCGGTAGCCGCGTTCTCT
Organism: Gammaproteobacteria bacterium; assembly: GCA_022823405.1. Lineage (GTDB taxonomy): Bacteria > Pseudomonadota > Gammaproteobacteria > Arenicellales > JAJDZL01 > JAJDZL01. Next base: position 4,791 of record JAJDXD010000016.1, read on the forward strand.
ACCTGAACGCCCCAAACCTTGCGTAATTCTATCAAGAACAATTGCCAATACGACAATTCCAAAACCACCAACTATAGCTTTACCAGCATCCAGTCTGCCCATCGCGCGCAAGACTTCATTTCCAAGTCCTTTCACCGCAATCAGCGAGGCAATTACCACTACTGACAATGCCATCATGATGGTTTGGTTGAGTCCGGCCATGATTGATGGAGTTGCCAAAGGAAGTTCAACTTTGAAGAGAATTTGCCGCGGCGAAGATCCGAATGCTCTAGCCGCTTCGACCACGCTGGCATTGACTTGCCTTATGCCAAGGGAGGTCAATCGGATAATTGGAGGCAGCGCGAACACAACCGTAACGATTACACCGGAAACATTGCCAATGCCGATCAGCATAACCACCGGTACTAAATAGACAAAGGCAGGGATTGTCTGCATTGTGTCCAAAATCGGGCGAATGGCCATTTGGAAACGATCACTCTTGCCTGCGAGCAAACCCAGGGGTAATCCGAATATGACACACACAACCACGGATGTCGCCACTACCGCCA
>JAJDXD010000063.1 GCA_022823405.1 Gammaproteobacteria bacterium
TTGCTGCTTAAACCACGCATACCTGCCAGTGCGCGCATCAGACTCACTCGTTCGTTTATGAAGTTTTCCAAGATCAAGTCGGGTTGAACGAAATTCAATACCAAAACTTTCGCAGGAGTTTGCACAGTGTACGGACCATTCATCCGCTTGAGGGTCTATACCGTGGTTGACGTGTAAGGCGACCAGATGAAAATTGATGGTATCTCTCAATCGATTCAGAAGGTGTAGAAGTACCGTCGAGTCGACACCTCCACTATATGCAACATATACAGTCGAATTGCCATCGACTTCTGAAACGTTTCTTAGTTCAAGAAGTATTTGCTGAGGATCGAGATTCAACGCGATATCATCAACTGACTGGCAGGAATTCTCCGTATGATCTGAGTCTTGTATCACGCAAAGCTAACAGTTCATCAATGGATCGGTAGGACAAATTCTCAAGGCTGGTTTCTAACTGGTTCTTGATTCTGTCTGCCATTTCCTGAACATCCTGGTGAGCGCCGCCAATCGGTTCTTTGACAATCACATCAATTAAACCATGCTTGGCAAGAGCGTGGGATGTGAGGCCCATCACTTCGGCTGCATCCGCAGCTTTACTGGCATCTTTCCAGAGAATCGAAGCACAGCCTTCTGGAGAAATCACTGAATAAACGGCATATTCCAGCATAATGACCTCGTCAGCAATTCCAATCGCTAGTGCCCCGCCAGAGCCTCCCTCTCCAATGACGGTGGCAATAACTGGACATTTTGTCCGTATCAGCGACAGCATGCTTGATGCAATTGCCTGGCTCTGTCCTCGAGATTCAGCATCAAAACCCGGATGAGCCCCTGGGGTGTCAATAAAGGTAAAGATTGGTAATGAAAACTGCTCAGCAAGCCTGACAATCCTTTGAGCCTTCCGGTATCCTTCCGGTCTTGGCATACCGAAATTTCTTTTGAGTTTTGAATTGGTGTCGCGTCCTTTCTGGTGCCCAATTACTGCAGCTCCCTGTCCATTAAATCGGGCCAGGCCAGCCACAATTGCTCGATCATCTGCAAATGCCCGATCGCCATGCAGTTCGTGAAAATCTGTGAATATTCGTTCGACGTAGTCAAGCGTGTAGGGCCTCATCGGATGTCGGGCAAGCTGGGTGATTTGCCAAGGCGTCAAAGAAGAAAAAATCGACTGTTCCAGGCTGTCTCTACGTTTTTCAAGCCTTTCGATCTGTTCAGTGAAGTCCACATCGTTTTCACTATCAAATCGACGAAGCTCTTCGATCTTTTCTTTGATCTCTTCAACTGGTCGTTCGAATTCAAGAAATTTTGACATGTTTGTCCAGGCCTCTCAAACCTATCACTCAAACACCAAGACCTTCAAGAAGGAAGGTGAACACTTGAGTAGTCCACCCGAACTGCTTCATCACCAAGCACCTCACGCAGGTTGGAAACTAGATCATCAGTGATTGTGACACACCAGCTTTCGTTCAGCAGAAAATTTAATTTCTTGTCATCCGCAGAAGTATACTCCGCAGACACTTTGTGATGGTGTTCGCCTGACTGTGCTGTCATCAATCTTTTCGCTTCTATAATCGCTTCCGCTTTCACTTTGCCATGTTTGAGAATCAGCTTCATCTCCGCTGATTTACTGCGGCGAATGTCTTCGATGGTGAAGACCTGAGTGCCTTCCAGTCTCGCTTGTGAATCATTTCTAGAATTGTCGAACGATCCTTTAACGATAACAATCTGATTGACCCTAATGAAATCACGAAATTTGTGAAAGACATCCGAATATAGCGCGACAGACAGTCGTCCCGAAGCGTCTTCAATTTCAAAGAATGCCGATATCTCGCCGCGTCGTTCAATCAGGGTGCGATTGCAAATACTACCGGCAACAAGTATCTGACCCTTTGTCGTCTTATCAATTTGAGCAATACGCTCCTCTATTTTGCCTAGAGTCTTTAGTTCATCGGCATAAATTTCCATTGGATGACCACTCAGGTACATGCCAAGAATTTCGTACTCTTTGGCAAGGAGTTGAGCATAGGACCACACTTTGTTGTTGTCGCTCGATACCTCTATGTCCGTTGCAGTACTATCGTCAAACATACTTCGCTGTCCAACTCTTGCATCTTCATTTTGACGCTGGACTACTCCATGAACATACTCAATCTGGTTTAGCAGGTCGCCTCGGTTCGAGTTTATCTGGTCAAAAGCTCCAGCATAAATAAGCGCCTCACATGCATTTTTTGTTACGATATCCAGATTACTTCTCTCGCGAAAATCTGTCAAATCTCTAAACTCTCCGCCCATATTTCGAGCTTCTACTATCGAATCTACCACCGCTTTTCCAATTCGCTTGACTGCCCCAAGTCCAAACAAAATGTGACCGTCATCAATTGCGGTGAAGTCATGAACACTACGATTGATATCCGGCAGCAATACTTTAATGCCCTCAGCCTTTGCATCCGCGCAGAGTTTGACAATCGTTTTGATGTCCATATCAACGTTCATGAACGCAGCCAGAAAATATGCCCGGTAATGGGTTTTCAGGTAAGCTGTTCGATAAGCCAACATGGCATAGGCAACTGAGTGAGATTTGTTGAATCCGTAGCCACCAAAACTTTCGATCAAATCGTAAACGCTTCCCGCGAGTTTCTGTTCATAACCATTTTCCACTGCACCACTGACGAAACGCTCCCGCTGCTCTTGCATTTCGTGTTTTAGCTTCTTCCCCATGGCTTTGCGGAGCGTATCAGCTTCAGCCAGCGTATAGCCAGACATGATCTGAGCGATTTGCATAACCTGTTCCTGATATAGAATCACTCCGTGAGACTCGTCTAACACCTCTTTCAAGTCCTGATGCGGTACTTCGTACTCGTGCCTGCTCTGATTCTCGATGTACATCCTGTCCATTTTGTTCTGTAATGGACCCGGTCGAAACAATGCCAACAATGCCACCAGATCGCTGAAACGGCTAGGCTGAATTGCAAGAATCAGCCGCTGCATACCGCCAGATTCAAGTTGAAATATTCCAGCAGTTCGTCCGCTACTGATGTATTTGTAAGTTGCTGCATCGTCGTTTGGAATGTCGTCTTCTGTCAACGGCGACATAGTCCCATCCCGCTTGCTGTTGACATAACTTAAAGTCAGCGTAATGATTGTTAGAGTCCTGAGCCCAAGAAAATCAAACTTGACCAGGCCAATATCTTCTAAGTCGTCTTTGTCGAAATGTGTTGTGTCGCGGCTACTTTCAGTATCCGCCATCAACGGTGCAAAATCAGTAATTCGAGTTGGTGCGATAACCAGTCCAGCCGGGTGTTTACTGACATTCAGCACTTTTCCTTCGAGAACCATCGCACTGTCGACTAACTCCTTGATGCGATTCTCGTTCTCGTAGCGATTACGTAAATCTGAACTTTTCTTTAGCGCCTGCTCAAGTGTGATGTTCAACTCCTCGGGAATTAGCTTAGCAACCTGATCATAAAATCGATAGTCAGGCCTTATCGCTCTGCCAACATTCTTGACAGCTGCGCGAGCAGCCATCGTCTGGTAGGTGATAATCTGAGCGACTTGATCCTGGCCATATTGTTCAGTCACATGTTCAATAACTTTTTCCCGGTCCCAAACACAGAAATCAATGTCAAAATCAGGTGGAGAAATGCGATCTGGCGTCAGAAATCGTTCGAAAATTAAATCATGCTCGATCGGATCTACAGCAGTAATATCAAGACAATAGGCAACTAACGAACCTGCTCCTGAACCTCGGCCGGGACCAACTGAGACACCCTGAGATTTAGCCCATCGAATAATGTCTGAAACAATCAAGAAATACCCTGCGAAATTGGTTGCAATGATGATTGAAATTTCGTGTTCGAGTCTTTCGGTATAACGATTGTCGAGCTTCCCTTGCAACCGTCTTTCGAGTCCTTCATAACTGGACTTTCGCAAATATTCATTGATATCCACATCTCCCGATTGAGGGCGATATGGCGGCATGTGCGTGATTCGGTTCAGATCCAGCTGGAGATTACATCTTTTGGCAATTTCAAGCGTGTTTTCAACGGCACCAGGAATGTCCTGATACTTATCGGCAATTTCTTCGGGCGAACAAAAATACTGTTCAGCGGTATGAGAACTGCTAAAGGGTTTGTTGACTCCGCCGGTCTGCTGTGCGTGAATCGTGACCTTGAGCTCATGAAACTCATACTCTTCACGATTTAAAAATCGTGGCTGATGTGTCGCAACCAAGGGCGTTTGAGTCTGATCGGCAAAATCAATCACGGCATCGTTATAAACAGCCTCGAACTCTTCGTCTATTTTCGAAATTTCAAGATAAAAGCGCTGTGGAAAAATGGTCTGATATGTCTGCAGGACATGACGAGCTTCATCAAATTGATGTTTCAACAAATTGTTCCCTACCTCACCGTGCTGTCCCGCAGATAGCGCAATGAGTCCCCGACATCCAGGTTCCGTCAGCCACGCCGGATTAACAATGATTTGACCATTAGACCTAATTCGCTGGTGCGCTTTGGATAGTAACCGGCTCATTGCCTGAAATCCTTCAAGTGATTGGCATATCAAGACTAACATGAAGGATGAATTCGGAACCTGTAGACTTTCAATTGCAATCTCAACCCCGAGAATCGGCTTTATCCCATACTTACGACAAGCCTTGTAAACCTTGATCGCACTGAACGCATTTTGCCGTTCTGTAATGCCGACTGCAGGCATCTTTAACTGAGCCGCACGTGAGGCAAGGCTGTCAATGCTAATAATGCTATCGGACAGCGAATACTCTGTGTGTACGCGAAGGTGGACGAAACTCATTAAACCCGCCTAAAATTCAAATTGAGTTTGCTCAAGTTGATTGACCGGTGCAAAGGTCTTTCTGTGAATCGGCGTTGCACCCAATTCAGAAAGAGATTGCAGATGCAATTTTGTGCCATAACCGACATGTCTTTCAAAGCCGTAACCAGGATATTCAACCGCATAAACCTGCATCATTGAATCACGAGTTACCTTGGCAATTATCGACGCTGCTGACACTACCGGTTCATGCAGATCGCCCTGGATAATTGCTTCACCGGGGTATTCCATTTCCGGTAAATGGTTGCCGTCAACTAGAACACGGTCCGGTCGAATTGTCAAACCTTTGATTGCGCGACGCATTGAAAGTAGTGTCGCTTGTAACACATTCAATCGATCAATTTCCTCAGCGGTTGCAATCCCTACTGCCCAACAGGCACAACTTCGCTTTATTTCCATCTCAAGTTCAACACGAACTCGCTGGCTTAACTTTTTTGAATCGGTTAGTCCGGAAATTTCCGGCCCTGAAGAAAACAACACCGCTGCCGAAACAACAGGACCTGCCAGGGCACCTCTTCCCGCTTCATCGACTCCAGCGATTAATAAATTGTTCATTGTCCAGCCAGGCGGAAAATTTCCTGTGCAGCCAATTGATTTGCATTACACCTTAGCTGTTGAGCGACAGAATTGAACTTTTCAAGTATACGGTTGCGATAACCCGTATCACTCATTAGCTTTAATGTTTCGCGGCTGATATTTTCTACCGTGCATTGATTCTGCATAAACTCTGGAATTGTCGGACCACCGTCAAAGTGATTCAGCATGGAATAGTGTCGGGTACTGCTCAGCACTCTGACCATCCAGTATGTCATCAGTGATACGCGGTAAGACACCACAACAGGTTTTCCACAAAGCGCTGACTCCAGTGCCGCTGTACCTGAGGCAGCAATCACTATGTCAGAAGCCTCTATTACTCCAAGAGAATCGTTTTCAACGACTCGTACTGGTAAATCGATATTCATGGTGCGTCGAATATCTTCAAACATCGTGTGAGTTGATTCACTGGTAAACGGTGCAATGAATTTCAGATTCGGTTTAGTTTTTAAAAGTTCAGTTGCTGTCTGAAGAAAAATTGCTGCCAGTCGCTTGACTTCGTTCGTTCGACTACCGGGTAGTAGTGCCACAACCCAATCATCTTCACTCAGTCCATACTTCTCTCGGCAGTTTGTGGTGTTTCGAGTCGCAATCTGGTCAGCCAACGGATGCCCTATATATTTGTAAGGAATGCCTGCACGATCGATTAGTTCGCCTTCGAACGGGTAAATTGTCAATAGCTGTGAAACTGCCCGTTTCAATTTACGGATACGATACCCTCGCCAAGCCCAAACGGTCGGTGCTACATACTGCAGAGTCGGGATACCTGCATTTCTTAAACGTTCTTCTATTTTGAGATTGAAATCCGGTGCGTCGATGCCTACAAACACGTCTGGCGGGTTCTCAAGCAGTGAGTTGACATAGTCCCTTCGAATCTTGAGAATCTTGTGCAGTCGACTGAGAAGCCCCTCAACCCCTAAACTTGCGATTTCGTCCAGTTCGTATATCGCTCTTGCACCCTGTTGGATCATTGATGGACCACAGATTCCCGATACCTCTATATCAGAATTCTGCGCCTTCATCGTGTAGATCAGATCTGCTGCGATGTTATCACCAGAAGCTTCTGCGACGACCATAGCAATACGCATTGAAGTCTCACCTGGTGATTAAGGCCAACCAACGAGCATGAACTTTGTCCAAACTGTACAGACAGAATTTCTCGGAAATACTATCTGAACTGAATGACCTAGCGAATGACTCCGCGTTCACTCGTTTCCAAAAAGTTAGCGAACGTCTGAACACATTGATTTTTTCTTGTTTCCTCGTTCAGAGACGCAATTATTTGTTCTGCCTTTCTGCCCTGGAGATACATTCTAAGTACCTCCTTGAGTGCAGATATTGTTGCTTCTTCAAAGCCACGTCGTTTTAATCCCGTGACATTGACATATTTTACGCGTGCCGGATTTCCTTCGCAAAGCACATAAGGTGGAGCATCCCTGCGCAGGACCGTATTGATTCCGCTGATCGAGTGAGCACCAACCCTGCACTTTTGATGAACTAGAGTGAAGCCGCCGAAAAAGGCGTAGTCTCCGACCTTTACGAAGCCGGCAATGTTTGTTCCGTTTGCAAATACACAGTTGTCACCGACCTGGCAGTCATGTGCGATATGTGAGTATGACATGATCATGTTGTTGCTGCCAATTCGGGTAATACCACCTGGTTCAGTACCGCGGCTGATCGTAACCATTTCGCGGATGCTGTTCAGATCACCGATTTCCAGCCGTGTTAATTCATCATTGTAAGAATAGGACTGGGGGTCTGCACCGAGCACAGTAAATGGATGGATGCGATTACTATGACCCAGCTTTGTGTGGCTGTAAATTACCGAATGGTGACCGAGCCAGCAATTGTCACCAATTTCGACATCCGCTTCAACGATGGCGTAGCTTTCGATTCTTACGTTTTTTCCAATCTTTGCCTTTGGCGAAACAACAGCCGTCGAATCGATCATTTACAGTTCCTGAAATGTGAACAGCAATTCTGCCGAACAAACCAACTGATCTTCAACTTTCGCACTCGCTGCAGTTTTCCAAAGACGCTTGATCTTACGAAGCGTTCGGGTTTCGATCTCAATCAGGCTACCAGGTAAGACTGGACGCTTAAATCGAACCTTGTCTACACCTGCGAATAAATACAGCCTGCTATCATCTGCTTTTGCACCAAGACCCAAACTTGCCATGATCGCTGATGCCTGCACCATAGATTCTAGAATCAGAACACCGGGAAATATCGGATGATTCGGAAAATGACCCTGAAATACAGGTTCATTCACAGTAACAGCTTTTGTTGCAAGCAACCAATCATCAGCATAATCAATGACACTGTCGACCATCAGCATTGGATAGCGATGAGGCAGTATTTCTCTGATTTCGTTTATAGAAAGTGAAGGCATGACTATCTCTCAGCTTAATATTCAAACATGTTGCTCAGTGTTCAGCTCGCCATTCTATACAGTTGAGCCAAAGCACGGTTCCACTTTTTCGCTGTCCGCGCTGGCACAGCAGATGAATACGTTCCAGCCTCTGTTATGGATTTGGTAACCACACTGGTTCCTAGAATTGTGACATCGTCGACAATGTCAATATTGTCACGGATCGCGACATGCCCTCCAATGACACATCTGCGGCCTATGGCTGTACTGCCGCCAATACTGACGTTGGCAACAACCAAAGTATTCTCTCCAATTTCAACGTTATGCCCTAGATGGCAGTTGTTGTCAATTCGTACACCGTTGTTTATGCGAGTTTCTCCGACAGATGCGCGGTCTATTGACGTACAGGCACCGATATCTACGTCGTCACCAATGACCAAGTCGCCAATGTTGCGAAGTGGTGCCCAACGTGAACCATCCCACTCAAAACTGAATCCAGGAGCACCGAGAACAACACCAGCGGAGAAACGACAATTTCGTCCAATTCTAGTGCGACGATATATCGTGGAGTTTGCACCGATGCGACTTTCACTACCTATTGAGACCTGGTCTTGAATAACCGTACCAGCATCTATGCACGCTTCTGCGGCTATTTGAACACCATTGCCGACTACGGCATTGGGTCCAATGTATGTCGAACTGTCAATCGTGCAATCGGTTCCAATTGTTGCAGTTTCATGAATGCCCGATTGAAGGCTATCCGGTGGATGAAGCAAATCCACCACTCGTGAAAATGCCAGGCGCGGCTGCTCTGTAATGATGCAATCTCCGTCATAGTATTGCTGAAACTGTTCACTGAGAATGACAATGCCCGCCTGAGTGTGGTTTAAGTGCCGTGCTTGTGCTGGTGAAGAACAATAACTGACTGATTCGTGCGTAGCATCTCCCAATTTAGCAACACGTGAAACCGTTGTATCGAGATTACCCCGACCATCGCCTCCAACGAATGACGCTAGCTCGGCGAGTGTCCACTTTCGGGCCGATTCACTCGCACTCGTCACTTTTTTGAAAGCTCTTCCAGTCGCTCCAAAATGTCGCCAGTGACATCGATTCGAGGACTTGCCCAAACCACTGGGCTCTGTACGATCAAATCAAAATTTTCTTCCCTTGCCATTGTAAGAATCACCTCACTGATCAGTGCCTGCAACTCTTCCAGACGTCTATTTCGGTCGAAGTTGTAATCTTCATTCAGGTCGGCAGATGCTCGCTCCAACTCTCTGTCAATCGCCCTTGCCTCAGATCGGATCTGGCTGATCTCAGCTTCCGTTAAATTATTTCCTTCGGGATTTGTGAGTTGCTCTTCTAGTTTCCTCAACTCAGATTGCATATCAATAAGTTCAGCTTCCCGCGGTGAATACTTTTGATTTAACTCTTCAAGCGCAATTTTGGCCTGCGGTGCATTGGATACAACCTCATTGGCGTTGACATAGCCAATTTTAAGAGGCAGATTGTTGCTATTCTGGGCAACAACAGAGTGTTGAAAGAAGACTGCGCTCGTGATCAGTACAAGGCTGATCCATATAATTTGTTTTGATTTGCTTTTCACGTTCGTTTAATCAAAAAAGGTGCCTAAAGTAATTTGAAATCTATCCTCAGTATCACCGGGTTGCTGCTTTACTGGGATGGCATAGTGAATGCCAAAGGGTCCAATGGGTGAGAGCCATTCAAAGCCGAGTCCAACCGAACTACGCATATTCCCAAAACTGAATTTTTCTCTGGTACCTAGTGCTGCACTCGCCTCGTTATAGACAGCGTCGTCAGTGCGTAAAAAGGTGCCACCATGGTCAACGAAAAGTGAAATTCTCTTGTCATCAATTTCGTCAGACCCAAAGAATGGAAAAAACAGTTCAGCACGGCTAATCATTCTAACATTACCGCCAAGTGAACGAGAAGAGTCACAAGCAAAATACCAGTAGTTAGCGCCGTTGGGACCAGGATATTGCTCTGTGGGTCTACCGTCTGTCGGTTGATTTACGCTTCGACATAGCTGTCTCGCCCCAATCCGACCGCTGGTAAAACCGCGCAATTCCGCAGATCCCGACATATAGTAGTTCCGGTAGAATGGCACGTCATTACTTGCGAGATCAACCTGTGAACTGAGACGCAGTACCATCTTTTTTCCAATTGGAAAATAGTGCGAGTAACTCGTCGATACCGCTAAATACTGATTATCACCACCGGATGCCCGCAATCCAGTGTAAAAGTTGCTTCCTTCTGTGGCAAAAAAGGCGCGATTTCGGGTATCTTTACGATAACTGATTTCCGCGCTTCCGCCCATTGACTCTAAACCAGTTCCAATGTAATTGGCGACTCGATAGTCCGTCGTATCTCTTAAACTTGCCGCTAGAGTTAAATCTTCCTGAGAAATGTCGAATCCCATACCGACAACACCTTCCTCAGAAACCGGAAATGCAAAATTCATCCCCGTGGTCAAATAATCAATCTTGTAGACTAGCGCAGTGTCGGAATCCGATGTGTCTCGGACGCGGTAGTCAAATGTAAATCCCCTGGATACTCCATCCAATGTGTAGTATGGGTTGGTGTAATCGACATTCAACGCCTGCTCAATATCTCCATACTCAGCTCCAAGTACAAGTCGCTTACCAGTTCCGAACAGGTTAGTCTGCGAAACACTGAAATTCAAGGTTGCTTTTTCCGTCTCGCTGTAACCGACGCCGAACAGCAGAGAACCTGTCAAGCGTTCTTCAACGCTCACAACCACGTCTACCTGGTTATCAGTGCCTGGGACTGGGATAAGATTCATGTCAACACTGCTAAAGATACCGAGGCGGTTCAATCGATTGCGAGACTGCTGAATTTCTCTAGCTGTATACAAACCGCCTTCCAGCACTCGCATCTCCCTTCGCAATACTTCATCAGTGGTACTGAAATTCCCACGAAAAGTAATGGTACGGACGTAAGTGAGCTTACCGGGTTTGACTACATACTTCACATCAATTTTTCGCTCATCGTCGTGTATCGTCGGCAGTGCGTCAACCTGTGCGCGCCCATAACCCAAATTGGCGAATGAATCCGAAACTGCGTTACGCGTATTGCTCACTTCCTCAAATGAGTAAACTTCTACTTCCGGTTCCTGAATCAGTTTGTCCAGTTCTTCCTGTGATATGACTTCATCAGAACTAGCGATTGACAACTCACCGAACTTGTACTGAACACCTTCAGTCATCGTAATGACAATCATAATTCTGTCATGATCTTCCGTAATGAAGCTACGAGCCGAATCCAATGAAAATTCAATAAACCCTTGGTTCAAATAAAGCGAAGAAATGCTCTCAAGGTCTGCACGTAGTTGTTCCCGGTTATAGCGATTATTGCGATTTAAAATACCAAGCGTCTTCTTGTTGGTCAGGGTCATCGCATCCAATATTTCATCGTCAGAAATCTGATTGTTACCAACCAATTGAATTTCGGAAATCAACGCAACTTTGCCTTCACTGATGACAAAATTCAATTCCACCCTATTGCGGTCAAGTGGCGCAACTGATGGCATGATTTGTGCAGAAAAATGGCCGACTTCAAAGTATGCTCCCCTGAGCTCATCCGTAAAACTTTGCACCAACTGCGGATTGTAAACATCACCAGCTGCCAATCCTCCAACTTTAAGGGCATTTTCAATGACTTCATCTTTGAGTTTTTTGTTTCCATCAAAGGTGACTGCTGCAATTGTCGGTCTTTCCACCACCGACACAATCAGAGTATCGCCATCCCGCAAAAGTTGAACGTCGTCAAAGTAACCCGTTTCAAACAGTGCCTGAATCGAGTTGGAAGAAACCAGATCATTCATCTCGTCTCCAACACGTACAGGCAGTGCGACAAAAACCGCACCTGGTGTTACTCTCTGTAGTCCTTCGACTTGAATGTCTCCAATGATGAAGGTGTCAATGGCCTGAACAGGAAGTGCCAGTACAAACAGTATCAGCAGCGCAATTTTACGAATGTAGGTCATCTAGATGCAGCACAAGTACTTGATCGTTAAAAAATTCTGGCAAGGTCATTATAAAATGCAAATCCCATCAGACAGATTAACAGGAATAAGCCAACCTGGTTGGCAACGATCAACATTCGTTCAGTCGGTGGTGAACCCGAGATTGCTTCATAAGCGTGGAACATTAAGTGTCCACCATCCAGAACTGGAATTGGCAACAGGTTCAAAATTCCCAAACTTACGCTTAGCAGCGCTAGGAAGGTCAAGTAATTGTTTATGCCTGCTTCGGCGGCTTTACCTGCGTGTTCTGCGATAGCGATGGGTCCGCCGATTGAATCTGCAGACTGCTGCAAAGTGACCATGCCAGCCAGCATTTTCAACGTCAGTGCCGTGGTGGACCACATGGTCTCAAAACCGCGAGCGAGCGATTCAATAAAGCCATAGCGCAAAGTGACGGTTGCATTTGCGTCCCGTAACTGCTGCTGGGCATTTACTGCGATGCCGATCTGCTTCACTCTGGTTCCGTTTCGTTCAACGATACGCGGTTCCAATAACACCTCCTGATCGATTCCACCTCTGGAAAAACGAACGTTTAGCACGCTTTCGTTTGCCTGGCTGATTAGCCCCACCAGATCATTCCAACTGTTCACTGGCGAATTATTGATACTGATAATCTCATCACCTGGCTGAAGCCCAGCGGCTTCGGCTGGATAACCTGGAACAGTGCGATCGACAATTGGGCGAATTTGAGGCGTTGCCGGATACATTCCTATCACGCTGTCAATACTACTGGACTGAAGATCGACTTCTTCGAGATCACCAAAATTTACACCTACAGTCCGAACCCCACTATCGTTTTCAACACCATAAACAACGGTTTCCTCACTGATAATCTTATCCAGCAAGTAAAAGTGATGCTCATCCCAGCTTCGATTGGACTTTCCGTCGATTGTCCGAATTTCGTCGCCAACCATTAGCCCTGATTTCGCTGCCAAGCCACTCTCCAATAGTGTGCCGATCACGGGGCGAAGCCCTTCCGTTCCAATCATGAATATCAGGCCGTACAGAATGCCAGCAAGCAGAAAATTTGCCAACGGGCCCGCAGCTACGATAGCAGAGCGTTTATACAGCGGCTGACGATTAAATGCCTCTGGCAAATACTCTTCAGGCACTTCCTGCTGGGACTCGTCAAGCATACGAACATAGCCGCCTAGCGGAACTGCTGACACTACAAACTCGGTATGAGATTTTTTCGGCTGATATCGCCAGATTACCGGGCCAAAACCCACAGAAAATCTGAGTACGATCACACCCATCCGTCGTGCAACCCAATAGTGCCCGTATTCATGGAATGTAATCAACACACCAATTGCGACCACGAAAAACAACACGCTGTTGAAAATTTCAAGCATCAGATAACTCTTTGAGACTCACCTATTGAGGTTACTTTTCTGCAAGCCGAACCTGTGAAAATATTTAACCAGGCAAAAATATTCGTCATTGTTATGGGATATTGTCAGTCGTTCGCGGCTGCATTTTCGAGTGCACGGTAATTTTATACGCCCCATCAGTTGTTTCCCAGCGAATTGGAGACATAGCAAATTGTAGTACCCGCTGCCAGCGGGAATAACTAACACGCACTCAACTGAATAACCTTTTTCATTGCGATATTTCTGGCTGCCCCATCAATATCAATCACTTGTGGGATTGATTCGCAATTTTCGTTACCCATTTCATCCACACAGTGCGCAACTACGGTGAATATGTCGGTAAATCGAATTCTTGATTCAAGGAAAGCTTCCACTGCGACCTCGTTTGCCGCATTCATTACCGCTGGTGCGGTGCCTTCGCATCGTGCCACTTCAGCCGCGAGTTTTAAACATGGAAACCGAATGTAGTCTGGAGGTTCAAAACTCATTGCAGACATTTCAAATATATCCAGTTGCTGAGACCCACTTTCTCCGCGCCGTGGCCAAAAAAGTCCAAAAGTTAGTGGAACCCGCATATCGGGCGTTCCCATTTGAGCCAAAACTGAACCATCGATATACTCAACCATTGAATGCACAATGCCCTGCGGATGTACAACAATCTGAATCTGGTCAGCAGGAGTTTCAAAGAGCCATCGTGCTTCGATGATTTCCAGCCCCTTGTTCATCATGGTTGCAGAGTCTACTGAAATTTTAGGACCCATATTCCACACCGGGTGAGCGACTGCCTGTTCAGGTGTAACCGCTTGCAAACTGTTTAAATCAATGGTCCTGAAAGGTCCTCCTGATCCAGTCAGCAAAATGCGGCGAAGGCCGTCAATTGGAGAAAAACACTCATAGCGGGCACCTGATTTGGACGAACAGCACTGAAAGATTGCGTTGTGTTCGCTGTCAACCGGCACAATGGTGGTTCCGTGTTTTCGAACCTCATCGCGCAACATAGGGCCTAGCATTACGACCGGTTCCTTGTTGGTGATCAAAACCGTGTTGCCATTTTCAATCGCTTTAAGGGTTGGTTTCAGACCGGCAGCACCAACAATCGAAGTCACCACAACATCGGCGCTGTATACCCGACTGTCTTCAACTTCGTCATTGTCTACCAGTATTTTTGTAGCTTTAGCTTTCCCGTTAAGCCTGTTCCGAAGTTGATCAGAATCCTGTTGACTTCCAACAACTGCATACGAAGGATTGAACTCAATACATAAGCTCGCCAACACATCGCTGCCACGACTTGCCGTCAGCGCAAGTACGTCAAACTCATCGGGGTAGCGGCGCACCACGTCAAGAGTCTGCTGACCGATACTCCCTGTTGCTCCAAGAACTGTCAGTGTTCTAGTCATACCTCTGCACTTATTCAGGTCAAAATGGTCGTCACAAACAGTGTGTAGACTGGCGCCACGGCAAGCGCACTGTCGATCCTATCGAGAATTCCACCATGTCCAGGGAGAATTGATCCACTGTCTTTAACTCCACAAATGCGTTTCTGTAAGCTCAAGTATAAATCTCCAACCACCGAAAACAGCGCACACACTAAGAATATCAACGCAAATACAAATATTTGGGAATAATCTTCACTCCATATTAGCACACCGCAGATCAGTGCGACAGCCCACACTGCAAGTAGCCCTCCAATCAATCCCTCTCTGGTTTTTCCAGGACTAATGTGTGGCGCCAATTTAGATTTGCCAAACCGTCTGCCCGCAAAAAATGCTGCGGAGTCAGCAACCCCAACCAAAATTATCATCCCCATCAGCCAGTATTTACCGTTTGGTATCGCCAATAGTTGAGCCATGGAAAATACAGCCAGTGTAATGATGGCAAATGCAGAAAATTCTGTCAACCAATTGGGCGGTCGCTTAGTGGCTGCATTAATAACCACAACTGTTAATGCGAGCCAGAGCGCTGTACCTACCAAATAAAGCAGAATGGCAAAGTCCCGGAAATAATATAGGGCCAAGGAAAGTGCAATCACCACACACGGATAGACTGCGACACCCAGCTTACCCATTGACTGGGACATTTTTGCCCACTCAACGGAAGCGGCAGCACCGATTGCTATCAGGACAATGAAAAACCACAACGGTGGCAGAAAATAAACACCCGAAAACAGCGCAAGAACAACGACAAACCCAGTGATGATTCTCTGCTTGAGCATTGACGTACTTACTGAATGAAAGCGGTTTCCAATCATCAACGGTGCTTCGCATTCGCAACGCATACCTGTGTCACATGCGTACGATTGTCGAGGTTGCTGACCGATATGATCGAAGAATATGCAGGCTCCCTGTAATTCATTTACATTGCCCACTTGACGTCAGAAATTGAGGTTACTGCGAAAGCCTTGACTTAAGCGCTCCTAAAGTAATATTCAGTGGTGCGTTACGCATGAACATCTTCAACTTCCATTTCAACTGCATCATGTTCCGCTCCACCAAAACGCCTTTCTCTCGACGCAAAGGATTCAAGTGCCAATTCAAACTCTTTGGTGTCGAAGTCCGGCCAGTAAGTATCTGTGAAATACAACTCAGTGTAAGCCAACTGCCACAAGAGAAAGTTGCTCATACGCTGTTCACCACCCGTTCGAATAAAAAGGTCTGGGTTTGGCGTTTGCGCAGTACTGAGATTATCAGCAATCAATTGAGCAGATAGATTATCCGGGCACATCTCCCCGCGCTGTACGGCCATCAACACTCTTCTGAAAGCCTGAACGAGGTCCCATTGTCCACCGTAGTTGATTGCAATGGTTAAATTAAGTGTTGAGTTTTCCCGGGTCAGTTCACAGGCCTGATGAATCTTTTTCTGTATGCCGGCCGCTAATGATGCAAGGTCTCCAATGAATCGCAGTCGCACACCATTGGAGTGAAGTGATTTGACTTCACGATCCAATGCGCCATCCAGCAAACGCATCAACCACGCAACTTCCTTCTTTGGACGGCGCCAGTTTTCGCTGCTAAATGCAAATAAAGTTAAATAGGGGATTTCATGGCGAACGCAATTTTCGACCATTGTTCGAACGTTCTCAACGCCGCGTCGATGACCTTCCAGGCGACTGAAACCACGTGTCTTCGCCCAGCGGCCATTGCCATCCATAACAACAGCAATGTGAACCGGGCCGACTGAACTTGACGGTGATGAATCAGCAGCGGTCATAGGGCTCTGAATTGAATATTGATAGTCTGATGTTGCCTCAAACCGTCATGATCTCGTTTTCTTTCTCTGCGACGATTTCGTCAACTGAAGCGACAAAACGATCTGTCAGGGTTTGAACCTGGGTCTGACCTAAGCGCTCGTCATCTTCGGTAATCTCCTTTTCCTTCAGCCATTCCTTAAGGTCACTGTTACAGGACCTTCGAATGTTTCGGATCGCAACTTTACAGCTTTCACCTTCAGACTTTGCAATTTTGGTGATTTCAATTCGACGCTCTTCTGTCAGTGAGGGAATCGGCACGCGAATCGTTTCACTGGCACTCATCGGATTTAAACCCAGGTCAGATTCCATAATGGCTTTTTCAATGACAGGTATCATGGACTTGTCCCAAGGACTGATGCTGATAGTACGCGGGTCACTCACGGTCACAGTGGAAACCTGATTGAGAGGAGACGACGTTCCATAGTAATCAACTCGAATCTGATCGAGCAACGCCGTACTGGCCCGTCCGGTTCGTAATTTCGAAAGTTCCAACCGCAAATTTGCGATTGATTTTTTCATCCTGTCTTCGGCGTCAGAAACAAGTTCTTCAAGCATTGTTCATTCCCCAATTTTAGAAGTGTACCAACGTACCCACGTGACCGCCAAATCCAGCCATACTAATATTGCCTGGTATGGAGCCGTTAAATACGCGAATTGGCATCTGATGTTCTCTGCATAGTGCAATCGACGCTGCATCCATTACCGTTAGATTATCCGCGAGAACCTGGTCAAAACTTAAAGAATCATACATCCTTGCTTCGCTATTTTTAGCGGGGTCGCTATCGTAAACACCCTCAACATCAGTGGCTTTCAGCAATATATCTGCTTTCATTTCGATGGCGCGCAGACTTGCCGCCGTATCTGTAGTGAAGTGTGTGCAACCGGTACCTCCAGCGAAGACCACAATCGTACCGTTGTCCAGATGTTGAGTAAACGAAACACCATCAAACAGTTCAACGATTGAGGGTACAGCGACCGAAGACTGCACGACTGCCGCTGCTCCCTGGCTCTGCAGTGCCTGTTCCAACGCGATCGCGTTAGCGATGGTGAACAGCATACCCATCTGATGCGCTCTCAGTGTCGAAATTGAGATAGCCGAATTGCGAGCTCCCCGAAAGTGGTTCCCACCGCCGACAACAACACCTGTTTTAATTCCCGCGCTGGCGACGGAAATCAGTTCTGAAGCGACTCGGTCCAGTTCGTCTGCATCCAACCCTATTCCCCGTTCACCACCGAGCATTTCCCCGCTCAGCTTGTAGAGAACAGTATCGAAATTCGAATCAACTGGAAGTTCGTCAGACAAAACGATATGACGTTGTATTACTTTCCAAGGTCCATCAGGCAAAAACGAGTCACTGATGCCCCGACTTCTTTGAGCAGGGTGCTGACTTTTTTGTCTTCATCATCATAGTATGGCTGATTCATCAATGTGTTTTCATTTGAAAATTTGTTGATTTTGCCATCGACAATTTTCTGAAGAACAAATTCCGGTTTGCCAGTTTCCTGCGCCTGGCTTAGATAAATTCTGCTTTCACCTTCAATTACATCGGAAGGAATGTCATCGACATCAACCCACTTGGGTTTCATGACCGCAACGTGCACTGACATGCTGTCTGCAATACTGTCAGAATCGCCACCAGCAATCTCAACCATTACACCAAGTCTTTCACGGTGAACATAACTGCCAATTTTTGAACCTGTGGCAGCCTTGATGACTGTCATACGACGAATCGAAATATTCTCGCTAATTTTCAGTAACATTTCCTGGCGCGCATCTTCAACAGTCTTCCCTGATTCATCGAAAGGCAATCCGCTCAGAACATTGAGGTCTTCACAATCCTCACCGATTGAAAGGGCGATGCCGGCCAAAGGCAGTGCGAAGGCGCGAAATACATCTCCTCGCGACACAAAGTCAGTTTCAGAATTGATTTCAACCAGTGCCCCGCAATCTCGTTCCGGCGACACCTGGCAAACAACAATCCCTTCAGTAGCGGTTCGGCCAGCACGAGATTCAGCTTTTTGCGCACCTTTGATGCGCAGTAATTCAATTGCTTTTTCCTGGTCGCCGCCACATTCGGCTAACACTTTCTTGCAATCCATGATTCCCGCGCCAGTCATTTCGCGAAGTTCCTTTACCATGACTGCTGTGATTTCCAATTGATTATCCCTCCATAGTGGATTTTGATTGAATACTCGCCCCTTGTAAGAAAACTCGCTGCTTTTCCTGAACGTGGTCGAGTGACTTATCTAATTCTGCGACGTAAATTACGCACGCTGATCTGTCTGCTGCAACAGATCGCCGTCATTTCTCCGCTTTAACGACGAGTACTGTTCGATCTATTCGGCTGTCGCTTCGGTTTCCTGTTCCTTTTCTTCAGATTCTGAATCTGAATCTGAATCCGCAGACTGATCAACTGTTGGTTCCGGTTCAGTAGCCGCTTCTTCCACTACTGTGCCATCTGTGTCTGGTAGCGGCTCACCTGAGTCACTAGCCAACTCGGGTGCGAGCTCGCTGTCATCTGGCGCAACTGCTGCCTTGGCAGATGTCACACCTGTATTAACCATTGCTTCGACATCACCTTCAACATCGCTGTCGTGAATGAATGGATCATTCTGAATGGTGGCATAACCGTTTAATACCGCGTCTGCCGCATATCTGCAATAAAGCTTGATTGCGCTGATCGAATCATCATTGCCAGGTATGACGTAATCGACACCTTCAGGATCACAGTTCGTGTCAACGATTGCTACAACGGGAATTCCCAGTTTATTGGCTTCCTTAATTGCAATGTTTTCATGTTTGACATCAACAACAAACAACGCTTCAGGAAGGCCTTTCATGTTTCGAATGCCAGCAAGATTGCGATTCAAACGAAATCTTTCCCGCTCGATTCTCATCGCCTCCTTCTTAGACATCTTTGAATAACTCTCAGACTGAATCAGATCTTCAAGTTCTTTCAGTCGGTCGACAGACTGCCTGACTGTTGTATAGTTCGTCAGCATGCCGCCCAGCCATCGATGATAAACATATGGCGATCCGGCACGTTGCGCTTCTGCCTGAACGATTGCCCCAGCCTGAGATTTAGTCCCGACAAACATTACAGAACCACGCTTGCTAGCTACAGCGCCTAGGTAATTCATCGCATCATTGAACATAGACAGTGTCTTTTCAAGATTGATGATGTGAATTTTGTTTCGATGCCCATAGATGTATGGGCTCATCTTGGGACACCAGAAGCGGGTTTGATGTCCGAAGTGCACACCAACTTCAAGCAGCTGGCGCATGGTTACGTCAGTCACGAATTTTCTCCTTTGATTTGGGTTTAACAACCATGGCACTGCTCTGCCTACCCATTAGGCACCCTGACAGACAATGAAAATCCATGTGAGAATATGAAGCGCCCTATTTTACTATGTATTGCTGGTGTTTACTGAACGATGGAGTAAGTTTATCAGAGTTCATTCTCTGAAAATCCCGCCGACTAACGGTAAGTTAACTGAACGAAATCATTTGAGTTTGCAAAAACATTCGCTCCTATGACAAAAGCTATTACGATTTGAATTGAATGTAATTGTCGGTTGCACACCCCTGAGAACTTGGTTTTCAAGTCGATCAATTTACGAATATGAGTTTCTGACAGGAATCGAATCAATGTCAGCCACACCGATTAAAATATGGAAATCTTGTTCCTTGTGCATAGCACCCTGCTCCGTAACTCGGAGACTGCAAATTCAGCCTGCTACGAACGCTAATGTCCAAAATAAGTATCAAATCCGCTGACGAAATTGAAAAGATGCGCACTGCCGGTCGCTTGGCCGCTTCCGTGCTTGACATGATCGGAGAACATGTCAAAGTTGGTATTACAACGGATGAGCTCAATTCAATCTGTCACGAATTCATCGTCAATGAACTCAATGCGATTCCCGCACCGTTGAACTACAGAGGATTCCCAAAGTCCATTTGCACTTCAATCAATAACGTGGTCTGTCACGGCATCCCAGGTCCCAGAGTTTTAAAGAAAGGTGACACAATCAATATCGATGTTACTGTTATTAAAGACGATTTTCATGGTGACACGAGCAGAATGTACTTTGTAGGAAAGCCCTCCATCAAAGCTTCTCGACTGAGCCGAATCTGTTATGAGGCCATGATGCGCGGAATTGAAACCATAAAGCCGGGAACTCGTTTAGGTGATCTTGGATATGCTGTACAGAAACACGCGGAATCTCATGGGTATTCCGTTGTTCGTGAGTATTGTGGGCATGGGATTGGACGTCGTTTTCACGAAGAACCACATGTCCTGCACTACGGAAAGCCCGATACCGGAATTGAATTGGAACAGGGTATGACCTTTACAGTTGAACCCATGGTAAACGCCGGAAAAAAAGAAACCCGACTTCAGGCAGACAGGTGGACCGTTGTAACCAGTGATGGAAGCCTGTCAGCACAGTGGGAGCATACTGTGCTTGTAACCGAATCAGGGTATGAAATTCTCACGCTTTCTGACAATTCCCAAACAGCCTGACTCCTAACTTCCAAATTATTCAGGGAACAACCAACCCAACTTGAATGAGAAAGCACGTGTCCACCGCTGCTTTGCATATTGACGCAAACATACGAGATTTTCGTCAGCGCATCAACGATAGCGCAAGCAAACTCAACCAAATGCACGACAGGAACGTCAGGCCAGTACGCCTTGTCCAGTTTCGAGTCAATTCAGTCGATTCAATATTGAAAGACGCATGGAACGAAATGATGCAACAACCTGCGTGCAATCAAGACATGGCATTGGTTGCGGTAGGCGGTTATGGAAGAGAGGAACTCAATCCTTACTCTGATATCGACATCTTAATTCTTATCGACAACGGTGTTCAAGAAAAATATGCGCCGATGATTGAGCAATTTGTTCGCTTTCTCTGGGATATTGGATACGAAATCGGACACAGTATCAGGACATTAGGGGATTGTGTCAAGCAGTCTCGAAACGACATCACCGTCATGACTAACCTGCTCGAAGCCCGTTACTGCGCAGGGTCGAATGAGCTGTTTTCCCAACTGAAACCAACGTTGGAAAAGAGCAAGGTATGGCCAGTTCGAAAGTTCTATCAGGCCAAGTTGGATGAATTGGAAACAAGACATCACAAATTTGCCGATACAGCCTTCAATCTCGAGCCAAATGTAAAGGAAGGACCTGGTGGGCTTCGGGATATCCACACCATCATGTGGATTGCAATGCGATATTTCGGTGGTCGGGATCTACACGGCTTGGTTGAGCACGGTTTTCTTCTCGAGGAAGAGTATCAATCTCTTATTCGCGGCAGAAACTATCTCTGGAAAATGCGAAACGCTTTGCACATCGTCGCTGGTCGGCGTGAAGACCGACTGCTGTTTGCCCACCAAGTTAAGTTAGCAAAAGTCTTCGGATGTTTTGATGATGATTCAAACAAAGCCGTCGAAAAGCTCATGAAACCGTATTTTCGAACTGTAAAAGAATTGCGGCACATTACGTCCATGCTTCAGCAACACTTGTACGAAACAATCTTTGCACCAAAACGCCACAAGATCAAGGCGATTAACGAAAGATTCAGGCTAGTCGACGGATATCTCGACTTTGCTAACCCAGCCCAGATTGATCAATTTCCGCAGATTCTGGTTGAAGCTTGCACGCTGTTTCAAAATCATGAAAAAATTCGAGGTGTTCGATCCAGCACTCTAAGGCTGATGCGTTCAAAAAGGCGACTCATCAATCGGCAGTTAAGGCTTAGACAGGATGTCCAGGCAGCATTGATCAACATTTTCAGCAAAGAGCAACGTTTAACAGAAACCCTTAAGCTGATGGATGATACAAATCTGCTGGGAAGACTGATCCCGCAATTTAAGCAGATTACAGGTCAATTGCAATATGACCTGTTTCATGTCTATACCGTGGACGCTCATCTTCTTAACGTTATTTGGCACTTACACCAATTAACCCGGCCGGAAACAGCCCAAGAACTACCCGCTGCCTGGGAAGCCATGAAACGACTTGTCAAACCAGAACGTCTTTTCCTTGCAGGACTATTTCATGACATCGCCAAAGGCCAGAGCGGTGATCACTCACAACTTGGTGAAGTTCAAAGCTATAAATTTTGCAAGGACGCAAAAATGAGTGAATACGATGCACATTTTGTTGCCTGGCTTGTACGACATCATCTTGCCATGAGTTTTACCAGCCAAAGAGAAGACCTCAATGACCCGGAGGTTATTTCAAGATTTGCAACCAAAGTTGGCAATCAGGAGCATCTCGACAATCTGTACCTTTTAACTATTGCTGACATGCGTGGCACCGGTCCTAACGTATGGAATGACTGGAAAGGCAAAATGCTGGAACACCTGTTTCTTGCAACGTCCAGAGCGTTATTGACCAATACGCTACCTCACGATGAAGTTATGCCGCGCATTCAGGAAGTTCAACTTGATTCCCTCGCACAGTTGAATAAACAACCTCGATTAAAAACTTCAGCCCAAAGGATTTGGGAATTGCTGGATGATGACTATTTCTTGAGTTACGATGCCAACACCATTGCATGGCATGTTGAACAGCTGTCGAATGCCAGCGCGATTGATTTTCCACTGGTTGCTTTTCGTACTCATCCATCGATTGAAGTTGTTCAGGTGCTCGTGTTTGCCACCAGTTCTGATGAACTTTTTACTATTGTTGCAGGCGCACTAGACAGGCAGCACCTCAACGTAGTTGAAGCCAGGATGCATCCACTGCCGAACGGACTGACTGCGTATACATTTGTCGTGCTTACCCCTGATTCGTACGCGAGTCAGTCAGAGCGATATCTTAGGAGCAGTGAAGACGAAGTTTACCATTCCATCATCAATCGAAAAATTGAACACAGTCCAAGATCTGTTGCACCCCATCGGGTTGCACAACACATGCAGTTTCCAACACGGGCGGTATTTTCCCACTCATCCGGCAGCGACTATACAATGATGGAAATTTCCGCCAGAGACAGACCTGGACTCTTGTACCTTGTGGTTCGAACTCTGCTGAAACACAGAATCAAACTGTTGTCTGCGAAAATTACAACCAGTGGCGTTCGGGTTCGAGATGTATTTTTCATTGTTGATCGGGATGGAAATTACCTGGCAGACAAAAAAACTCAATCTATTCTTGCAGATGACATTCGACAAGCAGTGGACAGCGTGACACATTCAAAAAGTCGACGAAGTACTCAACTCAAGGAGCATTCATGAATAATCTGGAATCAACAATCAACGCTGCGTTTGATCATCGCTCGACGATCAGTCCGAATAACTGCCCAGCTGATGTACGCGAGGCAATCGATGAAACCCTAGCGGCACTCAATGACGGAAAAACACGGGTCGCCGAAAAACTTAACGGCCAATGGCATGTGAATGAGTGGGTCAAAAAAGCTGTATTGCTATCGTTTCGTATTAAAGAGAATTCCGTCATACGTGATGGAAACGCCACTTATTTTGACAAGGTCGACCGGAAGTTCACTGATTTTGGCGAACAGGACTTTATTGCAGGTGGATACCGTGTCGTTCCGCCAGCAACTGTCCGCAACGGTGCATTTATTGCCCGAAATGTAGTGTTGATGCCAAGCTATGTGAATATTGGAGCATATGTTGACGAAGGAACAATGGTCGACACTTGGGCGACAGTGGGATCTTGCGCACAAATTGGCAAGAATGTCCACCTGTCCGGAGGTGCTGGAATAGGCGGCGTGCTTGAACCACTTCAGGCAACACCAACCATCATTGAAGACGACTGCTTTATTGGTGCCAGAAGCGAAATCGTTGAAGGCGTTATAGTCGGTCAGGGTTCTGTGATTTCAATGGGCGTGTACATCGGTCAGAGTACAAAAATTTTCAATCGAAATACTGGGGAAACAACCTTCGGTTATGTGCCACCGGGTTCGGTAGTGGTGTCGGGATCACTGCCCTCCTCTGACGGAAATTGCAGTCTGTACTGTGCAGTAATTGTCAAACAGGTCGATGAAAAAACCCGTAGCAAAACTTCGTTGAATGAGTTGCTGCGATTTGACTAGAATGTCACTCTTCAGTCAGCGTGACTGTCCGAGGATTGAGGCTGGTGAAAATTTCGTATGGTATCGTGCCAGCCGCAACCGCTAAATCTTCGACGGGCAGGCCGTCTCCAAATAATTTAACTGGAGTGCCGACTTCTGCGTCTGGAACCTGGTTTAAATCGACCGCTAGTGAATCCATTGACACGCGACCGATTACGTTTACCTTACGGTTTCTAATCAACACTTTAGCATTGCTGGAAGCACTTCGAAAATAACCGTCTCCATATCCTGCAGCGACGATCCCGATTTGTGTATTTTCAGTACACTTCCAAGTGCATCCATAACCGACGCTCGCACCTGCTGACAGTTTCTTTTTGGAAATAATCTTCGAATAAAGGTTCATCACTGGTTTAAGGCAAAGTTGGTGGGCAGGGATTTCAGGAAAGGGTGAAGCTCCGTAAAGCATGATTCCAGGTCTAATCCACCCTACCCGGCTTTCTGGCCAGCGCAGTATACCCGCTGAGTTGGCGAGGCTTATGGAATGCTGCCAGTTTGTAAAATTGCGATGAAACTGATCGATCTGCTGGCTTGTAAACTGTGAATTTAGGTCATCAGCACACGCAAAATGCGTCATCAGCCCCTTGATTCGAATTGAAGAATTTGACATAGCCCTTTCGATCGGTTTTACAAAGTCTTCTATCGAAAAACCCAAACGATTCATTCCCGTATCAAACTTGATCCAAATCGCTAATTGATCAAATTTGGCCGACTCCAGCATTTTGAACTGCTCATCACAGTAGATGACAGGCTCCAATGAGTGGCGACTTAGCAAAATAACCTGATCCGGTGAACTAAACCCTGACAGAATGGTTATTGGTTTATCAACTGAAGATTCTCTCAGATTGACTGCCTCATCCACGCTGGCTACAGCGAACCCTTCTACATTTGATTCAAGAGTCTTGGCAACCCGAATCAGCCCGTGTCCATACGCATCCTTTTTTACAACTGCCATCACTCGCGCAGCTGGCGCATGTTGGCGGGCTATCGACAGATTGTGCAGTAACGCGGCTAGGTTAACAGAGCCATAAACGTGCATGATCCCTGGGCTCAGGAGGATAGGCTCAATTCAGGATACATTGATGATTAGATATCGTATTCATCCTTGGCGGGGGTTTCGAATCGTGTGCATTCCTCAATAAACCACAGTTCAACCTTACCTGTTTCACCATTACGGTGCTTGGCAACAATGATCTCGGCCATGTTTTGATCCTTGGTATTTTTATCGAATTTCACTTCTCGATGAATGAGCAATACCAGGTCAGCATCCTGTTCAATTGCTCCAGAGTCACGCAAATCTGCCATGATCGGTCGATTACGATTCTCAGCAGCTCGATTTAACTGAGATAAACAAATGACTGGGATCTTCAACTCCTTTGCGAGAAACTTCAGCTCGCGAGTAATCCCTGCGATTTCGTGAACCCTATTTTCAAACTTGCTCTGCATCTGCAACAATTGCAGGTAATCCACAATCACAAGATCCAATCCACCTCTTTCACGATGCATGCGTCTTGCACGAGCAGAAATTTCAATCGGTGACAGTCCGGAGGTGTCATCAATGTAGATTTGTGCGTCATTCAGCAGATCATAGGCAACAGCAAGTCTCCGCCACGCGTTATCTGCCTCTACCCCTACGCCGAGTTTGCCGTCTCGTATCCGTTTTGAGTCAATGGTGCTCAACGACGACAGCGAACGAGTTGCTAGTGAAACACCTGACATTTCAAGGCTAAAAATAGCGACTCGAAGCTTTTTCTGGATTGCTGCGTATTCGGCTATGTTGAGCGCTAATGCAGTTTTCCCCATACTGGGGCGCCCAGCGATAATGATGAGATCAGATGGTTGAAAGCCCAACGTCATGTTGTCGAGTTCAACAAATCCAGAAGGAACGCCAGTCGTTCCTTCGCTTGGAGGATTCCTAAACAGGTTTTCAATCTTATCGAATGCTTCTTTCGCTGAATTTTTAAATGGCGTCAGGCCAACATTGGATTTTTCTTCCCTGTCAATGTCGTAAATCAAATGTTGAGATTTACTTAGCACCTCTGTAGCAGGAGATTCACCTGAATCAAGAACCATTCGACGAATATCGTGAGTACAACGGAGCAGCCTGCGCAGAAGTCCGCAATCATGTACGATTTTGGCGTACGATTCTATATTTCCGGCATACGGTGTCTCGTTAGCCAATTCCAGCAGGTATTCAATTCCACCCGCTTTTTCCAAGTCTCCGGATTGTTCGAGTGCTGTTCGAGTTGTTACCAGATCAACATTTTCAGACTTTTCAAGCAACCTCGAAAAAGCACCAAAAATCGCCTGATGCTTTTGTTGATAAAAGTCACTCGTATCAAGATAGCCAGTAATCCTATCGAACTGGGTGTTGTCGATAAGAATTGCGCCAAGCAACGCCTGCTCAGCATACAGATTATTCGGAATTACCCGCTGTCCAGAAAGAGAAGAACTTTCGTTGTATCTGGCCGCGATTGCAGAGTCGTCTGGAGCTTCTCGTTGTAAGCTTTCCTGCGACACTCGATTCACTTACTCCGTCGATGTCTCATCGCCAGCAGGTTCATCTGAATCGGTAGTTTCTGATTCGGAAATTGGAGACTCTTCAGGCAACTCACCCGGACTTTCGGATATCACTGTAACCTTGATTTCGAATCGTACTTCTGGATGAACAACCACAGGAATAGTGTACTCTCCAGTGTTTTTGATGTTACCCTCCGGCATCAGAAGTTCTGATCTAAGTATTTCGGTATCGTGTTCTTCAGCAGCTAAAACAATGTCATTGGCTGCAACTGAACCGAACAAACGTCCCTCTTCGTCGATTACACGTCTAGAAATGGTGAGTTCCTTGATCGCACTTTCCGCACGTACCTTGGCAACATCCAAGCGAGCCTTTTCTTGCTTCAAAAGCTCCTCTCGTCGGCTTTCAACAGCAGCCATCGCTTCAGCGGTCGCTCGAACCGCTTTTCGTTGAGGAATCAAGAAATTTCGAGCATACCCAGGTTTGACCTCAACCGCGTCACCCAATTCACCGAGCTTTACAACAGATTCAAGCAGAATTACTTTCATAGTTCATTCACCTCAGCCGTGAGAATCGGTGTAGGGAATAAGAGAAAGATATCGAGCCAATTTGATTGCGTGAGTCAACTGGCGCTGATACCTTGCTTTAGTCCCGGTACTGCGGCTGGGGAAAATTTTCCCGGATTCAGAAATGAAATTTTCCAAAAGTTCGATATCCTTGTAATCGATTTCGGTAATTCCATTTGCAGTGAAATAGCAGAACTTTTTCCTTCTTGCCCGGCGGTTCATGACGTCACCTCTTCATTATCATCATCTGTCTCATCTGTACTAACTGACTCAACAGCGTTTTCAGTATCTTCGCTGTCCGGCACATCTCCATTTTGACTTTCTTGCTCAGCCGATTCCGCTGCCGCTTCAGCTTCAGCGGCTTCTTTCTGAGCAGCCAATTCGGCTTGTCTGGCTTCTTCAGCCTTTCGCGCTTCTTCAGCTTTACGTGCTTCCTCCGCCTTTCGCGCTTCCTCCGCTGCCTCTTCAGCTTGCCTCTTTTCCTCAGCTTTTTTCTTGATAATCTGTTTGAGAATTGGAGACTGATCAGTGACTGGGCCGTCCTTTCGCAGAACCAGACTTCGAATGATTGAGTCGTTGTAGCGAAATACCGTCTCAATCTCCTCTTTAACTGATGGTTCGCATTCGATATTCATCAGAAAGTACCCAGCTTTAAACAATTTCTGAATTGGATAGGCGAGTTTTCGCCGACCCCAGTCTTCGCAACGGTGTACTTTACCACCTGAATCTTCAACGATTCTACGGTAGCGATCAATGATTTCATCTTGCTGTTCACTCTGGTCGGGATGTACCAGGGCGACAATTTCATAATGACGCATAGATAAGATCTCCTCTCGGATATTAGCCCTACTTTACCGGCGTTAACAGGGCAAGGAGTAGAGTGGTTAGCCGGAATGCTTAATTTATCCGATTCAGCTCAAAATAACAACTCAAATTTAGTTGAGAGACACAATCTCAAATGCAAGATTGGTAGCTTTTTGAGCAGCAAAAACGATACTTACTTCGCTCAATTCTCAATCAAATTTAGCCGGTCTTTTCTCGACAAAAGCCCGTACACCCTCAGCAAAGTCGCCTGAAACAGCACAGTTTATAAACAGTTCCTGCTCCAACTTCAGTTGTTTGTTGAGATCATTCTGGAACGATTGCCTGATCAGTCTTTTTGCGTTTGACACAGCTAAACGCGCAGTCTTTGCAATTTGGTTCGCTGCTTTTTCAACAGTGGCATCCAGATCTTCATCATCGACAACCTGATTGATCAATCCGATTTCAAGCGCTTCATCAGCAGAGTATCTTTTTGTCAGCAATACTATTTCCATCGCTTTTTTCATTCCAACAGATCGAGGCAGATGGAAAGTGCTACCACCATCGGGTGAAGTACCCAATAGGTTGTAAGCAGATGTGTAGAATGAGTTTCTTGTACCAATGGCAAGATCGCAATCGGTCACCAAACTCATTCCAAATCCTGCCGCGGCGCCGCGTACCTTTGCAATGACAGGAACTGGCAGATTTGCCAATCGCTCAACTAATTGATGAACATTCGATATTAACTCACTGAATATTTTTCGTTTTTCATCAGCTTCGGCATCAATCATGTCATGAAAATACACGATATCGCCACCAGCCATAAAGTTATCGCCTTTCCCTTCAATAACAACGCAGCGAACCTCAGAATTGCCTTCAATCAATTGGACAGCTTCATTTAAACCATTCAGCATATTCCAGTTCAGAGCATTGAACTGTTTCGGACGTGATAGTGTAATCGTGAAAATGCCATCTTGCAAATGTGTTTCTACTGGATTCATGAGTTTACGCTCCGTTCATGTTCTTGGTTTATTAACACGATCAGCCAAAAATTGTAATTTTGTTTCTGGGATTTCACATTTATTGATTTCAAGCAGATTTCAAATATAGAGTTTCGTCTTTTCCATACTGATTAGATAATATGTCTAAAATAATCCTTTGATAAATAAAGATTATGTTCTACAGTACATAGTTCGATTTGGTTTAAGAAAAGCCTCAGTTTCGATACATTTGTCTCGCGGTACGATGACAAACATCTGAATTGGACATACTGACATACACCTCACAATGTGGTTTCTAATCTACCCGGACAAGCACGATACTACGTTGGCTCCTGCCTATGATTTCGATTCGACTATTCCCTATATCGCGATTGACAGAGTCTTACTCTATTTCGGTTAATCCAAACGCTTTAATCAAATTTAAGAAGACGAAGTACTTCAGCTCGGTGCTAAGGAGCGATTGCCAGTCAAACTCGTGCTTGTCACGGCGCACGAAACCGTTGAACTGTTGCACCAGTATTGGAAGTCAGAATATACACATATACCACTTGACAACAGGGCTGTCCGTACTATTGAAGAGTATTTGAAAACTGCACAAATTATCGGTTAATACTTCTTGGATTCCATGTAAGCCCACTGATAGAGTTGACAAACATTGTAAATTATTTGATAATTATTGATAAAATTTTACTTTTTACTTGTCAATAACTAAGGATGGCATGAAAAATAAAAGCCAAGAAATTCGGAAATTCATCATTCAAAATGTAAATCAGTTTCCAAATGAAATTGCAAAACTAACTTCAATTGAATATTCCATCTCTCGGCAAGCAGTCAACCAGCACTTAAACAAATTGATAGCCGATCAAGTGCTGGATGCAGAGGGAGTTACAATGAACCGAACTTATCGACTTCGCTCTACTAGTTGGGAAAAACGCTATCCGTTAGACAGCCAATTGGCTGAAGACGTTGTGTGGAGAAATGATATTGAAGTCTTACTAGATGATGTTCCTGAAAATGTTTTGGATATTTGGCATTACGGTTTTACGGAAATGTTCAATAATGCCATTGATCATTCCAATGGAAATTTCGTTGACGTGGAAGTCGAAAAGACTGCGGCTGGCGTCAAAATTGTTTTGATAGATGACGGAATTGGAATTTTAACTAAAATTCAAAATCAATTTGGATTGCTGGACGAGAGACATGCTGTGCTTGAATTGTCCAAAGGTAAGTTGACAACCGATCCTGCAAACCACTCAGGTCAAGGAATCTTTTTCACCTCGAGAGTGTTTGATGATTTCGCTTTATTGTCAGGCAAAACATTCTTTAGCCATAATTTTAGCGAATCGGAAGATTGGATTCTGCAAAACAGGGAGCGTATCAAAGGGTCATTTATCTCTATGGAACTGGGTAATCATGTTTCGAGAACAGCAAAAGAAATTTTTGACAAATTCTCATCTGGTGATGATTATGCCTTTTCAATAACCATTGTTCCAGTTCGGTTGGCACAATACAACAGTGAAAATTTAATTTCTCGATCTCAAGCAAAGAGGTTGATGGCGCGGGTTGAACAATTCAAAAAAGTAATCTTGGATTTCAATATGATAGAAACTGTAGGCCAAGCTTTTGCTGACGAAATATTTCGCGTTTTCCCGAACCGACACCAAGACGTAGAAGTAGTCGCCATCAATACAAACTCAGCTGTTCAGCAAATGATTTCGAGAGCCAAATCTTGATATTCAAACTACGACGCTTCGAGTTGAAAAAGAAAGGGAAAGGCAATCATGAGTAATGATTAGTGATTTATGATTCAATATCCTTCAGGACCTGTGTTTTCACTAATTTCATACTCACTTTCTTGGTATGAATTGCTTATGTAACTGTGAACTACAGATCATGGGAACATCTAACGATTTCAGCGCGTCTACCTAAAATACAATCTACGTCCTGCTCATTCAGGTCACTCACTGGTATCCATTTGCTCCAGACAGATAATTAGGCACGCTCTACTCGTCTTCCTTTATTCAGGCGCCACACTGCTTCTTTCATCTGCATCGAAAGAAGTTATGCTGACATTGTCATTCGCAGATTGACTTTTGACACTTTAGTTGGACATGCTGAAGTACACCTTCTAAGAAAGTCTCCAATCTGTCTGGACTAGTGCTATGATGCGTTTGCGCCTGCCTATGACTTCGTTTCGACGATTCACTATATCGCCGATGACAAAGCCACACTTGCTTTCAGTCGAACCAAACGATTCGATCAAAATTCACAAGACGAACATCTTCACTTCGCTGCCAAGGAGCGATTACCCGTCAATCTCGAACTCGACAAGGTGTACGAATCCATTGAGCTGCTCCACCAGTATAATCTGAACTTTCTCGGCTAAGAATGACAGGTAATACTTATAATTAAGTGTTTGCATATTCAATGAGATATCACAGTTTAGTTATGCGAAACTTTAAATAATGAGTTCACGTGTTGAGTTCGAACCTAGTGAATGTTTGAAGAATTAATCGGTAGGTATCAATTCGTACTTGGGAATCTATAGAAATGGCTAAAACAATTCGCATAGACAATTGCTCGATTGGACCAGAACATCCGCCCTATATCGTGGCAGAGATGTCAGCCAACCACAACGGCGACATTAAGCGAGCCTACAAGATTCTGGACGCAGTGAAAGCAGCTGGTGCAAACGCGGTAAAGATTCAAACCTACCGCGCTGACACAATTACGATCAATCACTCTGCTCCCGAGTTCATTGTGAAGGGAGGACTTTGGGATGGACGCCAACTATTCGATCTTTATGAAGAGGCCTACACCCCCTGGGAATGGCATGGTCCGATTTTTGATCATGCCAAAAAAATTGGACTGACTATCTTTTCTTCTCCATTCGATCCTACCGCGGTAGATTTACTTGAGAGTCTTGGTGCTCCAGCATACAAAATTGCGTCCCCAGAGTTAATTGACCTGCCCCTGATTAAATATGTTGCTCGCACTGGTAAACCCATCATCATGTCTACTGGGATGGCAAATCTAGAAGAGATATCGGAAGCCATTGAAGCAGCTCGAAGTGCAGGAGCAGAGGATATTGTTGTTTTGCACTGCACTTCGGCCTATCCAACTGACCCCAAAGAGTCGAATCTAGCAACAATGGCAGAGATTGCTGATCGTTTCGATGTGTTGAGCGGATTATCTGATCATACTCCTGGTACAACCGTTCCGGCCATCGCAATCGCACTCGGGGCAAATCTGATCGAAAAACACTTTACACTGGCCCGCTCTGATGGTGGCGTTGACAGCGCATTTTCATTAGAACCTGCGGAACTTGCGGAATTGGTGCAGGCAGCACGCGTTGCAAAAGTCGCAGTCGGTCATCCTAGCTTCGAACCGACTTCTTCTGAAAAAAAGATACTCAAGATTCGTCGTTCGCTGTATGTCGTATATCCCATTTCAAAAGGTGAAGAATTTACAGAATCAAATATTCGTTCAATTCGTCCGGGACTCGGATTGAAGCCAAAATATTTTGAGCAAATTCTGGGTCGACGAGCGTCTCGCAATCTGCAATTTGGTGAACCTCTTCAGCCATCGATGATCGACGGCGGACTTGAAGAATAGCTTTCCCCTAAATTCAAGCAAAACAAGCCAACCTGATTATTCAATGATGGCAACTCAACCCATCATCTATTGCGATATGGACGGTGTTTTATGCGACTTCTTTTCTGCCGTTCAAAAGCTAACCGATAAACCAATTAAGACACTGTCTGTTTCCCAGATGTGGGCACTTTGTCGTGAGCAGGCTGACTTTTGGGAGAATCTAGAGTGGATGGATGGTGGAAGAAGCGTCTGGCAGGTTGTCGCTCACTACCGTGGTCATATTCTTTCTTCGCTCCCCTACTCTGACCCAAACAGTGATCCGGGAAAAAGAAAGTGGCTTCGCAACAACATTGGACTAACAGATTCTGAGCGAATCCATCTTGTCAATCGACGAACTAACAAGCAGAACTTCGCTGTTTCGAATCATTCTCCAAACATTTTGATCGACGACTACATCAAAAACACGAATGAGTGGCAAGCAGCTGGAGGAAACGCCATCCTTCACGTTAGTCTCGAAGATACACTCCAACAGCTACGGGAACTCGGGATCAACACCGACCTCCAATCTTAAATTTCAACGGAATTTAAGAGTTACTTCGCCAGGTTGCAATCGGTGATCGGCAAAATAACCAGCCTTCGTTTCCAGTGCGTATTTGATATCACGCCCAGGTGAATAGAAGTTCGAGCTTGAACCTCCCTTCAACGGCGGTTTCATTCGCGTCACTAAAAAAAGCAGCCCCTTCGAATCAAAGAATCCAATGTCGAGTTCAGCATGGACATTGTTCATGTGAAAACTGCGATTTTGGGGTGAAGGATAAACAAAAAGAATAGCGTTTTGGTCAATGATCTTGGGACATATGTGCTGATTTCCCGCAGCTCTCTCCCTTGGTTCATCAGCAATTCTCACGCGAAGATCAGTTTCTTCGCCATTTTCATGGCGAAGAGAAATAACTGCGTGGTGCATACTCGCCCAATGTCGCGTTGACAACTTGCAATCTTCCGCATTACTCGTGCCAACTTGAGTCATCAGCAAGACCGCAGTCAGGATGGCAACTTTAGTTGAGTGCTGCGCAAACAACTTCACAAATTCGATCAACATGCTGATCTGGCATTTCAGGGTAAAGTGGCAAAGAAAGCACTTCCCTGCAAGCTTGCATCGTTTTTGGAAATTTTTCGTCCGAATATCCTAGTTCCTGATAAGGGGTCTGATTGTGGATAGGCATAGGATAGTAAATCTGGTACCCAATGTGGTGAGACCGCAGCGCATCGGCAATCCTGTTTCGTTCAGGTGACCTGATGGTAAAGATGTTGAAGGCGTGCTTTCTGTCAGGTAAATCTTTCGGTAAATCAACTGGATAATCCTGTAATAACTGGTGGTATCGATCTGCCAGCTCGCGTCTTCGCTTGATCATCTGAGAAACTGACTTGAGCTTAAGACTCAATAGCACTGCCTGAACCGCATCTAACCGACTAGTACAGCCGACTAATTCGTGGTGGTTCGGGCCAGTAATCCCGTGGTTTCTCAATAATCTCAGCTTCTCAGCATACTCCTCACAGTTTGTGGTAATCATTCCGCCATCACCATATGCACCCAACACCTTTGTCGGGTAAAAGCTGAAACACCCAAAATCCCCGATATTTCCACAAAAAGCGTCACCGTAGACACTACCAAATGCCTGTGCAACGTCTTCAATTACAGGAATTCCGTACTCCTTACCAATGGAGCATATCTCCTCCATGTTCGCTGGAAGGCCGAATAGATGGACAGGCAGAATGGCCTTCACGCGATCATCTACTGCTTCGCGAATTCTTTGTGGATCAACATTGAAATCATCCTGACAGATGTCAACAAATCGAGGTTTGGCACCAACCAGAGATATGGCTTCAACTGATGCATAAAACGTAAAGTTCGGCACAATGACAGTATCGCCGGAACCGACTCCAACAGCCCGCAAGGCAATGACGATGGCATCCGTGCCATTTGCGACAGTTACGACATGATTTACACCTAGATATTCTGCAAGTTCAGATTCAATCTGATTGACTGCGGATCCGAGAATGAAGTTTCCTGTTTGTCCGAGACGCTCGATTTCTTCCAACCAAGCTGTCCGATAGTTCGAAAACTGGTGAGTCAGATCAAAGTAGGGAATACTTGTTGAATTGGGCATCAATGCTGGCCAATTTGCTCGCGAACCATTTGTGCTACGCGAATTGCCAGTACTGCATCTTCGCCTGACACAAAGGGTTCACCACCATTTCGTAGGATTTCCACGAAATGATCAATCTCGTTTTTAAGTGTTAAAGCGGGCACAGTATCAATCTGCTGTGTTGATGTACTGTGTGAGAATTGATCCTTTTCATCATAGGATCGATTGGTTAGCAATATCGACTGGTCAAGTAAATCCAGTTCCAGCAACTGCTGCCTCATATATATCTTGAAGTTTCGGAGCCTATCATTTGCGACTCTTGAGGCCGTTACATTCGCAACGGCCTGATTCTCAAACTCAATTCGGGCATTTGCGATGTCTACATGGGATGTAATGACTGATGCTCCGAGTGCAGAAACAGACTTGACGGGTGCATTAATCATCGCCAAAACCAGATCGATGTCGTGAATCATCAAATCTGTGATGACATCGACGTCGCCACCTCGTCCTGCGAATATTCCGTGTCGGTTGGCGTCGATATATTCCGGCCGATCAATTCGGTGTGCGATCTCCATAATCGCTGAATTAAATCGCTCCTGATGTCCAACCAGCAATTTGGCAGAATGCTGGTGTGCCAATTCAACAAGATCTTCGGCATCAGCAACAGACGCTGCAAGCGGCTTTTCCATCAGCATGTGCACCCCGTCCCTGAGAAATATTTCTGCAACTTCGCGATGCATAACCGTAGGGACGGCAATGCTCACAGCATCAATCTTACCAAGAAGTTCTGCGGGTTCAGTGTAACTTGGACATCCTAGCAAATCAGCAACATACCGACTCCGATCCAGGTCAACATCGGCAACCCCTACCAATTCCACATGTTCATTCGCTGCAAAATGTTCGGCGTGCAATTTGCCGATGAAACCAACCCCAGCGATACCAACTCTTAGTTTTGGTGTCACTTGTTTCCTACTGCTGTCGCCGTTTGCTAGAGTTCATTTCAACGATGCTACTGGTCAGTTAAAATTGGTACTGTATTTTATTTGAAATAAACTGCTTGTGATTTGCCGTGCTGTCGAAACTCAGACAAAACTTAACGTCGATGCTTCTGGTTGAAGACTCAGATATGAATCGCGATCGGACTTGGAATCCCTCATCTGCTGCGACTGCACTGCTCATCGAAACCGCCCGTGCAGATGATCATTTCGATGAATCTGAACTCGCTCAAATTGAACAGACGCTGATCAATGTGCTGAATATTGATGCATCCCATATCAAACAAACACTGGAATCAGCTCAACAGGAATTGGACCAGGCAACCTGCCTACATGAGTTAACTTCAATTATCAACAGTGATTGGGAATTCAAAGCAAAGGTTAACTTAATTGAGGCGATGTGGAAAGTTGTTCTGACTGATCAGCACATCGATCCAAACGAACAGCATCTCATGCGCAAGATCAAGGGGCTATTGCACATTCCCCAGTCTGAATACATCGCCGCCAAACTAAGAGCCCGCGACTCTTTGAAGTCAGATTAAGTTACGACTTCCATTTACGAAGAGACGATTTTCCCAATCACCAAGGGATATCGGAATCGAAGTCATCAGCCACTGATTCTGTCGCCCCTGACCCGCTTGATTCGCCTGATGAAAACGGATCGGACTCGGTGCGTGGAGCGCCGCCTTCCACCCGGTCAAGAAATACAAAATCTCGACCAATAATTTCGGTTGTATATCGATCCTGACCATTCTGATCCTGCCATTTTCGCGTTCGCAATTGACCTTCCACATAGAGTTTGCTTCCTTTTCGTGTGTACTTCAGAATTGTTTCTGCTCTAGGTTCAAAAAATACCACACGATGCCACTCCGTTTGGTTTCTGCGTTCGCGAGTTTCTCTATCCATCCAGGATTCTGTAGTCGCTATACTTAAATTTGCAATAACCCGACCGTTTTGGGTCATACGTCGTTCGGGATCTGCCCCCAAATTCCCTATCAGGGTGACTTTATTTAATCCAGGGCCAGCCATATTTTTCTCTTTAACTTCAGTTTCAAATGATTAGTGCTTTTTGTTATTAGATGCCATGATTCAAGCCAACTTTCGGCTGAAAATTAGCTTGAAGGTAAGCCATATCAGTATAACCAATGCCGCGAACAGAAACACGCCTTCGGATTCATGTCTGGTGTAGATCAGCCCACCAAAAACACCACCTAGAAAAGTGCCAATAAACGTACAGGCATTAAAAATTCCCATTACCGTACCGCGCATATTCCCCGGTGCTTTTGAAACCGTAGTCGATGGAAGTAGTGCCTCCAATGTATTGAAGCCGACAAAAAACAGCCACAGACCCAAAACCAGCAGCATCATTGCTCCACTTAGCGAACCCATATACAGTGCACCTTGTGCAACTAGCAAGAAAAGTCCACCTAGAATCATCACCTGACCTGAATGTTTCCTTTTTGAACTGTAACGAATCAAGGGGACCATTACAAGCACAGAGGCCAACAATACTGGCACAAATACCTTCCAGATTTCATCGCGTGCAAAGCCAGAGATCTCAATGAACTTTATTGGGAATGCCAGAAACAGCGCTGTCATTACCATGTGAATAGCCATCGTCCCTACATAGAGTGAAACTAAATCGCGGTCAAACAGCCCTGTCTTTGTTTCTGTATGCTGTTCCGTCTGAATTGAATCTGCCTGATCTTTACTCGGCAACAGGGTCAACACCATCAATACACCGAACGCTGCCAATGCGGCAGCGATCCAGAATAATCCCTGTATGCCAACCCATGAATCCAGTAGAGGGCCGAGCATCAGAGACAACGTAAATGCTGTTCCAATGGACACTCCCACAAACGCCATAGACTTAGGCCTTTGAGGTTCACGGACTACATCTCCAACCATCGCCAGAACAACTGCTGAGATAGTTCCTGCACCTTGCAGTGCGCGACCCAGAATGATTCCAAATATTGAAGTGGACAGCGCTGCCACAATACTACCGATGGCGAACACGATTAAACCCAAGACAATCAGTGGCCGCCTTCCCCACCGATCTGAAGCGGTACCAAATGGCACTTGAAAAATCGCTTGGGTCAAACCGTATATCCCAAGTGCAATTCCAATCAGGTAAGGCGTTCCATGCGTAAATTCATTGGTGTATAGAGCCAGAACGGGCAAGATCATAAACAGCCCAATCAATCGCATTACCAAAACGCTTGAAAGCGTTGCGATTGTATTTCTTTCGAATTTTGTCAAACGATTATCAGACACAGAATTCAATCGGAATCAATTTGCAGACGGAAGATAACAGTACGCAGGGAATAACGCAATAATAAAAATCCCGGGTCAGCCTATCTTCATGTAGGACATTGTTTTACCGGGATCAAACAGGAAGTGGCATTTTAATCTGTTTGCTAA
Organism: Gammaproteobacteria bacterium; assembly: GCA_022823405.1. Taxonomy (GTDB): domain Bacteria; phylum Pseudomonadota; class Gammaproteobacteria; order Arenicellales; family JAJDZL01; genus JAJDZL01. The sequence continues at coordinate 38,637 of JAJDXD010000063.1, forward strand.
ACCGATTGAGGAAGAGTAACATATTAAGTTTTTGCGATTACCAAATTTAGTATGAAGAACGACGACAAAATCATTGTCAGAGGCGCTCGAACGCACAATCTCAAAAACATCTTCGTTGAGTTGCCGCGCAATTGTCTGAATGTCGTTACTGGTCTTTCTGGTTCGGGTAAATCGTCACTCGCATACGACACAATTTATGCTGAAGGACAGCGCCGCTATGTCGAATCCCTGTCCTCCTACGCTCGACAGTTTCTATCATTGATGGACAAGCCTGACGTTGACTCAATTGAGGGGCTTTCGCCAGCAATCAGTATCCACCAACAAGCTACTCGATTCAGCCCACGCTCAACTGTCGGGACTGTAACAGAAATTTATGACTACCTCAGACTTTTGTACGCTAGAGTGGGTGAACCGCGCTGTCCTACTCATAATTCCGTACTCGCTGCAAAACCAATTTCGGAAATTGTCGACCAAATTCTGACTTTACCAGAAGGTACGCGAGTCGCACTCATCTCTCCACTAATCCGTAGCAAGAAAGGCACACACGATCAAACAATATCCGACCTTAGAAAAAATGGCTACGTTCGCGTACGAGTTGATGGAGAAATCTATGAAATAGAGAATGTTCCAAAGCTGGATAAGAATATCGCACACTCAATTGATGTCATTGTCGATCGAATCGTTGTCAAGCCACAGGCTCGTCAACGGTTGGCTGACTCCGTTGAAAATGCTACGCAGCTGTCTGATGGATTGCTAATCTGCTGCAAGGTTGATAACGAAGGTTCCATAGAGCACAACGGAGAAGTGTTCAGCACCCGGTTTGGATGTCCATACTGTGGCTACGTACTTGATGAATTGGAACCTCGGATCTTTTCCTTTAACAATCCTCGAGGGGCATGTTCCAGCTGTAGTGGACTTGGGTACACGTCCCGTTTTGATTCGGAACGGATCGTATTGGATCCTAAGTTGAGCATTTCCATGGGTGCACTAGCGGAGTGGAATGTGCGTCATCGCTATTACTACAGCATGTTGGAATCGGTGGCCAAACACTACAAATTCGATCTGGACCAATCATTTGAGTCACTACCGAAAGAAATCAAGAAAATCGTACTCTTCGGTACAGGTAGTCAGAAAATTTCGATGCGGTACCTTAGCGAAAACGGCAAAACGTACCGAAGTGTACGTCCTTTTGAAGGTGTGATTCCGAATTTTGAGCGACGACTGCGGGAATCCAGCTCGGATGCCGTGCGCGAAGAGTTGTCCAAGTATCTTGAAACTAAACCTTGTTCAGAATGTGGCGGTAGCCGCCTGTCAATCGGTGCAAGAAATGTTTTTGTCGATGACAAGCCCATTCACTTCATCACGAGCATGAATGTGAGCAATGCACTAAGCTGGTTTCAATCAATTCGGTACGACGATAACAAAAAAACAGTTGCAGAGCGAATCATTAGAGATATCAAAACCAGACTACAGTTTTTGTCCAGCGTTGGACTTACCTATGTAACACTTGACCGTGCAACCAATTCACTTTCAGGCGGTGAATTGCAGCGTATTCGTCTTGCATCACAAGTCGGATCTGGACTGGTTGGGGTGACATATGTCCTTGATGAACCATCAATTGGGCTGCATAACCGGGATAATCAGCGACTGTTGGATACCCTTCACAGATTACGTGATTTGGGGAATACTCTGGTTGTTGTCGAACACGACGAAAGTACCATTCGAAGCGCTGACTACATTGTGGACCTTGGTCCTAGAGCAGGTGCGCAGGGCGGTGAGGTGATGGCTACAGGTACGCCACATGAAATTGAAAATACTCCAGATTCCTTGACAGGTGCGTACCTTAGCGGTAAAAATCGTATTTCAATTCCGTTGCTTAGAACTCCATTCGACTCAAATCGAGTGCTTCGGATAGAAGGTGCTCGGGGCAACAATCTTAAGCGGTTGAACGTAGATCTGCCTCTAGGACTTTTCTGCTGTGTGACCGGCGTCTCAGGCTCTGGGAAATCCACTTTAATCAACGAAACAATTTATCCTGCCGTTGCCTCTAGATTGAATCGAACCAAGCTCACAGCTGCAGCATATGATCGAATTCTTGGACTCGAATTGATCGACAAAATCATTCGTATTGATCAACAACCAATTGGGCGAACACCTCGTTCTAATCCAGCAACCTACACAGGTCTTTTTGGAACCATCCGAAATCTGTTTGCCAGAACCGTGGAAGCCCGTGCGCGCGGCTACGGTCCCGGTCGATTTTCATTCAATGTTCCAGGTGGTCGGTGTGAATCATGCAAAGGTGATGGTCTAGTACGAGTCGAAATGCACTTTCTACCGGATATGTTTGTGCGGTGCAAAGTTTGCAATGGTTCACGGTTCAACCGGGAGACTCTGGAAATCACCTACAAAGGGCTCAATATTGCAGAGGTACTGGCGCTCTCTGTCAGTGATGCGTTGGAACTATTCAACGCCATCACGCCTGTTGCCCGTAGATTGAAGACGCTCAGTGATGTCGGTCTTGACTACATCAGACTCGGTCAAAGCGCAACCACCCTTTCAGGTGGAGAAGCGCAGCGCGTGAAACTTTCACTTGAACTGTCAAAAAAAGATACGGGGAATTCACTTTACCTCCTTGATGAGCCCACTACGGGATTGCATTTCGAAGACATCAAACAACTGCTATCGGTACTGTTGGAACTTCGTGATCGCGGTAATACCGTTATCGTTATTGAACACAACCTGGAAGTCATTAAGTCGGCGGACTGGATCATTGATTTAGGGCCGGAAGGTGGAGCGGATGGTGGTCAGATTGTAGCAGCCGGTTCACCAGAATCCGTTATTCAAAATCAAAATTCACATACTGGCAGGTGTCTGGCTGAAGTTCTGGAAAAGTCAAACTCGAAAGCAGCAATTCTCGAAGTCAACTAGATAGAACCACCCCGTTGAATCGGGACCTACATACTCGCCAATTTGAGAATGGAAGGGCTCGCGATTAATGTATAAATTTAGTTAGTTGACTATCTCAAAAACCGAGTAATTGATGGCTGATTCATTAACATTTGCTGACATCGATCCGATCGAAACTGAAGAGTGGTTAGAAGCTCTGTCTAGCGTCATTGAACGCGAAGGTCATGAACGGGCTCACTTTCTGATTGAGCAGCTTATTGAAAGTGCCAGACGCTCTGGCGTTCATATTCCACATCGACCAACAACTGCATACCTCAACACCATCGGACTGACACAGGAAGAGAGAAGTGATGGCGACCATGCACTAGAGTGGCGAATTCGTTCGCTGATACGGTGGAACGCATTAGCCATTGTCGTCCGGGCCAATCGAGTTTCTACTGAGCTCGGAGGACATATCGCCAGTTTCGCATCATCCGCTACCCTGTACGATGTCGGCTTTAACCATTTTTGGCATGCACCAAGTGATAATCACGGTGGTGACCTCGTATTTATTCAAGGGCATTCAGCTCCTGGAATCTATGCCCGCGCCTTTCTTGAGGGACGCCTTAGTGAAGAAGACCTTGACAGCTTCAGACGCGAAGCTGATGGTAAAGGCTGGCCGTCTTACCCACATCCACGACTAAAACCTGACTTTTGGCAATTTCCAACCGTATCGATGGGCCTGGGTCCAATTATGGCGATCTACCAGGCCCGATTCATGAAGTACCTGCACAATCGTGGATTCTGCGACACCTCTAATCGTAAGGTTTGGGTATTCGTGGGCGATGGTGAAATGGACGAACCCGAATCAATGGGAGCATTGTCGCTGGCTGGTCGAGAGCAGTTAGACAACTTGATATTCGTCGTCAATTGCAACTTGCAGCGTCTGGATGGACCAGTTCGTGGTAATGCCAAAATAATTCAGGAACTCGAAGGGGACTTCAGAGGTTCCGGCTGGAATGTGATCAAGCTGATCTGGGGCTCATACTGGGACCCCCTACTCATGCGGGATACCAAGGGGTTACTGAAGAGGCGAATGGAAGAAGCTGTAGACGGTGAATACCAAGCATTTAAAGCGAAAGGCGGGGCTTACACCCGCGAGCACTTCTTTGGCAAGTATGAAGAACTTCGCGAAATGGTATCAAACATGACCGATGAGGACATTTGGCGTCTCAATCGAGGTGGTCATGATCCGCATAAGGTTTACGCCGCATACGCAGCAGCATCGAAACACCAAGGCCAGCCGACCGTAATATTGGCGAAGACAGTCAAAGGCTATGGTATGGGCGAAGCTGGTGAAGGTCAAAATATTACCCACCAGCAGAAAAAGGTGGGAGAAGATGCACTGATTTCGTTCAGGGATCGATTCCGAATCCCGCTCACAGATGAAGAAGTTGCTTCCGCACCCTTCTATCGACCACCAGAAGAAAGCCCTGAAATTCAGTACATGCTGAATCAGCGAAAAAAACTTGGCGGCTCATTACCGGTACGTCGCCCCATTCCTGGTTCTCTCAAAATTCCGGACCTTGATATTTTTTCGAATCAACTCAAAGGTACCGGTGGCCGTGAAATATCGACAACGATGGGTTTTGTCAGAATTTTGACAAGCATTATTCGAGACAAAGAGATTGGGCGCAATATCGTACCGATCGTTCCGGATGAATCCAGAACTTTCGGCATGGAAGGGATGTTCCGACAGTTAGGTATTTACTCCCCCTTTGGACAGCTTTACGAGCCTGAAGATTCAGATCAGTTGATGTTCTATCGGGAATCTAAGGAAGGACAGGTTTTACAGGAAGGAATCAACGAAGCAGGTGCGATCTGCTCGTGGATTGCCGCGGGTACATCTGGAAGTAACCATGGTATTCGAATGATTCCGTTTTACATTTTTTATTCGATGTTTGGATTTCAACGAGTTGGAGATCTAGCATGGGCAGCTGCTGACAGCCACGCACGCGGATTTTTGATTGGCGGAACCGCGGGTCGAACCACACTCGCGGGAGAGGGTCTGCAGCATCAGGATGGACACAGTCATGTGCTGGCGTCGACCATTCCAACCTGCATTTCCTATGATCCAACGTTTGTTTATGAACTTGCAGTCATTATTCACGACGGCTTACGCCGCATGTACCAGGAAGACGAGTCGGTTTATTTCTACATTACCTGCATGAACGAAAACTACGAGCATCCTGCGATGCCAGAAGGTGTTGAAGAGGGGATCGTCAAGGGAATGTATCTGTTCAAGCAGTCTGAGTCAAAATCCAAGAGTCGAGTTCAGCTTATGGGTAGTGGCACAATAATGCGAGAAGTGATTGCAGCCGCTGAAATTCTTGAATCAGACCACTCTGTTGCTGCTGACGTCTGGAGCGTGACAAGTTTTAATGAACTAGCCAGAGATGGACATTCAGCCAATCGCTGGAGCCGCTTGCATCCTGTTGAAGAACGTCGTAAGAGCTATGTGGAAACCTGTTTGGAAGCTTCGGAAGGACCCGTTATCGCCGCGACCGACTATATGCAAGTTTATGCCGATCAAATTCGCGGTTTTGTGCCACGCAGCTACCATGTCCTGGGCACTGATGGTTTTGGTCGTTCGGACACCCGAGACAACTTACGTAGGTTTTTTGAAGTAAACAGAAACCATGTTGTAGCAACCGCATTGAATGCTCTCAAGGAGGAAGGGAAATTAACCGCTAAAAAGGTTGAGCAAGCATTTAAGAAACTTGAGATCGATCCAGATAAACCAGACCCGATTACACTCTAGTTCTCTACGGATTACCGGCAGCAGATTAGCGTTATGCTTTACTCAGTTTATGAATACCGGTGAATTGGTAGAGTACCCATTGTTAACTTGTCAACTAAACAAGCATTAATTTCATAGTCTGAAGTAAAGATGAGTCAAATCGAAAAGGTACTTCTTCCGGATATCGGTGATTTCTCTGATGTAGAAATTATTGAATTGCACGTCTCTGTTGGTGCAGTGCTTGAAATTGAAGACCCAATTTTAACCTTGGAGAGCGACAAGGCAACCATGGAGGTTCCATCCCCAATCGCTGGCACGATAGCAGAAATTGCGGTAGCAGTAGGCGACAAAATCTCTGAAGGCGACTTCCTTGTCTCGCTCGAAACTTCATCCAGTTCAGTTGAAGAAACTGTAGAAAACGAACAGGATAGTAACCAAACCACCTCATCAACAGAGCAGCAAACGGATAGTCAATCCAGTGACAGAAGTTCGCAGGAGGTACGTTTACCAGATATTGGCGACTTTTCAGATGTTGAGATAATCGAAATGCATGTCGATGTAGGTGATGTGCTGGCTGCCGAAGATCCGATTCTGACACTGGAAAGTGACAAGGCAACCATGGAAGTGCCGTCCCCCGTAGCTGGAAAAGTCATAGAGTTCGGCGTCAAACTTGGCGACAAAATTTCACAAGATGACTACCTGATAACAGTCGAAACAAGTAGATCAGATTCTACGATCGATACTAAAGATTCACCAACTCAAGCAACTGAATCAAAAGAACCAGAGAAGTCCACACCTGAACAAGAGGATTGGGATCCATCTGTCCCAACGGCAGATAGTTCAAACCTACCGTCGCTTCCACCTTCACTACCACCACCAGTTGAGCGGTCAAAGGGCAAGACACCGCATGCGAGTCCATCGGTCCGTCGTTTCGCTCGAGAATTAGGAGCCGATTTATCGCAAATACGCGGAACGGGGCCGAAAGCACGGATTCTCAAAGAAGATGTTGTGAAATACATTAAAGGTGCGTTGACAGATCTTCCAACACAAGCAGTTGGCCAATCATTTGGTCCACCACCAATTCCGGAAGTTGACTTTTCTAAATTTGGTGAATTTGAAACTGTCAAATTAAACAAAATCAAGAAGATTACTGGAGATCGGCTGCATCGCTCCTGGCTCGACATCCCTCATGTTACAAACCATGATGAGGCTGACATCACTGAGCTTGATCTTTTTCGAAAAGAAATTGATGCTGAACAGAGGGTGTCTGGGACGCGAGTCACCATTCTTTCCTTCATCTGTAAAGCAATTGTTAGTGCATTGCAACACTACCCGACCTTCAATTCATCGCTGTCTGCGGATACACAAAGTTTGATCCTGAAGAAGTACATCAACATTGGTGTTGCTGTTGATACGCCAAACGGTCTGGTGGTTCCAGTTATTAAAGAAATCCAGAATCTGGGTGTAGTGGAAATCGCAAAATCATTGCAACAAGTCAGTGCCGCTGCTCGTGAGGGGAAATTATCGCCGTCAGATTTTCAAGGTGGCTGCTTTACGGTTTCAAGTCTCGGAGGGATTGGCGGGCGTTTTTTTACTCCAATCATCAATCCTCCCGAAGTTGCAATTTTGGGAGTCAGCCGACACAAATTGCAACCATTTCCAGGAGAAAGCGGAATTGTCTGGAAGACGATGCTGCCGCTTTCGCTTTCCTATAATCATCGAGTGATCGATGGTGCAGAAGCAGCTCGTTTCTTGAAATTTGTCTGCGATCTACTTTATGACTCTAGACGAATATTGCTTTGACAACAACTCGTTAAAGCGATTATTTAAGATGAAATAGTAGGTCAAGTCAAGTCATGCAAATCGATACCGAAGTTGCTGTTTTAGGCTCTGGTCCTGGTGGTTATACAGCGGCATTCCGCGCTGCTGACCTCGGGAAGAAGACTGTATTGATTGAGCGCTACCCGAGCTTGGGTGGCGTATGTCTTAATGTTGGCTGCATCCCCTCCAAAGCATTGCTTCATGTTGCCAAAGTGATTTGTGAAGCAAATGAAATTGAGCAGTGCGGCGTTAAGTTTGAAAAACCCGACATCAATTCCCAACAAATGCGTACGTGGGTCGAGAAAGTAGTCGGGCAATTAACTGGTGGATTAGGTGCCCTAGCGAAACAAAGAGGCGTTCAGGTTGTCCACGGACACGGTCAATTCCTTGATGCTGAAACGCTGAGTGTCGTTCAGGACGACAAAGAAACCAAAGTGTCGTTTCGAGATGCAATCATCGCGGCCGGCTCTCGACCAGCTACATTGCCTTTCCTTCCAGATGACCCCAGAATTGTTGATTCTACTGGCGCTCTCACGCTAAGTGAAATTCCTGAGCGATTACTGATCATTGGTGGAGGAATTATTGGGCTTGAGCTGGGTACGGTTTACCACGAACTCGGTTCAAAAGTCTCAGTTGTCGAAGTGCTGGATAGCCTAATTGCAGAATCGGATGTTGATTTAACTAAGCCACTGACGAAACGAATCAAGAAACAATACGAACAGATTCTCACAAAAACTCGAGTCGTGTCAGTCAGTTCAGATAAAGACAGATTGTCAGTCGAATTTAGTAGCGATAAAGGTCAATCGACAGAAGAGTTCGACGTGATCCTCGCTGCCGTCGGGCGTACCCCAAATGGCAATCTGATCAATGCGAGTTCTGCCGGAGTTCAAGTGGACAATCACGGTTTCATCGCCGTTGATCGACAGCAGCGCACTAACGTTGATGGAATTTTTGCAATTGGCGACATTACAGGTCAGCCTATGTTGGCTCATAAGGCAACCCATCAAGGGAAAGTTGCAGCGGAAGTCATCGCTGGAATGAAATCAGGGTTCGACACCTCACTCATTCCGTCTGTTGCTTATACAGACCCGGAAATTGCATGGGTTGGTTTGACGGAGAAAGAAGCGAAACGAGATGGAACTCCTTACGAAAAAGGCGTCTTTCCATGGCGTGCCAGTGGGCGTGCGCTGTCCATGTCACGACCAGAGGGAATGACAAAGTTGCTGTTTGATCCAGAGTCCAAGCGACTGCTTGGTGCTGGTATTGTTGGCGTCAATGCTGGTGAATTAATTGCAGAGGCGGCACTCGCAATAGAAATGGGTTCTGACGCTGCAGACCTTGCACTGACAATCCATCCGCACCCCACCCTATCCGAAACAATTTGTTTCGCTGCAGAAGCTTATGAGGGCACTATCACTGACTTATATCTGCCGAGGAAATCCGGCCGCACAAAGCGTTAACCGATCGTTTTAATCCATCAGTCTTCTATGAAGACCCGATGGATGAAACTCCATTCATGTACGGTTGTAGTACCTCTGGAACTGTAATACTTCCGTCTTCTCTCTGATAATTTTCCATAACTGCAATAAAGGTACGACCAACTGCGAGGCCTGAACCGTTTAATGTATGCAAGGGTTCCAATTTTCTAGCGTCTGATTTGCGCACTCTTGCTTTCATTCTTCTAGCCTGAAAGCCTTCACAATTACTACAAGACGAGATTTCACGATATTTTTGTTGGCCAGGTAGCCAAACTTCAATATCGTAGGTCTTAGCCGCACTAAACCCCATATCCCCTGTACATAGCACGATCACTCGATACGGAAGGTCCAACAACTTCAGTATTTTTTCGGCATTAGCAGTCAGTTCTTCCAAGGTTTGATAGGAATCCTCCGGTCTGACAATGTGCACCAATTCAACTTTCTCGAATTGATGCTGACGTATCATGCCACGGGTATCTTTGCCATAAGACCCAGCTTCTTTTCTAAAGCAAGGTGTGTGTGCAACAAACTTCATTGGCAAATCGGCTTCTTCAATAATGCAGTTCTTGACAATATTCGTGAGAGGTACCTCAGCTGTCGGGATCAAGTAAAAATCACGCGATTCGTCATCGATATGAAACTGATCGTCTTGGAATTTTGGCAGTTGGCCTGTGCCATACAAAATATCGGCATTGACAATAAAAGGAAGATTAATCTCCTCATAACCATGTTCTCTTGTATGTATGTCAATCATCAACTGCGAAATTGCTCTGTGCAGCGCAGCCAGTTGATTCCTCATTAGCACGAATCTAGCACCTGATAATTTGCTGGCCAACTCAAAGTCCAGCATACCCAATCCCTCTCCGAGAGCAACATGATCCTTGGGTTCAAAATCAAACTTTCTGGGCTCCCCTACCCGACGAATCTCCAAATTGTCCTCTTCCGAACCTCCAATTGGTACGCTTTCGTGAGCAACATTCGGGATGCCAGACATGAATGATTGGAATTCACTCTGAATTTCTGAAAATTCCTGCTCTAACCCTTCAAGATTCGTGCCAACTTTCTCGACATCCGTCATCAGACTTGAAGTGTTTTCATCTCTAGATTTCAACTGCCCAATTTGCTTTGACAGTTCGTTTTTCTGATTACGAGCAGCTTCTGTTTCAGACTGAACCGACCGTCTTCGAGACTCAAGATCTTCGTAGTAAGCGATATCAAGTTCATATCCCCTGGGCTTCAGTTTTTCCGCGATAGATCTGTACTCGGCTCGCAGAAAATGTTGATCAAGCATGTTTTCCTCTAGGCATTGTCGAATTTACTGGCGTTTGTTGGATTGATTGTCCGTGTTTTGAAATAGAAATCGAATCAAAGCAAATTATAGGTTGTACGTAACTACTTCCCTACCTAGGCAGTTGGGTTTGGATAAGGGTTTTGAGGATGATTTTATTTGGAATCATACAGGATATTGGCTGCATTGCCGTTTAGGGCGATTTGTACCGCGGCCAGTGAGTTATATCCTTGATAGAACATTGTCTACAGATAGCTCGAGATGCGGCAGTAAGCCTGCGTATGGTCTACATTTCTGAACGTACCGCTGACGCGTTGTTTGATCTTCGCCATCCGGATGTTCCGTTCACAACGATTCACTGCAACTCCTACACAGTTTTGAATTTCCGCACTTCAAAATTTTTCTTGAGTTGCTGCACATGCCATAGGTCGTACTGCATCTGCTGTTGTAACCAGCTTTCCGGACTACCTCCAAACCCTTGAGACAATCGGATGGCCATCTCTGTTGATACTTTCATACGACCGTTGAGTAGCATGGAGAGTGTGTTGCGCGAGACACCGAGCCCTTTGGCAGCCTCCGCTACAGTAAGTCCCAAGGGTTCAAGACACTGACGCCTGACGACATTGCCAGGATGGGGTGGGTTGTGCATCAACATATCTTCTCCTCCAATTTCTAGTGATAATCCAGATAATTAACACCAAATGCATCACCTTCGTCAAAATGAAAAATTATCCGCTTGTTGGCTCGCACCGTAACAGCCCAGCAATTTGCAAATTCGCCCTTCAAACGATGTAAATTGAAACCAGGCAGGTTCATGTCTTCTGGTGTGACAGCCGCATTCAACCGTGCAAAGATGTCGCACACTTTTTCTCGGCGGTCAGCACAAATTCGGCTTTCGTCTCCCTGTTCGAAAAATCGTCTAAAATCGATTCAGGGGGAAGTTGTTTCGGGTGTACATAGAAAGGTTGCTATGACCCAGAGAGTTTTCCGTTGATGATTTTCTGTGTGAAGAACGGGATATCAATTTGATGCTGATTTGTCTTGTCGTCGCAGATTTTCCATGTACTCCTTAATTCGTTTCTCAACTCCACGTTCAACGGGTTTGTAATAGTGTTTTCTCTCCATTTCGGCAGGAAAATAGTTTTCACCATGTGCATAGCCACCTTGTTCATCATGTGCGTATCGATAATTGGCTCCATATCCCAAATCTTTCATCATGCGGGTTGGGGCATTTCTCAGATGCATTGGAACCTCTAGACTACCGTGAGTTTTGGCATCTTCGCTTGCCAGATTAAAGGCTGAGTAAACAGCATTGCTCTTAGGACAGCAGGCTAGGTACACAACGGCTTGCGCGATCGCCAATTCACCTTCGGGTGATCCTAACCTATGGTATGTATCCCAGGCATTCAATGCTACATTGAGAGCATTTGGATCGGCATTACCAATATCTTCACTTGCAATTCGAACGACTCTTCTTGCGACATAAAGGGGGTCGCACCCGCCAGTAAACATGCGTGCCAGCCAGTAGAGTGAAGCATCCGGATCGGAGCCTCGTACAGACTTGTGCATCGCAGAGATCAACTCAAAGAAGGTATCACCCCGCTTGTCAAAGCGCGAGAGTGGCTGCCCGGCAATTTCTGCTGCCAGATTGGCATTTACCTTATTTGCTCCTTGAGCTTGAACTAAGCTCGCGGCAACTTCAATGAAATTCAGAACTCTACGTGCATCCCCGCCAGCACATTGGGCTAATATTTCCCGTGCCTCATCCGAAATGTCAAAATCAGGTGGTAGAAAATTGGAACCCAATTGGATACTACGATCGATAATCTTCTGCAAATCATCCAGCTCGAGTTTCCTGAGTACATAGACCTTAAGTCGAGACAGCAATGCACCGTTTAATTCAAATCCTGGATTTTCTGTCGTCGCACCGATAAAGATCAAATCTCCACACTCAATATGCGGTAGAAATGCATCCTGCTGTGATTTGTTGAAACGATGGACTTCATCGACAAACAGTACTGTCGCCCTATTTTCCCGCCTAGCCTTCTGTCCTTCGGTAATCGCTTGCCGAATATCCTTGATTCCGCTTTCAACAGCGGATAGCGTCAATAGTTGAGCTTCAAATTCATTCGAAATAATGCGCGCTAGAGTCGTTTTGCCGCTGCCAGGAGGACCCCAAAACACCATGGAATGAGGGACTTTGTTTTTGACTGCCGCCCGGAGAGGTTTGCCGGGTGCTAATATATGGTCCTGACCATATACATCGTCGAGGATTTCTGGTCTCATTAACTCCGCTAAAGGAGTTAGCGCCAAACTATCTTGAGAACTGGAATTTTCCAAAAATAGAATCTATTGAGACTCGTTTGAAGTCTCCCGCGAGTCAATCAGATCTACACCTTCCGGAAGTTCAAACTGAAATACTTTGTCTTGGAAATCGCTTCCAAGTACAACATCAAACATTTGAATTCGAGTGGTATCTCCCAGAGCGTCCAATATTTCCATTGTTCTCAAGGTAATTTCATCGAATCCCAATCGCATCGATTCAAACTGAGAGGTTTCCTGGTCAATGGGACTAATGGAAACCCATGCTAGTGCTCCTTGGGCACCCAAATCATCAACGAAAAATCTGTCTTCAATATTTCCTTCTCCAGTGATTATCTCTGCTGCGGTCTGATCGATAACGTCGGATAAATTTCTGACGCTCGCCTGCTCAAGTTCAGCATCATAAACCCATACACCAGTGCCATCACTGACGATGGTTTGTTCGAACGGTTCAAAATACTCCCAGCGAAATTGATTTGGCCGGGAGAGCCACATTAGACCTGTACTTTCCTCGATTTGATTAAGCCCTTCATCCAGAATCACTTGATTGAATTCAGCAAAGTATGTACTTTGGTTCGAGAAAAAGTTAGACATTCTTTCCAATGCGGTTGAGCCTGCTGCACCCAGTGGGACTATCAGCAGAGACAATACAACAACAATTGTTCTTAACTTTCTACGAGATTTGAACACTTTCAATTATCCGGATTCGAAATCAACACATTCCGCACACCGCCACTTTGTGGAGAACTGACAACACCTTCGCTTTCCATTGAATCAATGATTCTCGCAGCTCGGTTATAGCCAATGCGCAACTCACGTTGTATCTTTGATATTGAAGTTGTCTTTGAGCGACTGACAATGTCTAGCGCCTGCTCATACATTTCATCTACAGCCTCGCTTCCATTAGAGAAGATACCTTGCGCACTGGCTTCCCCTTCCAAAGATTCAGTTACGTTGTTGTCATAGCTTGGTTGACTATCTTGCTTAAGATGATCAACCACTCTTTTCACTTCATCATCAGACACAAAAGCACCATGGACTCGCTTAAGCGTAGAACTGCCGGGTGGAATAAACAACATATCGCCCTTCCCGAGCAAGTGTTCTGCTCCCGTTTGATCCAATATTGTTCTGGAATCCGCATTCGACGCGACTCTGAAAGCGATTCTGGTAGGAATGTTTGCCTTTAGAACTCCGCGTATCACATCCGTCGACGGTCTCTGAGTCGCTACAATCAAATGAATTCCTGCAGCACGTGCTCTTTGTGCGATCCGAATGATCAGTTCCTCGGCCTTCTTTCCCATTACCATAATCAGGTCGGATAGTTCGTCGATCACTAGAACAATATATGGAAACAGCTTCAGTGGCTCTGCCTTTTCTGGATCATGAACGGTTGGGTCCAAAACTGGCAACCTGGATTTCTTGATGTGTTCATTGTAGTTCTCCATGTTCCGTACCCCGAGTCCCGCCATCAATGCAAATCTTCTCTCCATCTCTGAAATGCACCAATGGAGTGCATTATTGGTCTTATTCATATCGGTAATGACAGGCGCCAGTAGATGCGGAACACCCTCATAAACGGAAAACTCAAGCATCTTCGGGTCCACCATGATCAGACGCAGTTGATCTGGGCTTGACTTAAAGAGAAAACTCAACAATATGGCATTTAGACAAACAGACTTACCTGCACCCGTTGTACCTGCAATCAATAAGTGTGGCATTGCAGCAAGGTTTGCAACCACAGTTTGCCCGCGTATATCCTTCCCCAAGACAATGGTTAGTGGGTGATCAGATTCTTTATACGCCTCTGATTCCAACCCATCGACCAGTCTAACCGTTTCACGAAGCTTATTCGGCACTTCCAATCCGACATACGAAGTTCCTGGCACTTTGTCAACAACGCGTACACTCTGTACCGCTAAGGTCCGTGCGAGATCGTTCGCGAGATTAACGATTTGGATCGCTTTCACACCAGCAGCAGGTTCAATCTCAAACTGAGTAATAACTGGACCTGGTTGTGCGTTGCGCACTGTAACTTCAACATTAAACTCACTCAGCATTGATTCAATTCTTTCGCCCATCTCAATGATCTCTTCTTGAGAATAAGCATAGGCAGAAGTCTCTGTTGGATCCAATATGGAGGTATCAGGAAATTCAGCATCTGGCGGGACTAATGATGCTTCCACCTGCGGTTCTACTCGCTGAGATGCCTTTTTATTGGGTTTGCTGCGAGGTTTTTGTGCTGGTTGTGGTCTACCACCAGAAGTATTAATCGGTACGATTACTGGTTCTTTCCGTTGACCGAGATTCGATTTTGTCCGTCTGCTTGGAGTTTTCGCTTTTGAAACCTGACTTGTTTTGTGTGAACCCGCAATTTCTGCATTTTTTCCAAATAATGATCTTGCAGTAGATTTCGAAGCAGATCCGGATTTGCCCTTTTCTGCTAGATTCTCTGAGGTTTTTTCTTTAGGTAATTTTGAGCGTCGACTCACTCCCCCTGCAAATAGACCGAAAAATGCGAATATTGAATTTCCCGTAGTACTGAAAATTCTAAGCCAAGGGATAAGATTACAGAATGTAGAACCAACTACAAAAATGACAACCAATAGAGCAGTAGCGTACTGAGTGTCTAGATATCTCTCAAGAAACCGCGATACTTCATACCCAGCGATGCCTCCAATGTGATTTTGGGATTGATACGTAGCGTGGAGATTCTCCAAACCACTACCACTGAGTAAAGTAAAGACGATTCCGAATGCAAAAAGAATAATTGCATAGCTTCGCGTCGATTCGTTCCTCAGTAGCGATCTTAACCAGAACCATCCAGCGATAGCCATCACGACAGGCAACAAAAACATCGTAAATCCAAAAACAGATCTGCCAACATCTGCCACCAATGCCCCAATACGCCCACCAGAATTTGTAATGACAGTTTCTGGAGAAGTAGAACTCCAACTCATACCTGGGTCAGAAGGAGAGTAAGTGACCAACGAGAGCATGAGCCAGGCAGATACAAACCAAAGCAGCAGAATCCCAAACATTCCGAGAGTCATTGCCAATTTGCTGGACTGGTTGAGTCTGGGTGATTTCAAAGTTTTTGGCATCAGATTACCCCAAAATATATCCACTTTGGGGATAGGCAGATCAATGCAGATTTAGTATGAATTTGATGCTAACAATTATAAATCAGTAGGCAACATTGCACCCTTGTCGGCCATAAATCAATTTCAAAGTTTCCTCTATATTTTGTTGATTGACTTCAAAAAATGAAGTGAAAACTCAAAATTAGTGCTGCAACAATAGCCATCAAAAGAAACCCATGAATTTCACTGAATCAAATTTGTGAGGAGTTATGCCCGAAAGTAGTGCGTGACGGGAAGTGATCATCAAGCGGCTACCTGGTCGGTGTCATTGTAATTCAGTTCGACTCCATTCTTGAATTTCACCCCCTCGATCACTTTGCCCAGCTGCCTGAACCCGCGCAGC
>JAJDXD010000117.1 GCA_022823405.1 Gammaproteobacteria bacterium
TTTTTCTGGCAACTTATACCCAGTTAGACCCCAACATGTGGGTAACACCCCTGATCATCGCAGTGGCTGTTGTCATTGTCGGTGGAATTGGCAGTATTCTGGGCAGCCTTGTTGCAGCACACATCATTGGTATGCTGGAAACGATTACGACTTCCCTTATCGCTGCGGAACTGCGGGGAGTGGCAACCATGCTGATCATCATTGCAGTCTTGCTTGTCGCTCCAAGAGGGCTGTTCGGTAAATCTGAGTTGTAACGAGTGATGAATTCTAATTTACGACGAGGAATTTATGGCTGGATTGCTTTTGCCGCAATAATGGTTATATTGCCCCATGTCGTCGGCACCGGCGTTACGCGATCCTTTGTATTTGCCATGTATCTGGCAATCTTTGCAGTCAGTTGGGACATCATGTCGGGCCGCACTGGATATATCAGTTTTGGACACCCGTTCCTGATCGGAATTGGTGGGTATACGACTGCACTGTTAACTTACCACCTTCACTGGCCCCTTTTTCTCAGTATTCCCACAGCAGTTGTAATGACCATGATCGGTGGGACGCTGTTTTTCTTCCCAGCATTGCGGATTCGCGGAACGTATTTCGCTTTGGTCACGCTGGCGTTTATGGAACTAATTTACGGATTGGTACAGGTAATCGCACCGAAGGTGACCGGTGGTACGCGCGGCCTGTCTGGTCTTGAAACTATTGTTACTGGTGCCATACCAAATTACTATCTGGCTCTAGTAGTGCTGTTAATCCTTGGATTCACCATGTGGTTGGTAATTAGAACCCACATCGGAACAGCACTGAGTGCAGTCGGCATGGATGAAGATGCAGTACGTGCAAGTGGCATCAACGTAACCCGCCTCAAATTATTTGCATTTATGCTAAGTGCTTTTGCTGCAGGCCTCGGCGGTGCGCTGTATGTACACTATCTAGGTTCCATTGCCCCGCGCGCCCTGTTTGATGTCGGTTTTCTTTTTCAGATTCTGGTTGCCTGCCTGCTAGGTGGCGCAGGTACGATCTCCGGACCAATTGCAGGTGCATTCTTTCTAACCTTTCTGCTCGAATGGTTACGACCATATTTTCCTGGACCCGAGAGGTTCCTGATTTACGGCGCAGTGGCATTAATTTTGTATGTCTATCAGCCAAACGGACTTCACGAGTTGGTACGCAATGGATTGAAACGCCTTAACCAGTTTAAGCTGAGCAGAAATACGAGTTGATTGCGATGTTGAAAGCTAAAGATCTCTCAAAATCGTTTGGTGGCCTTAAGGCATTGCAACAGGTAACACTGCGAGCTGAGTCTGGTCATTCTGTTGGAATTATTGGTCCCAATGGCGCTGGAAAGACGACGCTGTTTAACTTGCTGACCGGAGAGATCAAGCCGGACAGCGGCCATGTCTCTCTGGACGGTGTGTCCATTGACACCGAACCGATTCACGAACGTGTGAAATTGGGGCTTGCCCGCACCTACCAGGTGCCGCGACCCTTCGCTGAAATCTCCGTTCGGGAGAATATTCGGGTCAGTATGATGGAAGATAACTTGAAGTACATGCTTCGCGTCGCGTGGGATGACACGGGTGAGAAAGCAATTGCTGAAAGCGTCGGATTCACTGCTCAACAGCTCGATCAGCTACCTTCAGAGCTGGCTATGGGCGATCTTCGAAAACTTGAACTTGCGCGTACCCTCGCTACGAATCCGAAAGTCTTGCTCTTGGATGAAGTGTTTGCCGGGCTAACCTACGGCGAAATTGAACATATATCAAATCTCCTGGTTGAGAGAAGAAAAACTCACGGTACAACTTACCTAATCGTGAGTCATGACCTAAAGGCCCTGCAGCCACTGGTCGATGATGTTCTGGTGATTCACGGCGGTAACGTAATCAAGAAAGGCACTTTCGATGAAGTTGTAAGCGATCCACAGGTCCAGAACGCGTACTTGGGCACTGGTTGAGAATGAAGAGTCATGAGCATTTCACTCAGTATTGAAAATCTCGAAGTCGTTTACGGTAAGGCGAGATCTGTGAACGGAATTTCGCTATCAGTGGAAACAGGTCAGATCATCGCGATTATCGGACCAGTCGGAGCGGGTAAATCGACAGTGTTTGATGCAGTATTCGGATTGAATGAATCAACGGGCAAAATTGAATTTGAGGGACAGGATTTAAGAAAAATTTCGCCACGGAAAATTGTCGAACTCGGTGTCGCTTACGCACCCGAACGGGGCAATCTGTTTACACAGATGAATGTTCATGACAATTTGCTGACCGGTGCTTATCGAGCGAGAAAAGATATCAAAAAGAATCTGGAGTTGGTTTACGACCTTTTCCCGATTCTTAAAGATCGAAAAAATCAGGAAACCGCAACGCAAAGTGGGGGTGAACGTCAGATGTTGTCATTGGGACGTGCGCTGATGTCCAGTCCACGACTGCTGCTGGTTGATGAGCCGACCATCGGTCTTTCACCTAAAGTCTGCCTCTCAATTGCTGATGCATTGGGCAAACTGAATAAGCAGCATGGACTCACAATTTTGATTGCTGAACAGAATGCAAATTTTGCATTAAGTCTTGCAGAGTACATCTATCTGCTTGAAATCGGACGAATTACGCGACACGGGACGTCGGCTGAACTGCTCAAAGAAGATGTCATTCGAAAGTCCTATTTCGGCAATTCGAATGAAAGTGGAGACAAGGCATGACAGGTCTTAAAAAGATCAAGCCTTCAGCTCGTCTGGCTGAAGAGGTTTACGATCAAATCTACGCAGGCATCAATTCAGGGGTGATCGATCCGGATGAGCGGATCGTTCAGGAGCGGTTGGCTGATGAACTGGAAGTCAGCAGGACTCCAGTGCGCGAGGCACTACTTCGACTCGAACATGAAGGAATTCTGGTTCGTGAAAAACATGGCAGGTTTGTTGTCCGCAGATTTTCCAAGGAAGAAATTGTTCAGATTTACAGTGCACGGGAAGCCGTTGAGTGCCATGCATTGGCACTGCTTTGTGAAATGAGTACGTCGAAACTCATCAAAAAGCTCTGCGATGTTGTCGAAAAGGAGGAAAAAGACAGTATCTGCTACACAATCAATGAATACTACGAAGCCAACAAGCACATCCATCGAACATTTGTGAAAGAAACTGGCAATCGATTTCTACTGGAAATGTTTGACATGATTTGGAACCGTAGCGTCGGATTTGTGGTGTTTTCAGACATGGCAAATGAAAATCTACCGATCTCGCTGACCGGACACCTGGAACTGTGTGAAGTGGTGAAAAGTGGTAGCCCAAGGGAAGCGGCAGATACCATGCGCAGGCACATTCGAGAAGGACTTACGTTACAGAGTAGCGTACTCAAGGTACAAGCTGAGTCTATCAATTTATAGGAACAAGTGGAACTTTAGCATGTGTGGAATTGCAGGAAGAATACTGAATCAGGAAGGTGGAGTTGGTCGAGATCTGGTTGAATTGATGGATGCCCAGGCTCATCGCGGCGCAGATTCAACAGGCTTCGCCATATACACAAAGCCCCTGCCAGAAGGTGGAAAGGTAAGACTGATGGGATTTGATCGACGCAATCTGAATTCTGACCTGGATGATGTGATCAAGATTCTCAAAAGTCATGGGTCCGATCTTCTGACTGATCCCCAAATTGATGATGCTTCCACTACACACTACAGTGTCCGGCTGGAAGTCAGGGAACCGGCAAATGTTGAAAGTTGGATTGCCGAAGCAGACTTGATCTCAAACCGAATCGAGGTTCTGTCCTATGGTATTTCGCTCGAAATCATTAAAGATGTTGGAGATGCTAAGGCAGTCGCAGATAAACATAACCTGAGAATCATGCAAGGCACCCATGGACTGGGGCATGCCAGGCTTGCAACGGAATCAGATGTTTCACCAAAGGCAAGCCATCCGTTCTGGGCGCGGCCGTTTCCAGACGTAGCAATCGTTCACAACGGACAAATCACCAACTACTACCTGTGGCGAGACAAACTGGAGCTTCAGGGCTACCGCTTCATGACTGAGAACGACAGTGAACTCCTAGCCGTATGGATTTCCGATCAGAAGCGTAAAGGTTTGAGCTTACAGCAGGCTCTGATCAAGTCAGTCTCAGAAATTGACGGAGTTTTCACATTCATGATCAGCGACCTGAACGGTATCGGCCTCGCCAAAGACCGTTTTGCGATGAAACCTCTGGTTACCCTGGAAAGCGAAGGTGAACTGATCGCTGCAACTGAGGAGCAGGCTGTAAGACGTATCGCTCCAGATCGTTGGGATGTATTCAACTATGACGGACCATCGATGACACAAATCTGGCCGCTACGCACGATCGAGGCTGCTGCATGAGTGAAAAGGTCATTCAGGTTGGTCATCGCGATATCCGCATCATTAACCAAGAGTTCCTTGCGGCACTGGAGGCTGGCTACTCTGTGGTTGTAACCGATACCCTGTCCCGACACAATCTGGGCGTTGGACTTCCGCAGTCTGGCAAGATTCATTTTGATGGCAGCGTCGGATACTACTGTGGTGGACTCAACACCGGCACTGATGTAAGGGTTGAGAATAATGCTGGCTGGGGAACTGGAGAGGCGATGAGCGGCGGAACCATTACAGTTAATGGATATTCGGGTATGTCAACTGGTGCAGCGATGCTCGGCGGGTTGATTCATGTTAAAGGGGACTGTGGACCGAGATGTGGTGTTGCAATGAAAGCTGGCGACATCGTGGTTGAAGGCAACCTGGGGTATCAAGCCGGTTTCATGGCACACCGCGGACGAATTATCGCGCTTGGCGGCGCTGGCCCCTCCTGCGGAGATGCGCTGTGGGAAGCCGAAGTTTGGGTTGCTGGCGATATCGAATCTCTCGGCGTTGATGCAAAGATAGTTGAACCCGAAGCAGAGGAAGTCGAAGAGATCAACGCACTGCTGAAGCAACTAGGATTGGAAGAACGGTTTCGAGATTGGCGCAAGATCGTGTCCGAACAGAAACTGTGGTACTTTGAGAGTAGAGATGCAAACTCATGGCTGATGATTTAAATTCAACTTACGAATATCCGTTCCCGATGCCTTCGGAAGAGGAAGTAGCCTATTCGGATGGTGCCATTAAAGGCCGGACACCTGGCTCCCCCTCTGCCTACGATAAGGGTGGGTCTACACGCTGGACTCCAGATGCAATTGCAGAAGTACAGGCACTGGCACAGTTGGGACGATATCAGGTGCGTGGCTACAACTGCTTCAACCAGCGAATGCCGACGTTCGATGACTTGACCTTTGTTCCGGCCACCATGACGCGGCTGCCGCTTGAGGGCTATCGCGAAAGCTGTGATATGACAACAGTGCTAGGGGCGGGTACGGGACTCGTGGAAAAGCCGCTTGAACTCAAGATTCCGATTTATGTTGCTTCAATGTCATTCGGAGCGTTATCAGCCAGTGCAAAAGCTGCAATTGGTTATGGAGCCTCCAAAGCTGGCACAATGACCTGTACAGGTGAAGGCGGCATGCTGGAGGATGAACGCGAAGCCAGCCAGAAACTGGTTTATCAGCTGACGCCAGCCCGATATGGGGTTGACCTTGAGCACATTCGAAAGGCCGATGGACTAGAACTGGTTGTCGGGCAAGGCGCAAAACCAGGCACCGGTGGATTGCTACTGGGTATGAAAGTTGTTGAACGGGTTTCCAAAATGCGAAGTCTTCCAGCAGGTGTTGATCAGCGCTCAACGGTACGCCATCCGGATTTTTTAGGCGCAGATGACATGGCTGTCAAGATTGAAGAACTGCGAATTGCGACCAACTATAAAGTTCCTATTCTGGTAAAGATGGGAGCCACCAGACCTCGATTCGATGTTGCAATCGCTGCCAAAGCGGGCGCCGATATAGTCGTATTGGATGGAGCAGAAGGCGGTACCGGGGCATCGCCGGAACTGCTGCTCAATCACACTGGCATTCCCTGTCTTTCAGCGATTCGGCCGGCGCGCCAAGCACTTGAAGACTGCGGCATGAGTGACAAGGTTTCTTTGGTTGTGTCGGGAGGCATTCGCACTGGCGTCGATGTCGCCAAATGTCTTGCATTGGGTGCCGATGCAGTGATGATCGGTAATGCTGCAATGATTGCACTCGGATGCAATTCACCACGCTATGAGGAAGACTACCATGCACTTGGTACATCACCTGGCGCTTGCCATCACTGCCATACTGGTATGTGTCCGGTTGGGATTACCACCCAGAATAAAGAGCTTGAAAAGCGAGTCAATATTGCAGCGGGTGCGGAACGGGTTTACCGCTTCCTGACCGCAATCGCCATGGAAGTAACAATGTTGGCGAAAGCCTGTGGAAAGTCATCAGTGCACAATTTGGAGGTAGAAGATTTACGCGCACTTTCATTTGAAGCCTCCGCATTTACCGGTGTAAAGATGGCTGGACTGGATCGGGCTTTTACGTGGTAATTTTCAATTCTGTCGCTACGGCAAACCACAACTTTTCGGATATTAAGGAGGTCTTAATACGATAATCTGCGACTGATGTCGAATTACTCTCCCGATTAGTCAACACTCCGTTTATCCGGTGTACTCATTTCTCCTTTCCAGGCTTTACCAGATGCTGACCGTCATCTTCGTGATGTCATTCGTCTGCTATATGCTGCTCGGTCTCATGCCTGGCGATCCAGTCGATTTACTCATCAGTGCAGACCCCAAACTCACCTCGGAGGATGCAGCCCGCCTCAAGGCACTCTACGGACTGGATCAGCCCCTACTGAATCGTTACCTGAACTGGCTGACCGCTGCAGTACAGGGTGACTTTGGCTACAGCCGTCTATACGCGAAACCGGTTCTAGAAGTGCTCTGGGGTGCACTGGAAAGAACCTTGGTATTGATGAGTATCGCCTTTTTGCTTTCAGTCCTGCTTGCCATTCCAACGGGGATGTTAGCTGCCCGTCGCATACATACTCCGACTGACTATTCAATCAATTTTCTGTGTTTTGCAGGAATTTCGATTCCCTCTTTCTGGCTCGCACTAATGTTGATATTGCTGTTCTCAGTCATACTAGGGTGGTTGCCGGCGAATGCCACACCTCTTGGTCAAGTCGGATTTTTTCAAAAAGCGCAGGCACTCATCCTTCCAGTGATCACGTTATCGATGGTCAGTATTGGAGGGGTAACTCGCTATGTGCGAAGTTCAATGTACGAGACACTTCATCAGGACTACATCACCACCGCCTACGCCAAGGGTCTATCGGAATCTCAGGTAGTCTGGCGGCATGGGCTTAGAAATTCGATGATTCCTGTCGTTACGATTTTGTCGTTGGATTTGGGTGCATTTTTCTCTGGTGCAGTGATTGTTGAAATCATGTTTGCATACCCTGGCATGGGAAAGATGCTTTTTGATGCAATCAACGGAAGCGACTACAACTTGGCACTGGTCGGGTTGCTGCTGGCGACTCTCGTAACCTTACTCGCAAATTTTCTAGCCGATGTCTCCTATGTTGGCCTTGATCCCAGAATCAGCTATCAGGAGCAGTCGAAATGACACGCGCGCAACTATTCATAAAACGGATGATGCTGCACCGTGTAGCTGTCGTCTGTGCTGGCATTCTTTCGCTATTGTTCCTTTTTGCGCTGTCCGCCCCAATTCTGGAAATGATTCTGAATACGGATGCTTCGAAAGTAAACCTGTTTACCCGCTACCAGCCCTTTTCACTGGAACATCCCTTAGGAACCGATGAACTTGGTAGAGATTTGCTGGTCAGGCTTGCCTATGGAGGCAGGGTTTCTTTGCTGGTCGGTTTTACCGCAGCGATTATTGCCGCGGCCATCGGTACGTTAATCGGGTTGGTTGCTGGATATTTCGGTGGTTGGCTCGATACCCTGCTAATGCGAACCACCGACAGCGTCATTGCTCTACCACTATTGCCTTTGCTGATCGTTCTGGCAGTCATTGATCTGGAAAAACTAGGGATTCCAGCGTCCATAGCCAATCATCAGGATATTGGTCTGTATAGAATTATTGTGATTGTGTCACTGGTTGGCTGGACCGGTGTTGCGCGGCTAGTTCGGGGCTCGGTTCTTTCACTACGAGAGCGTCCCTACATCACTGCTGCACGTGCAATGGGTGTGCCAGCGAAGCGCATCATTCTCACCCATATCCTTCCCGCTCTGACTTCACCCATCACTGTTGCAACAACCTTATCAGTTGGGAACATCATTCTGTTTGAGTCAATACTGAGCTTTTTGGGATTGGGAATCAACCCCCCAACACCTAGCTGGGGTAATATGCTGACAAATGCTCAGGAATTGATATGGGAAGCGCCTACCTTGGCATTTTTTCCTGGGATGCTGATTTTTGTCACTGTACTTGCCTTCAACTTCATCGGTGACGGTTTGCAGGACGCACTGTCACCGCGATCCAAAAAACGATAACGCAATGGCATCAATTGCACCCTCCCCTCTCGTGTAATCGCACATTGTAATTACCTCAGAACGAGATGTGGGTCACAGTCAGCAGAGAATTTCGACTGCTTCGCTTAATGTAGTAACAGTGTAGTTCGGCGTAAATTCTTCGGCCCATTCTTCGCCATTTCGACGAATCCACATTGAATGCAGACCAGCGCCATGTGCACCGGCAATATCAGCAGTTGGACTATCGCCGACATGAATGGTCTCAACTGGATTGGTTCCGGCAATTTCGCAAGCCTTGAGAAAACCTGCGGGGTGTGGCTTGGTAAACCCAACATCGATTGCGTAGACGGCTCCAACAAAGTAATCGCGGATTCCAATGCTTGCAAGGTCGGAATTTCCGTCTGTTAAGGCAACAAGGGGATACTGTTGTGACAGTGCCTGCAATGCTGGAAGTGCATCTGGATACAGTTCAACATTGTTGCGATCGACTAGAAATCGGTCCAATAATATCTCAGCATCAGCCGCATCATAAGCACTCTCAGTTAGCATCTCCAAAAAAAGTTGCCTGCGGATTTCGGTTACGTCGTGCTGCAATTCAGGCCGGCGGTCAATTAATGACCACCTGAGATCTGGGATATCATCAACCGAATACCGTTCAGTGACCCTTGGATAATGTTCCTGCAGATAGTGGTAGCTGTTTTTCTCAGCGCGTTGGATGACCGACCACATATCC
This sequence comes from Gammaproteobacteria bacterium, assembly GCA_022823405.1. GTDB lineage: Bacteria > Pseudomonadota > Gammaproteobacteria > Arenicellales > JAJDZL01 > JAJDZL01. The sequence continues at coordinate 9,121 of JAJDXD010000117.1, forward strand.
CACAATGTATTGTCGAGGTCTAGTGTGATTGCGCGAATTTTGGCTGTCACACCAGGCACTCTAAAGTGAAACGTCGTACGGCTGATTTGGGATTATCGTATGGCGATTTTTTCGAGCTTCTCTGCTTTGATGCTCTGACCTTCGAGACCTGCTTCCTTTGCATTACCACCGAACGCAACAATCATTAACTGACTGTAATCAGTGACTGGCAGGTTAACTATTGTTCCGTAAGGTTTATTGATCTTTTCCTTGTAAATTTCGACATTCATTTAGCAGACCCGACACCAAGTTACAATCTTATCGGCAGAATGATTATAAGTCGACTCAACAATATCTTTAATTTGCTCCTGACTTCCCGATCCGTAATTAGGAGTTGTGATAAAAAAGAATACCCTGTAATTTCATATAGTTAACTAACAACCCAGTTTCACCTACTGGTTGAAACTGAAATTCTCTTTAACGGTTACAAGGCTGATGGACATTTCACCCTACAAAACCGCCGACAGTTCCCACAATTTGATCTCCCGCACCGGTCTAGCCGCACTCGCGAAACCAATTGCGAAACTGAAGCTGCGCGAGACGCTGAATCAAACCATGCTGGTGGCAGGCAGCAACCGTGGCTACACCGCCAGTGCTCTGTTCAACACGTTCACGCGGCTGTTGCATGAAGGCGGTAGCTATCTGATCCATGTGCATTTTGTCCAACGCTGTTAAGCGGTGTTGCCATACGGGGTTTTGGTAACTCGGCTGCGAGTTGACAGTTACGTTTGAAATTACCCACCTGAGAAGAGTGAAGGTTTGCCTGTCAGGCAAAACCGACGAATATCCTATAGTTTGGTTTCTTCCACAGATTAGCACAAGGACAGACGATGGCCTCGAAAATTGTTTAAAGAAGAATGAAAGCAGATTCTACTGGATGAAATCGTTTAACTAGACCAAGTCAGACGCGTCACTACGTTGGTATGTAGAGCTTTATTGGTTAAACTAGAATTAGAAATAATTTGAAACGATTCTACTCTAAGCGCTTATTGTCTAGTCTATCAAAAAAATCGCTCCGCTGTCACAACAGAAGCCTCAATACCCAGTCGATATAGGGCCAACTGACATATTCCCGATGGTACTCCACTACCGAATATCATGCGTTGTCCATCAGTCCAATTGTCTCAAGCGCTCCCCGCAAATATTGATCATGCTTGGCCGCACGTCGTAGATCTGAGAGACCAAACCGTTTGCTAATTGCGGTGGCAGACATAGGTTTGGTGTATTCTGGCCATTTTTTTTTGAGAATCGGAAGAACGCGGTGCGGATCCACAAAACGATTTTCACAATCCTCGCACATACGCAGAAATAGCCCTTCCAAATTTGGCTTAAGATATACAAACTGCAATAGTTCGCTGCCTTTCGCATTCTCCGGGCCACGCCCTCTTCGTCGATCTTCTGGAACTCTGTCAAAGTCCATCAAAACCAATGCTGCCTTGGGAGAAACCAAGTTGAGAGATCGCCTTCGGAGTTGGTCAACTGCGGACTCTACAACCGACCGGCTATCCCCTCCGCCACAGACGTGCACATGAAGGTGAATGTGGAGCATTTCTTGATCGCTCAACTTCTGCCACCATGCTATAAGCGACCTTTCACTCATACCTTCGGCACATACGAAAAATGGGGTTCGCTTGCGGATTCGAATACTCAAACCTACTGCTTACCCGAAAGTTGGGATACCACCGAGAACGCCGCTGCGATACTGTTTCTGAAGATTGCTTCTGCGCCGCAGCCCCGCCACTTCACGCATGCCATATACATGGGTAATACCCTGATCGCACTTCTCAACAATAAATATCTCTTCCTTCTCAAGAATGTCGAATGCAGATGTATTGTGCAACGAGCAAATCAATTGCGCACTATAGGGGTTTGTATCTTGGCTTCTAAACCAATTCAGAAGTTCGACGACAAGTTCTGTGTGCAAATCGTTATCAAGCGCATCCATAACAGCCAATGTCCCGGTTGCGAGAGCATAGTAAAGGGCAGGATATGCGTGAACAACTCGGCGTGTGCCGGCTGATTCGCTTTCGATGGCAACAGGAAGAGAGAGACCGTCATGTTGAAACGACAAGGACCATTTGCCGTCGGGAGACTGGAACACATTCATCTCCTCGATTCCGAGATCAAATTGCCGCAACCGCTGGGAAATACGATCTCGCACCTCTGGATAATCACGGTAGATATGCGTGATTATGTCCGTGTTGAAACTAATCGGGTCGATTGCTGTAACATTAGTTTGAACATTACTGAGGTCCTTGACAATCTCTGAAAAAGCCTCAGCACCCATCCTAGCCAAAGTTGAGAAGACGGATGCATTATCGGGGATATGAGATAGTCGGTCGTCACTCGGTTTTATCGCCATATCCTTGGCCACGTACACAGCTTGGTCACCATCGCGAGCCACAAGGCGCCGAGGACGTCCTTTCGGGAAGTCCATTAGTGCTTCGTATTGAACTCGGTTAGGGTAGTAAATATTAGCTTCGTCGCGTGCGAGTACCAAAATGTACCGAAATCGTCGACGCGAGGGATCGTCTCCCGTCCCTAGCCAAGTGGCGTCAAATTCCACCTCGACCCGAGTGGGACGTGCGAAAGTTTCCTCAGTGAGAAACGCAGGAAAGCCATTAATAAACCCGGCCTCGTTACCATATGATTGTGTTACAAAACGGATAGTGTCCGCGAGTGCCCGCAATAGTGCTGACTTTCCTGCCCCATTGGGACCGACGAGGACAGCAACCGTAGGCAGACGAAATTCTGCCTGTGGAACAGTGGAGCGAAAGCAAGGTTCATCGGGTGTCGTATTTGGCACACGAAAATCCAATGTTACTTTTTCTCGCATTGACTGATAGTTATCAACCTGAAATTTGTGTAACACTTTTAATTCCTGACCATTTTTGTTCGTAATTGCTATTTATTATATATATTTAGCCAATTTATTCTTCGAATAATTCTTCTGTGCAACTAGATTTATGCTCATATCATCTAACTTCCCAACTCGACTTACAGGGTTCAAATACCGGCTTTCATCATTCTGACATGGACAGTTTGCCTTGTTCTAGCCTCATGGGATCGACACCCAGAAGGGGCCAACTAACAGCTCAGAACACACTCCGACCTGTTGCTATACAGCAGTCTCAGTCAAACTCTTAACACCGAACTGAAAAAAATCGAGATCGACCATAAGAAAATTAAAATAGGAGGGCTTAGTCTAAAATCGCAGATAACCCAGAAGTGGGGAAATTACTCCCTATCTTAGGGGAAACTCAAACCGTAATCTTCACGCAGTGCATCCGCATACTTACCGATCACCAATCCACTAAATTATGGGCCGGCATAATCCGCAGTGACCGACTTCACAAAGCGTTGTTCGGTTGGCAACTGACCCAGACAATGTTCACCATCAGCTCAAACACGCTACATTCGCTGGTTTGGTCATCGTCAATTTGTACTATTTACGGATTTGTGTAACAATTCTCAGATTCTGAAAACGCCAGCCCACCATGCAGTTGTAGCAGTAGGCAAACATCCGCATTTACCCAGTCTGCAACGATTCTGTATCGTCGATTGAATCCTCAGTCACTTTCGTGCCAGACGTTGACTACGAACTGACTGGTGATAATGTTTTCAGTCGCTATGCCAATCCGATCGATGAGCACCCTGAAGCCTTTGTCTGTTAACTGAAAGGTGGCTAGCCTGCGCAAGCTGTTTTGTCTTGAACCTCGCCATTGCGGCGGAATTCAATCCCTTTTTCAGTTTTGTTCAATTCGAACAGCTTTGCGACCTCAAAGTAAAATAAATGATGTTGTAGGCCAATGCAGATGGAACGAATAATGCGAGCACACCAGGAAGGTGCCAGACCACAATCGACCGACTATTTTCAGTCGAGCAATTTTCTTTATATCCGCATGGTTTCGATTA
>JAJDXD010000059.1 GCA_022823405.1 Gammaproteobacteria bacterium
AAGGTGATCAATCCTTTCTCCGTCCAGCAGTATTTCACCAGAACTGAGTTTGACCAGTCCCGAAATGCTACGTAGGGTGGTGCTCTTACCAGCTCCATTCGAGCCGATCAATGTGATTAACGAACCAGATGAAGCGGAAAAGCTGATGCCCTTCAGAGCTGCGACGTTGTGATAGTTAACCACAAGATCGTTAACTATGAGTTCCATTCTTCAACCTCCACCCAGGTAAGCTTGAATCACATTGGGATTATTTCGCACCTGATCTGGCGTACCGTCATCAAGCACCGTACCAAAATTCAGGACAACCAATCGATCACATAGTCCCATCACAGCTTTCATGTTGTGCTCGACCAGCACAATTGAGACTCCTGACTCGCGAACGCGTTCAGTCAGTTCCATCATGTGTCGAGTTTCTTCCGGATTCATTCCTGCAAACGGCTCATCCATAAGAAGCAAATTCGGCTTCGCAGCAAGAGAAATGGCGACGGCGAGTGCACGCTGCAATCCGAGTGGAAGCTCCGCTGCCAGTTGATTCTTCCTTTCAGCCAAGCCCATAAATTCGAGAACTTCAGTCGTGGCTTCAATCGCTTCATTCTGCTTTTGTCGATCAAGACCCAGTACGGCGGCAATGATGTTCGTGTGAGCCTGCTTATGTGTACCAATCAGGACATTTTCGAATACCGTCAATTCTTGAAACAATGTTGTTTCCTGAAATGTTCGCACCACCCCAGCCGAAGCGATTCGTGAGGACCTCTGGTTTGTAATGTTGTTATTGCGAAACAGGACTTCTCCACTGGTTGGTGACAGAAATCCAGCAATCATCTTGAACGTGGTACTTTTCCCAGCGCCATTTGGCCCGATAAGGCCACGAATCTCCCCTTCATTGACAGAAAAACTCACATTATCGACAGCCAGCAGTCCGCCAAATCGCATCGTAAGGTTTTTGACCTCGAGAATCGGCGTCACGTCGCACTCTCTCGATTTGCTCGGAATTTCTGTCTGATCTTCTGTGGTAAGCTCTCAAGTCCGCCAGGCAGGTAAAGAATGAAAAAGATTAAGGTGGCACCATAAATTGCTGGTCGAAGCTGCTCAACACCGCGCAAAATTTCATCCAGAATAGACAGTACAACAGCTCCGATAATTGCTCCGTAAAACGTTCTGTATCCACCAACAATAACCCAGATCAGAATAAATACCATAAATCCGATATCAAACTGTTTCGGAGCCACTGTTCCAATGTAGTGAACTTTAAGCGCTCCTGCAATTCCCACAAACAGAGAACCAATAACAAATGCTAGAGTTCGATAGTTCCAGGTATTCACGCCAACCGATTCGGCCAGCACCCCTTTCCAGTGAACTGCATGAAGCGTCAATCCTATTCTGGAATTTTCAATTCGATACAGCAGGTATACACATATGCTTACCACAATTAAAACCAGGTAAAAATAAGGAATGGGCTCAAGAAAATCGATGTTCATCAGTTCCGGAGATGGTATTGCGCTGGTTCCACCCGTGCCACCAAATGGTTTGATAAACTGTATCCAAGTCAGGCGAATTGCTTCACCTGCGGCAAATGATCCAATTAGAAAATAAAACTGGGTCATTCGAAACAGCGGGTAACTCAGGAGCAATGCCACCAGACCAGCCATCACACCAGCAAGCGGCAATGTAATCCAAAACGAAATATCAAAATTCTTGCTGATCAACGCGCTGGTGTACGCACCAACACCCATCATGACTGCATGAATCAGAGACCACTCTCCGGTCAGTGTAACTAAGCGATAACTCACCACAACCAGAATATTGATGGTGAGAAAAATCAGAAAGTCCTGTTGATGGTACTTTAGAAAATGCGGTAGAACGATCAGCGCTGCGTATAGCAGCGACAGGAAGAAAACCGTTCTGATTCTCACTGGGATGAGGCTATTCACTGACTCGATGCCCCATAATTCCTGTCGGACGAACAATCAGCACCAGTACCATGATAACCAGCCCTGATATGGTAGCAATAGTGCCACTGAAGTAGGTCGTTACAAATGTGTGGAACAACGCATAAAGTACCGAGGCAATTACGGCTCCTGGAAGGCTGCCGACACCCCCGACGATGGTAACGATAAAGGCAGCAATGATGACGTTATGTCCCATATGAGGATTGATGTTTGTAAGCGGAGCCATCAGTGCGCCGGCCAGTCCCGCCATCGCCGCACCAACTCCGATAGCAATCATGGATACCCGAATCGTACTGATTCCCTGCAATGCAGCGGCTTCTCGATCCATCGAAACCGCTCTAACCGCCCAACCAAATTTAGTGCGGGTGAGAAAATACCACAGGATTCCCAAGGCGCAAATTGCAACTGCTATGCTGAAAACGCGCTGGTAAGGAATACGAACTGAATCCAGAATAATGAGGGTCCCCTCAAACGGTGGTGGAACCTGTTTTGACGGCCCTTCACCACCAACGTAAGTCGCAATGACTTGCAGAATGAACAGCATGCCGATCGAACAGATGAGTCCACCAAGTGGATCGCCGGTCATGGGGCGAAACAGAAATCGCTCCATCAACAGCCCAATTGCAGTGACGAGCAAAATTGCCAGTACAACTGTAATGAGATACGGTACGCCGTTTTGCGCATGCACAAACCAGATTGTATAGGCACCGATCATAACCAGTTCGCCATGCGCGAAGTTCACCACTCGCATCACACCGAACACTAAAACCAAGCCGATCGCAGCCAACGCGTAAAATCCGCTTTGAATAAGCCCGTTAACGACCGTCTGGATTAGCAACTCCAATTGCTACACCTTCAAATCTTTTTGCTGCCAAAAGAAACAGGGGAGAGTACGAATGACTCCCCCCTTGTCGTCTGCTTTTCGGAATTTATACTGTTCTGAGACCCAGCGCTTTCATGTGCTTGATGAGAACATCATTGTTCGCATCCAGCCACGCTGCTAGATCGCCATACTCCTGGATTCTGGCTCTTCCATCCTCGACCACAACAACTGGCCATTTACCAACCAGAACATTATCCAGTCCCCAAAGTTGACTGCCCCACCAGGAGCCTCCACCGAAGACGAAATTCTGTTCGCTACCGGTCATTTGTGCGGTAACAGCTTCCGATTCCACGCTGCCAGCAGCCTGGGCGTTTTCTATCCAGTTCAACAAAATGACCGGATATTCCCAAGCAACAGCAGACCAGTCATTAGGATGGTCGGCTCGAAATGCCGCATCGAATCCTCCTGGATCCGGAAAATTCACATCAGCCAATGCAGGATCATCAAAATCCGGAAATTGGAAAATTGTACCATTGACAAAATCAACACTCGTTTTGGCAATGATTTCGTGATAAAAATCCAATGTACACGAGATGATTTTTCCATCAAAGCCCTGGTGATACAACTGCTCCATGATTGGCGTAACGTAGAAACTTGTAGCCATGCAGAAAATATCCGGGTCTTTATCGAGTACGGAACTTACGATTGGAGCAAAGTCCGTAACATCAAATCCGTGCAGGTTGGTGTCAACAACTTCGATGCCTGCAACTTCAAACGCTGCCTGGTAAGTTGCAGTCGATTGCAACCCGTACTCTACGTCGTTGTTTGTAACGATCACAGCAGTCTTAGCGTCAGGGTAATTTCTAGCAAGCCACTCGACTCCCGTCACGTTGTAAAGTGGATGTGATTCACATGTCGCGACAAGATAATTCGAATCGGGTGTGATATCACTCGGCAACAAGGTAGTCGTCAGAACCTTTCTTCGAGTTGCCCATGGCAATACGGCAGCAACTGTCGCTCCGCCAAGCATCATCACCATCTTGGCATCATCTTCGAGTACCAATTTCTTCATACCCTGTACTGCTTTGTCAGTTTCGTATCCATGATCATAGGTGGCAATGTTTATGTCATACGTCTCACCTCCAATGGTTACGCCACCGGCTGCATTGATGTTTCTTGCAATAATTTCACATCCGTAATATCCCGGAAGTCCCCAAGGAGCAAGGTCACCGGTCATGGGAATATTCATCCCGACGGTGAGTTGCTTATTTGCGGAAAAGGCGCGGCTTGGAATTATGCTGGCTGCCGTTGCAGTCGTTGCTCCAGCCGCCACTTGCTTCAAGAATTTACGTCTTGAGGCGTTGGTTTCAATTTTGCTCATAGCTATCCTCGCTAGTAAGTTAATTTCATCCGTTTATAAAACAAAACGAACACATACACAAATCCAATTTAACAAGGTTATTCGCTTTGATCTATGAACAAAGGTGACGACTGTGGAATGCTGACAGTAGATGACCAGCTTTTTCAGTGTTGATTAATGAAATCCAATCTTACTATACCAATAGAGTAGAATCGAACTCCGTTTTGACGAGTTGGCGCATTCAATCAATAATTTCGTTCCATAACCAACACTTTTAGCATTGAATTGAAATAATGTCTACTGATCGACCTTCAAATGTGATGCAAGGTGCATTATTGATCATTGCTGCAATGTCACTAATTGGGCTGATTGATAATTTTGTGCGATACGTTGCCGAAGAAGGAGGTCTATGGCAATTTCACTTGACCCGCTCCATAATTGCCTGCCCTCTCATTATCAGCTTTTGCCTTATCAGACGAAAGAATCTGTATCCTAACAGACTATGGGCGGTCGCATTAAGGTCTACACTAATGTCGATGGCGCTTCTGATTTACTTTGGTTCCATCACCCTAATGCCAATCGCAGAAGCGGGAGCTACGTTGTTCAGTTCTCCAATTTTTGTTCTAATATTTTCTGTATTGCTGTTGGGGATTCGCGTGGATTTTTGGCGAATTCTCGCTGTAGCTATCGGCTTCATCGGAATGCTTCTGATTCTGAAACCAGATCCGGCTAACCTTAACGTTTTCACACTATTACCGTTTCTGGCTGGTTTACTCTATGCACTTGGACAATTGACCACCCGTCACTTGTGCGCCGATGAAAGCACTTTTCTTTTGCTGCTTGGATTTTTTGTCGCGCTTGGCATTTTCGGCTTGCTTGGAACAATCCTGTTCACGTTCGTCAGCATTCCTGAAAGCTGGGCAGCAACTGCCCCATTCTTCTTCACTGGCTGGGTAAGTCCGACAGAAAGATTTCTTTTCTGGACGTCAATTCAAGCGTTCGGTTCACTTTTTGCTGTATCCGGTTTGGTTCGAGGCTATCAGGTCGCTGAGCCTACATACATTGCTGTGTTTGAATACAGCTTTCTAATATTTGCTGGATTCTGGGGCTGGATTCTGTGGCGTGAGCTGCCTGATCAACTTGGCTTTCTAGGTATCTTTGGCATTGTAGTCGCCGGAATAATTATTGCATTGAGAAGCAGAAAATCAGCACTTGAAACGAAATCGACAACCACTTCCTGATCATGTGATTCAAATGAACTATCGAATGAAGTTAAATTCGAACTGTAAATCTCGGATGCTGGAACTCAACTTTTTGCCAATTTGTTAAAAAATTCAATCCAAAGATTAATCTGCCAATAAAATTAACTTTTTAATACTACCAGGCATCTTTGGAAACAAAATCGTCCAGCCCTGTCTCTATTCGGCTTTCCTCCCACCCGGATAGCCACAAACAACCGGCACCTCTAAACTGGGGAGCTGACAGTCCCGCAGAACGCGGCCCTGTAGTCGGGACACTCACCGATAAACGAAATGCCATAGGCGCACACGCAGGTTCTTATGCAATCTACCGAGCGCTTGCAATTGCTGCTGGTACACTTGACCAGGTTCATGTTCCTGATCTGACCGATACTGCACCGGCAGAGCCACTTGGACCACACAAACAATGGTCTTCGCCGGACAAAATCGTCTCGCTAGACCCCTACGGACACCATGTCAGTCAATTTTGGGCAACCCAGCTTGAAGAAGGGTGGGATATTCGCCCGTCGATTGCAGTAACGAAAGCACGACTGTATATGCCTGAGTTGAATCAGGCAATTGCTGCCGGTCGACTCAAAGTCGACAACGAAATTCTTACCGAAAACAATGAAGCTCGAGTGACTAAAGCCGCGGTTGAGCCCGTATGGTATCTGCCAGGCATTGCAGAGCGGTTCAAAATCAAGGAGAGCGATTTGAGACGCGCTCTATATGAACAAACCGGTGGTATGTTTACTGAACTCGTCACGCGTAATGATCTGAAAGTATTCTTACCACCAATCGGGGGTATAACCATCTATATATTTGGCGATTTACAGGCGATCACTGATCCAGAACGGAAAGTCGCCTGTCGCGTCCACGATGAGTGCAATGGTTCAGATGTGTTCGGCTCGGACATCTGCACCTGTCGCCCCTACCTCGCACATGGTATAGAGGTTTGCATTGAAACCGCACAGCAAGGTGGCTGTGGCGTCGTCGTCTACAACCGAAAGGAAGGCCGTGCTCTAGGGGAAGTAACCAAATTTCTAGTCTATAACGCTCGCAAACGACAAGCTGGTGGAGATCGGGCGGAAACGTATTTTGAGCGTACAGAATGCGTCGCAGGCGTACAAGATATGAGATTTCAGGAACTGATGCCAGATGTACTTCATTGGCTTGGAATCGAACACATCAATCGTTTTGTCTCCATGAGCAATATGAAGTACGACGCGATCGTCCAACAGGGAATTGAAATATCTGAGCGTGTTGCGCTTCCGGATGACCTGATACCTGATGATGCCAGCGTCGAGATGGATGCCAAAAAAGCGGCTGGTTATTTTTCACCGGAAGTCCCCTCTCATGACATATTGAAAGAGGCCAAGGGACGGGAGTTAAATGAATGAAATAGCGCCGGGTGATGCGCTAAAGACACTTAGAAGTTCCACTGAAATTCGCGCCCGATGCGCGGAATTGCTCGAAATTGGCGAACGTGGCGACCTCGAACACTTTGATGTCCGAACCGAACGTCTCACCATCGCAGCTGAAAAAGTGGCAGAAGTAACCCGAAGTCGTTATCCGGATTTAGACATCCCAATTCACAGTCGGTGGCGTCACTTTGAAGTTTCGAGGATCAATCGATGGAATCAACTCAGCTACAACTTTGAATCATTCGAACGGGCCCGAATCGCATTAGATCTGGTAATCCCAAGTGTGCTGCTAGACGCAGGTGCTGGTAGTTCATGGCGGTACAGGGAACATCAAACCGGAATGGTGTACAGCCGATCAGAAGGCCTCGCGATTGCATCTTTTGACATGTTTTCTCAAGGTGCTTTTTCGTCCGATTCCGATCAACCGCTTCGTACAGATGCTGAAGCTCTAGAAAGATTTGATGCCGACAAATTAGGTCAAGCCTTTCAGGTGGGTCCAGATAACCGCATGGAAGGTATTGAGGGTCGTGCCAAATTGCTGCATTCACTGGGTATTCTGTTAAACGGTAAACCTGCAATTTTTGGCGACCCGCCGCGACTTGGGAATTTTATCGATTATCTTGTTGAAATCATGCCGTCGCCATGTGCGCACGACGTACTGGCAATCCTGATTGAACTGCTCAATGAAATATGGCCAGAAAGAATTGAAATGAATGGACAAAACCTGGGCGATGTCTGGCGCCACAGCGCAATTCAGCGCAACGACGAAACCAATGGACTGGTGCCTTTCCATAAACTCACCCAGTGGTTGACCTATTCGCTCATTGAACCACTGCAGGAAGCAGGCATCGGACTTTGCAACACTGATGCGTTAACTGGACTGGCTGAATATCGAAATGGAGGACTTTTTCTTGATCTGGATGTGCTCTCACCACGAAACTCAGATGTTTATCACGAGAGCCACCCTCCCGATTCTGAATTGGTGGTTGAATGGCGAGCATTGACGCTCGCACTTCTTGACCGACTCGCTCCACTAATCAGGCAGGAATTAAATCTAAGTCAGCTCAGCCTCCCACTTGGAGCAATCCTAGAAGGTGGAACGTGGGCGACTGGCCGCCAGCTTGCGTTTGAAAGGCGGGCAAACGGTGATCCACCTATTACCGTGCAGTCGAATGGAACTCTATTTTGATTACCAACCCTGTGAGTAAATCATGAATAATGTAAACGTCATCAATCACCCGTTAGTGCAGCACAAGTTATCGCTGCTTCGAAAACAAGAAACCAGTACCGCCGGGTTCCGACAACTGGTCAGGGAAATATCCATGCTGTTGGGATATGAGTTAACCCGAGACCTTGAATTGGAATACAAGACAATCAAAACTCCTCTTGCCCAAATGCAGGCGCCATTCCTGTCTGGCAAAAAGATTGTGCTGATTTCGATCCTCCGTGCTGGAAATGGTTTACTGGAAGGTATGATCGACCTGATGCCATCGGCACGAGTCGGGCATGTCGGGCTGTATCGTGACCCACATACCTTGGTCGCGATGGAATACTATTTCAAGGTTCCTCATGATTTGATCAATCGTCCGGTTATCGTGTTAGATCCTATGCTGGCGACTGCAAATTCGTCGGTTGCAGCAGTTCAGCGAGTCAAGGAAGCCAAGGCACAAAACATAAAAATGGCTTGCCTACTTGCTGCTCCGGAGGGAATAGAGGCATTTCAATCGGCACATCCAGATGTTCCAATCTATACAGCCGCTATTGACGAAAAACTGGACGATCACGCATATATTGTCCCGGGTCTTGGTGATGCAGGTGACCGGCTCTATGGAACGAAGTGAACTCGAAGCACAAATTTGCGTCCTAACCAGATCTGTTCGGCTTGAGCTACTCTTATCTGGCAATGTCCACGCAGAAAATAGGAACTTTATCGACGAAATCCACAATAGTCAGGAGCATCGTAAATGATTGATCTCATTATTCGAAACGCCAATCTTCCAGATGGACAAAGTGGCGTCGACATTGCAATCGATAAAGGCAAAATTCTCGAAATTGAAACTCAAATTAAGGCCGAAGCTCATCAAACCCTAAATTTGGATCAATGGCTGGTATCTACACCGTTCGTAGATCCGCACTTTCACATGGATTCCACTTTGAGCGCTGGACGTCCCCGCATCAACCAAAGCGGAACATTGTTGGAAGGTATTGAAATTTGGGGAGATTTAGTACCGCTTCTAACTGCTGATGACATCAAACATCGAGCCCGCACCCTCTGTCACTGGTCAATCGCCAAAGGCTGTCTGGCAATTCGCTGCCATATAGATGTAACCGACGATTCATTGCTGGCAGTAGAAGCTCTAATCGAATTACGCGAAGAGTTGGCGCCCTGGATTGATCTTCAGTTCGTCGCCTTTCCACAAAACGGACTCTTCAGACACCCACCGTCTAAAGAAAACTTACTTCGATCTCTGGATTTGGGCGTTGATATCGTTGGTGGTATTCCGCATTTTGAACGCACGATGGCAGATGGAACTGAATCAGTAAAGGCTCTGTGTCAAATTGCTGCAGACCGAGGATTGCTGGTTGATTTGCACTGTGATGAAACCGATGATCCAAACTCTCGACACATTGAGACGCTTGCCTGCGAAACGCAGCGTCTGGGGATGCACGGGCGCGTGGCCGGATCTCATCTGACGTCTATGCATTCAATGGACAACTACTATGTCAGCAAATTGTTGACATTAATCAAAGAAGCAGAAATTACGGCGATCCCCAATCCTCTCATCAACATAACCATTCAAGGTCGACAGGATACCTACCCCAAGCGACGCGGCATGACACGCGTTAAAGAAATGATCGGTATGGGTATTCCCGTGGCACTAGGACACGACTGCGTCATGGACCCTTGGTATGGGCTCGGCAGCCATGATATGCTTGAAGTCGCACACATGGCAGTTCACGTTGGACAGATGACTGGTGTTGATGAAATCAATGCGATGTTCGCGGGAGTAACTACCACCGGTGCGGAGGTCATGCACCTTGATCATATTGGCTTGAAACCTGGCTGCGACGCAGATCTTGTCATTCTGCAGGCTCGTGATCCGGTTGAGGCAATTCGACTTAGGGCAACTCGACTCTATGTCATAAGGCGTGGTTCAGTTATCGCCAAGTCTGATCCAACGAAGGTTAACCTGATGCTAGGTGAATCCGATTTCGATGTTGACTTTCTCGCAATAAATTGAACGGCTAGCCCACAAACTTCAGCAATGTGATTTTTGGGGTCACAATTTCGTAGTGTTTAAGTCTACGGAATGAATATGACGTTGTGGTAACCATCAAATGGACATAACACTTATATATGGTGCGTCGTCTGAGACGTATAGTTGGCATCAGTAACGTAATTCTGCAGTCCATTGACAAACATGGACCAGCGCTAGGGATGAGATTGGCCAGACTACTTGAAAAGCGCCTAGTACTCGAATTTACATATTTGGCACAGTGTTCGCACACACCAGTTGAGAAACAGTCAATTGAACAACTGCGAATTGCTTGAACTATTACAAGCCTGATTTGCAAAGGGATCAATTCGAAATCGATGTATTCAAATTTCGGTAAATTTGTTTCGGTTTCAAACTTGCTGGTCCAGTTGTACGTCGTCGAACAATGCTAGTCGGCAAAATATCATGACTAGGCAACTCGCTTGATCCTCCTTTGATTCTGGCAACCAAGCGTCGTGCGGCAAGCGCACCAATATCTCCAATTGACTGACGAATTGTGGTAAGCGATATCATTGACCAACTGGCCATTGGAATGTCATCAACCCCAATGATAGAGATGTCCTCCGGCACCTTCAGGCCAAACTTCTGACAGGCCTCCAAAGCTCCAATCGCGATCACGTCGTTGCCGCAAAATACTGCGGTAGGCGGCTTGGGTTGATTCATCAGGTGAATCAATCCGGAATAGCCGCTGTCATGTGAATAATTTCCCCAAACTACATATTCATTCGTCAATTCGAACCCATTGACTTTCATTTCCCGGCAGCCACCATTAAAGCGATCAATGCTGGTTGACGTGTCTTGCGGACCCATGATAAATCCGATCCGCCGATGACCAAGATCCAGTAGATGTTGAATCGCTTCAGTGCCAGCTGCATGATTATCGCTCTCAACAACATCCACATTATTTGATCGATTGGAACGGATGGCTAAAACCGTCGGAACACCTCCATCTACTAAAAAATCGACAGTAGGTGAATGAATCGATGCCGTCGCAAATACAACGCCGTCCAAAGAGGCATCAATCAGTCCCTGAATTTTTCGTCGATGACCGGAATCAAACAAATCATCGATGATGAGAATCATATCAAATCCTAAAGAGTCAAGCTCATCATGGATGCGATCAATCAGAAAGGGGTAGAAAGAATTATGCAAAGCCCCAACTACAGCACCAATTAACCCGCGGCGGACATTAGACTTGCGGTTGCTTTCAACGCGCGGTACATAGCCAAGTTCTTTGGCTGCGTTTTCGACTCGAATTCGCGTGGTTTCGGAAATTTTGTCACTGCCCGATAAGGCACGCGATGCCGTAGATTCTGCAACTCCTGCCTGTATCGCAACATCTCGCAAGGTTACCGACATGTCTCATTCCTCTTAACAGGTTGAGTTCGCAACTTACTTTGCAATGCGATTTGAATTTCAAATCTGTCAATTAACACTCGCGCCATAGCGTTGTCCAGAACACCTATCGCTTTGTCTGGTTCAAATTCTAAAACCATGTCCATATGTTAATGATAGTTTGAATATACAGAAGGTTTTTTAGAAATATTTCTGCAATACAAATGGATATTGCATTATTATTGCAGTAACTATTGCAACTCTGTGCATCTATTTCACCAGCAAAGTGACTAAAAATTTAGTGATCAAAGCAGAAAAGCTGCAGCATTTTTGTTGATTTGAAGCGAGGAATCAAGATTATGAATACTGTTGGACATGTTATCGGCAAAGCCCTCAAAGCATATGGAGTTCCCTACATTACTGGACTACCCGGACATGGAAACTGGAATTTGCTGGACGCATTCAATGACCCTAGCTCAGATGTTCCCGTCATTCAGACTATGCATGAGCAGGCGGCTGTTCACATCGCGGATGCACACTTCCGGGCGACAGGGCAGCCAATTGCGGCTTGTACTTCGATTGGACCTGGAGCCGCTAATACGATCATGGGGTTGGCAAATGCGCATTGCGACTCAACCGCATTGCTACTAATTACAGGAGCGGCCGCTACACACATGCGCGGTCATGGCGTGATGCAAGAGATGGATCGGGAAAATACGCCAGATTTCACCAAGGTTACTGCCCATGTAACCAAGCGCAATTTCGACATGATCACTGCAGATTCTGCGCCATTCATCTTGCACCGCGCGTTCAATGCAATGCTCACCGGTCGTCCAGGTCCTGTTCACGTTGACATCCCTCTGAATGTGCAGTCAGAATCAACAGACATTGAAGTTCAAGACCTCAAAGATCGGTTACCAATGGGTCGCCCTCGCGCCGACAGCACAGCTATAGAAGCTGCCATCCGTCTTTTGCTCAATGCGGAACGTCCCTGCATCGTAGCTGGTGGTGGTGCTATCTCAGCAAACGCTAGCACACAACTGAAACGACTTGTTGATCGGCTCGGAATTCCTGTCGTCTTTACCTGGAATGGTAAAGGTGCTCTCGCTGAGGATCATCCTATGAACGCAGGGACTGTGGGTTGGCCTGGTTCCCTGACTGGAAACACAATGGCAAGTGAAGCGGATGTTGTCATGTCACTGGGCTGCAGATTTAACGACTGGTCATCGTCATCTTGGCGCAAAGGGGTCAGTTTTTCAATACCTGAAAGCAAGTTAATTCATATTGACATTGATCCCCGTGAAATCGGCAAGAATTATCCGGTGGAAGTCGGAATTGCTGCTGATATTGCGCTGGCATTAGAAGACATTGACGCAGGAATTTCTACCAAACAGGCAAGCAAGGCTTACCAGAGTCACAGCAGACAGCATGACCGTCTTGCAAAGCTCTGGGCGGAGTGGGACGAACAGATGGAACCGCGTCGTTCCCACGACAAGATACCAGCAACGATGCTTCGTACCCTAAGGGAGTTGCGCAAGGTGTTACCCCGACATGGCATCGTGACAGTCGGTTCTGGCCATCCACAGAGTTCGACTAAGCAGGACTTTCCGATTTACGAGCCTCGCACCCACATTACTCCCGGGAGTTATTCCCCAATGGGGTTTGCCTTACCCGCTGCAATTGGCGCGAAACTCGCTCACCCTGACACGCCAGTCGTCTGCATCATCGGAGATGGTGATTTCATGATGTGTATGCAGGAACTGGCAACCTGTGTCGCTTACAGCATCCCGGTGGTATTTCTGGTATTGAACAATTCGGGCTACATTTCGATTCGGGATGGGCAGGATGCCTTGATGGGGCGAAACATCATATCAGAGTTCACCCGCCACAGCGAAACTCCTTCTCCTTACACGGTGCAGTTTGCTCAATTGGCAAAATCCTTCGGAATTGAATTCGCGAAAAAGGTGGAATCTGTCGGCGAGATTGGTGGAACCATCCAAACTGCGCTTGCGAGCGGCGGACCGGCATTGGTCGAAGTACCAATAACCCGGGATGTGTCAATCGCAGCTGCCAACGTGGTTGGCTGGTGGGATTTTCCACCGGTTCCCACCGCACCACATGGTGTACTAGAGGACTACAGTGTTGGCCTGGCTGCTGAGCAGCATCAAGGCCAAGATACAAGCGCTGCCGCATTGGTGAAAGCGCAAGGTGCCGTCGGATAACAGTTAACCAACATTAATTTTTTTTACTATCACATCAGAGTTGAGGATACATGATGAAAATGAAAATATTAACTATTGCCGCAGTTGCCAGTCTACTATCCGGCATCGTGATGGCCGACTACACTGGTCTGCCTCGGACATTCCTGTGGAATCCAGGTTTCAATGAACTGGTTGAAACCTCTGAATACCAGAAGGAGGGTCCGTACACCATTGGTTTCTCCAATGCTTCACAAGCCGATTTGTGGCTGGTTACATTTTTTCACGGCGTGCAGTGGGCTGCTGATAAATACCGCGGCCAGCTTGCACGATTTCTTGTAACGGATGCCAATAGTGATCCAACCAAGCAGGTATCGGACATTCAGGACCTGTTGAATCAGGACATCGACTTACTGTTGGTTAATCCCGCTACTGCCGATGCATTAGATCCGATTCTACGACGAACCATGCGTCAGGGCGTGCCAGTGGTTACAGTTGCACGTCGAGTAGAAAGTGATGAGAGTTTCGTCAGTTTCGTTACCGCATCTGACACCGCTCTAGCTCGCATGAGTGCAACCTGGCTTGCAGAAACACTCAATGGACAAGGACGGATTGTGCTTTTACCAGGATTGGCTGGTGCAAGTCCCGCGGAGTTCCGATTGCAAGCGGCTAAAGAAGTGTTCGCACAATTTCCTGGCATTGAGATTGTCGATACGCAGTACACCAGTTGGAGCCCTGCTAATGGAAAACAGATCATGTCTGCCATTATTCAACGTGAAGGTGCTGAGACGATTGATGGTGTCTGGGCAGACAGTGGTCTTCAAGGTTCAGGTTCGGTTGAGGCATTCATCAATGCCGGGGTCTCTTCTGACAGCATTCCACCACATACTGGCGGTGATTTAAATCGTATGTACAAATTGGCGCATGAACACGGTTTTCCCTTCTGTGGCATCGACTATACACCTTCGATCGGAATTGCTTCAGTTGGGTTGGCATTGAATGTCCTAAATGGTGCAGCAGTACCCAAGCGGCTGGATGTGAACTTTCAGGTCGTGATATCTGAAGGGCACGAAACAGAGTCAATCAAAGCTGATGAGCTTTTGGCAGACTATGTCGCACTCGATCGGCCCGATGATTTCATTATGGGGCATGGTATGGGAGCAACATACGATCCCAAAACATTCAGTGTAGATTTGCCCAACTAAGTCTATTGAAACTTTGAATTGCCCCGACTCGATATTCGTGTCTTGATGTCGGGGTAATTCAGGTTCGGTTAGAGGCAGGTCAAATGCTTGAGCTGACGGGAATTACCAAGACCTTCCCAGGTGTGAACGCACTCGACAGAGTGGATTTTGAAGCTCAATCGGGAGAGATTCATGCACTACTTGGAGAAAATGGTGCGGGAAAGTCCACCCTGATAAAAGTTCTAGCTGGTGCTTACATACCCGATGAAGGAACCATTCGATATGACGGAATTGAGCGTCATTGGGCATCGCCCAGAGCGGCAAAGGATGCGGGAATTTATGTCATTTATCAGGAACTGGTCCTGTTTCCGGAGTTGTCAGTTGCTGAAAACATATTCTTGGGACGTGCACCCAAAACACGATTCGGCGCAATCGATTATGGCAAGATGCACTCAAGTGCGAGTGAAGTATTGAATCGTCTGGGTCACAACCTTGATCCGCGTACACTCGTTCATAGGTTGAGCCTAGCCGATCAACAGATGGTTGAAATTGCAAAATCCCTTGTAGACGATACCAAACTGCTAGTGCTGGATGAGCCGACAGCACTGATATCTGGGCGTGAAACGGAACTTCTGTTTGAATGCATCAACAATATGCGAATGAGTGGCGTTTGCATCATTTACATTTCTCACCGATTGGAAGAGATTTTTGAGCTCGCTGATCGCGTGACAGTTTTGAAAGACGGGCAAAAAGTCGATACGCGCCCGGTTTCTGAACTTAACCGAGAGCTTTTGATTTCATTAATGGTCGGGCGGGAATTAGATGATATTTATCCGGAAAAAACACTACCTCCCAAAGAGCCAGCACCGGTTTTATCGGTTCGAGATTTAAAAGCACCACCCACTGTGAAGAATGTTTCATTCGATTTACACGCCGGTGAAATTGTTGGAATGGCAGGCCTTGTAGGAGCTGGCAGATCGGATATGGCACATGCAATATTTGGTTCGTTGCCGCGTATTGACGGTGCGGTTACTTTGTCTGGTGAAACGTTTAATACTCCGACACCGAGAATGGCCATCAACCGTGGATTGGGGTTTCTGACTGAAGATCGTAAGGGACAGGGACTTCTGATGCTGCTTGATATGGCAAGCAATGTATCTGCTCCAGTGCTTCGAGAGTTTACCAATGCTTTTGGTATAGACCGTCAGTTTGAAATTCAAGCGGCAAAGGATGAAATTGAAAGGTTTCGGATTGCGATTCCCTCTGCAACATCGGACGTTGTTCACTTATCAGGAGGCAATCAGCAAAAGATTTTGTTTGCCCGTTGGAGCCGAGCCTGTCATCGTGTTCTGATATTGGATGAACCAACCCGCGGCGTCGATGTCGGAGCCAAAGTAGAGATTTACGAGATTATCAAGAAACTGGCAGATGAAGGTGTTGGAATTCTGGTAATTTCATCCGAGTTGCCTGAAATCATAGGACTGTGCACGCGTGTCCTCGTGATGAGAGAGGGACTCATCAGCGGTGAAGTAACCGGTAGTCAGATTTCGGAGACAACAATTATGAGACTGGCCACTACGAGTGTAGCAGCATGAAGTGGTACAGCAAAATGTCTAGAAGGATTGGCAATAGTCTTCGACGATTGCACCTCGATCCCTCACTGCTAGTCGTCTTTGTACTTTTAGTCATCGTACTGATCGCCGGTTTTGCATTGAGTGACCGTTTTGGTACAGTGCGCAACTTGATGAACGTGCTGGAACAATCAGCGGCACTTGGTTTTGTCAGTCTGGGACAGTCTTTAGTTGTCTTGGTTGGCGGGATTGATCTTTCAGTTGGTGCGGTCGTAACCGCTAGTGCGGTATTGATGGCTGCTGTCGTGGACAGCAATCCCGAGCTAATGATTCCGATTATTATTGTTGTGCTGGCATTTGGAACATTGATAGGCTATTTGAACGGCTATCTGACGTTAAAAACAGGAGTCCATCCGCTCATTGTCACGATTGGCACGGCATCCGTACTGAATGGTCTGGTATTGCTTTATACCTTGCAGCCCACAGGTGGTGTGCCCTTTTGGTTTGAGGAGTTCGCTTACGGACGCATCGGGCCGCTGCCCATTGCCGGCGTGATAATGCTAATTTGCTTCGCAGCGGTCTGGTATCTATTGAAATATACAACGCTCGGTCGCTCAATTTATGCGGTTGGCGGCGATGAAGAGGCTGCCAGACTGACGGGCATCAATTCGAAACGAACCTCTTTGTTCGCGTACTCGGCTTGTGGATTTTTCGTTGCGTTGGCTGGAGCCTATTATGTCAGTCGCACCGGTGTCGGTGACCCCAGACTTGGTGAACCAATTACTCTTGCATCGATAACACCTGTTATTGTCGGCGGACTGCTACTTGGTGGTGGAAAGGGTAATGTACTGGGAACGCTGTTGGGTGTATTTTTAATCTCATTACTGAATAACCTTCTGAATTACATGAACATTTCGACCTTCATTCAGTGGGTTGTTCAAGGTCTGATCATTCTGTTTGCAGTATCAATCTATGCCAGTAAGGTGAAAAAGCTGTGAGTTCTCAAACGATTGAATTCTTTACGCATTCCTATCTAAAGCGATTTGCATTGCCGCTTTCGATGATTGCCCTAGCGGTACTTGCGACGATTTTACAGCCGGCATTTTTAGCACCAAAAAATCTACAGGACATATTTACGCAAGCAGCACCGCTGGGAATTGTCGTACTAGGTCAGGCTTTTGTTGTCCTAGTGCGTGGATTGGACCTTTCGGTCGCATCGTTAATGGCCACTGTAGCGGTTATTGCCACTGCTTTTAATGCCACTAGCAATGCAGCGATCCCGGTCATTTTTGCCGTCGCGATTGGGTTTTCCGCTTTGGTTGGATTTACCAATGGCATTTTGGTAACTAAGCGCAATGTTTCACCATTCCTCGCCACATTGGCCATGATGATTGTTTTGCAAGGACTGAGGTTTTACTATACTCAGGGCGCTCCAGCTGGATCGCTACCAGATGGATTTCGATTCTTAGGTACTGGTCGCATTGGTGGTATTCCTGTTGGACTCATCGGTTTTTTGTGCCTGTTTACCCTATTGGGATGGCTGTTGCATAAGAGTGAATTTGGCAGGAAAGTCTATATTACGGGCGGCAACCCGATATCCGCAACACTGTGCGGCATAAATTCAGACCGAATCATTATTTTGTGCTATGTCATCTGCTCGGTTATGTCAGGAATCGCGGGGCTTTTCCTGGTTGGTTTTGTTGGTACAGTTGACAACTGGGTCGGACGCGGCTACGAATTGGATTCAATTGTTGCCGTGGTGATCGGTGGGATCGCACTATCAGGTGGAGTTGGAACCATATGGGGTGCTGCGCTAGGCGCTCTCATTCTTGTCCTGTTGTTCAACATTGTGATCATTCTTGGACTTCCAGTTCAGGCACAACTGATTATTAAGGGAGTCATCATTATTTTCGCCGCGGCAATGTTTGTTCGTGTGCAAAAAGTTTAAGTGTAGCAATTGATCATATTTAGGAGATTAGTCTATGCCAATCAAATATCTTAAGCGCGGAAAACCAGAATCTGATCGAGCACTGGACGAGGGTAAAACCAAATCTGTGGTTGAAGCCACATTGAAGGACATAGAAGCGCGCGGCGACCTAGCGGTTCGGGAATTGAGTGAGAAATTCGATCGATATTCTCCTCCATCGTTTCGGTTAACAGTCAGTGAAATTGAAGCCATCGTTTCAAAGGTTCCTCGACAGGAGATGACAGACATTCAATTTGCACATGATCAGGTATGTAAGTTTGCCAGAGCTCAGCGGGATGCTCTACACGACATAGAAATAGAGACTCTGCCCGGGGTTTTTTTGGGCCATCGCAACATTCCTGTCCAGTCGGTCGGCTGTTATGTACCAGCCGGGAAGTTTCCGATGGTCGCATCGGCACATATGTCAGTTGCTACGGCAAAAGTGGCAAATGTCCCTAGAATCGTCGCAGCTACTCCACCATTCAACGGTGAACCTAACCCAGGCGTGATTGCCGCAATTGCCATGGGTGGTGCTCACGAAATTTATGTGCTTGGCGGAATCCAGGCGATTGGAGCTATGGCACTCGGAACCGAATTGATTGAGCCTGTTCACATGCTAGTTGGACCTGGCAATGTATTCGTAGCAGAAGCTAAGCGGCAATTGTTTGGTCGGGTCGGAATTGATCTGTTCGCGGGACCAACTGAAACAATGGTCATTGCGGACGAGTCGGCTTGTGATGCTGAGATGTGCGCAACTGATTTGCTGGGACAGGCAGAGCACGGTTACAATTCACCCTGCACTTTGATTACCAACTCTCACAATCTTGCGGCTAACACTCTGAAAGAAATCGACCGGTTATTGGAAATTCTACCAACTGCTGAAACCGCACGCGTCAGTTGGAAAGAATATGGTGAGGTGATTGTTTGCGATAATCACTCAGAAATGCTTGATGTAGCTAATGACATTGCTTCTGAACATGTGCAGGTGATGACGGATAGAGATGACTGGTTTCTTGAAAATCTTCACAGCTATGGCGCACTCTTTTTGGGTCCAAGAACCAATGTTGCAAATGGCGATAAAGTGATTGGGACGAACCATACCTTACCAACCAGAAAGGCGGGTCGCTACACTGGTGGTCTTTGGGTTGGAAAATACATCAAGACTCATTCCTATCAGAGGATTGTCACGGATGAAGCGGCTGCAAATATCGCACAGTATGGTTCTCGATTGTGCATGTTGGAAGGGTTTGTAGGACATGCTGAACAGTGTAATGTTCGAGTTCGACGCTATGGTAAACTGAACTTCATTCAGTATATTTCGCCCAAATCCTTTCCAGCCTTTTGTTTCTGTTCAGGAAGCAACCGTCACCAGACGTTGTAAACCTGTATATCTGTACCCAGTGCATGAATCACC
>JAJDXD010000104.1 GCA_022823405.1 Gammaproteobacteria bacterium
GGTTGAGTTCTCAATTTTAAGTGGAGTGTATATTGTTGAAGTCACTGACACGCTTGCAATAATTGAAAGTCGTCAGTTTGGAGCACATCATTTTGTCACCGAAGGAACGATTTTTGTGGAAACGATAGCTCACGAGTCTGATCAACCGAACTTGCAGCAAACAGCAATTCATGATCGTCGAAAATTTGAGGGCTGGAGGAAGATAGTATGAATTCTCTTAAGCGTATAAATACTGTTGAGAGTGGAACTGCCCATGGAACCGCTGCTCCCGCTTTTCATTTGTCCGACACTTTGAATTGGTCTTGCTTTTCAGCGAGAATAAAGAATCAAGTCATAATTCTTCCGGCTTACGACGTAATTCATAGCGAGACCGAGGTTCCAAAAGACGATTCGGTTGAAAACAACTTGACAAAACCGAATGATAACTAGACCACGCTGAGTAATTTGGTTCAACTTGCACGGCGACTCCACTAAGGTTCGAATACAGCCCTTTCTGGTCAACCGAAATTCAAAGTTCGAGTTTCTTGAGTCTGTAGCTGTTCTTGGCTTAATGCAATCGTTATAGGGTGAGAGGCAAAATTGAATAAATGGGTATGCGATAGCACATATTTGTTGCTGGAAATTGCGATAAATTCAGATAAGTATTTCCTCGTTGGCTTGCCTTGATAAAGACCGTGCAATTGCTGATGTCAGCTAAGTTCGCATAGATCAGTCGCATGAGCGAAAACCGCGCCGACCTAGTCCTTGAAATGTAAAATTCGGGCTACCAAATTCAAACTGCTCCTAAAATCACGGCGCGACTCAATTTGCCGGGTGCCTAATTTCCGATTTGGGTGTTGGTTTGCTAATTGACTGGCGGTACTTTTGGTTTATAGTATTCGTAAACATTGAGTGATTCAAAACTGCGGTTTGGCGGGGACGGTTCGCTTCTACAGTGACGATAGGTTGTGAACCCGGTCAGGTCCGGAAGGAAGCAGCCGTAGCAGCTGATGCGGGCATTGAATTTCAGCGAGTCGAAACCGCCGCCCTTTTGTTTGGAATAGTTCAGATGAGATTCTGACTGATTTGTTGGGTTACGATGCGAGTGAAATCGAGTCACGGCGCGCTGCCGGACAATCTCGTAAACGCTCAACCCTCTTCTATCGGCTGGTGAATCATTAAGAATCTCCCACAGTTGTGGCATGGCTGAACCTTGTTTAGAGTTGTGAGAACTCCAAAGATAGGGTAAAAATCTCGACCCCGCCTTTCTTGCCATTTTTATAAATAAAGGCGGAAAGTCACCTCGACAAGTTGGAAAATCAACCGTTACCCATACTTTCGTCTGAACTCCGCTGAGGAACCAGCAGCATTGGGGCATATAGAACCACAAAGACAGCAAAAGCGGCAACCCACGCATAAGAAGCGATGTGAATGAGTGCCAGTGTGTTCCCCGGTGCAATTATCGTGGCAAGCCGCGCAAGGGCAGAAACAATTACCAGTACATAAATCAACTGAGTTATTGGTGGCGCAGTCAGCGCCCGTCCGGTATGGCCTCGAATTGCCCGAGTCATGACCGCCAGTGTCATAACTCCGATGGCACCAGTCGACCAGACATGCAGCGCAGTACCAGCAGGCACTGTTTGCGGCCAGATGACGGAACAGCCAACGGTGATAAATCCAATCGGCACAAACAGGTACCCAATATGTAAAACCAAAACGAGTGGTTCTCTCACGGTCTGCAGCCCCGACCAGCGAGCAAGCCGCACGATGTGCATGACTCCAGCTACAGCAAGCAACGCACCGCTCAAAACATAGCGAGGCAATACAAGCCAGGATGCAAGTGAAACAGCTGCGAATGCGAACGCAAGGACATCGACGGCATTGAATGCAACTGGCCGCGCTTCAATACCTTGTTTGACGAGCCAGTTGTGCGTGAAGTTTGGGATGATGCGACCACCAATCAGCATGATTAACATGACAACGATTGCAAGGGCAGTCCGAATTGAATCGAGCGGAAAGCCTCGATTCACAACTTCGATATGAAACCAGATGTTTGATGCCGCAAACAGGACCAGGATCACCACAATCTTGTAATTCCGGCGGTTCTGTCCGGCGATTATCTCCCGAAGCGCGATGATAGCGACTGAAAGCGGGAACAGACTGTCGATCAGGGCTGCCGTCACCAAACCCAATACATCTGCAAATCCAATCGCCACCCGAGCACTCAGCCAAAGCGCAAAGAGCACTACCAGGATGATCCCTTGAACAGGCGCTCGACCAGTCCAGTTCGGGATAGCTGTCAGCATAAATCCAGTGATTACCGCCGCCACATACCCAAATATGAATTCATGCGCGTGCCAGCCAATCACACCGTAAGGTGTCGTAAAAGAAAATTGCCCGCTTAACAGGGCTGCCCACAGGGACATTCCAATAACTGCCCAGGCCGCAGCACCTAAAAAAAACGGACGAAAACCGCAGCTGAAGAAAAATGAAATGTTAGAGCCAGCGAGCATGCCCTACCTCCCTATCCAGCAAACCACACCAGGGGATTATCGCCAATCAGCAGTTGATGTCCGAAGAACAGAATCCAGAGATAGGCAACAACTGCGGCACCTGTCAGCAGCAGAAATTTCCAGGTCACAGCCACTTTTGCTCTGCCTGAAATGATAGCGGCAAAAGGCAGAACTGACGTTGGGCTGGCTATTTTCTGCCACTGCTCGTATCCGAGCCTTCGCCGCGCACGATAATCCAAAATGGGCATGCCCACTGCAGCAAGTGCCGTAATGCCACCGAACAGGATCAAAGAGACGGCATCCCCATTGGGCGCAATGTGCGATGCAGCCCAGATCAGAAATCCCCAAAGCACCGGATGGCGGGTAATTGCGACCATCGAAGACAGCGGTATAGCTGGATTTCTTCGTCGAAATGAAATTGAAAGCAAATTACTTTCTGAAAATCCGATCAGTAAAAACCACAACGCCAGCGGCATCGCGGCAATACTCACTGCCGCCTGCCAGGGTGCCGGATCCCAAAGCGGGATGAACGGTGTCTGACGAGCCGCAACAACGACCCACACGAGCAGCGCAAGCGACAGACATGAATATCCAAATATATAGGCTCGCCGCCCGCAAACTGCAATCAATCGACTGCGGACTGCAGGTATCGGCGGCACCAGGTGTGCAACCAGGAAACAACCAATGGCCAGCTGGAAATCAATCATGATTCGATATCATGCGAAAGACAGCAAATTCGTTAAGCTGAAGTTCTGAACTCTTTTTGCCTGTCCAGGCAAACTAATACCTTCATTATCGACATCTTTGATCCCTAAATTCGGCTTACAATTTTTCAGCCCCCATAGTTGAAAACCCAGTTGTTGTCATTACAATAAGCCTAATTCTTCTTCCCTGCCTAAAATTCATACTCGGCAGTGTAGTAGTTCACATAAATGTGAGACTTTCAGAAGAGGCCCGTCAGCGACTGGCCAAACTGCAACTGAATCACCAGCTTCGAGAAGAATGCTGAAGCAAAGCCACCGCCCTGAAAGCTATTGGCTGGTCCAGAGCCACCTAATACCGCTGGCACAAGCGGTTCAGAAAAAAAGGTCCGCGCTGGCTTGAAACTATCAGCCGCCAGCCGCGCCGGGTGTGGTGCCGGGCACACGGCACCGATTTTCAGATTGTGCCAGGAATCTGAAAATCGGTTGTCGATCGGTTGGTGGGTGTTTTCCAACCTCTGTTCAATCAAATTCGGCAAAGGTGGTTGGTTGGCTTTATAATGCAATTTCAGGCTTTCTTTCGGTGAGTTGAAAACGTTTACGACTCCTTTTTAAGTTTTCGACCCAGTGTGGATCTTCGATGCGTATATAACCTCGGAACGCGATCGGAAGTAAGCTTTTTTGTTCATATAATCAATGCTTTAAGTTACTATTTGGACAGCATTTAAACCCCGAAACCTGAGTAGTCCAGATTCGAAAATTTCTATAAGTGAGTTACCTAGTACTCGCCCGAAAATGGCGACCCAAATATTTCGAAGATGTTGTCGGGCAGGACCACGTAGTCCGAACACTGTCCCACTCCCTGAATAACGAACGCTTGCATCACGCGTATCTGTTCACCGGAACTCGCGGTGTCGGCAAGACCACGATCGCCCGAATACTGGCGAAAGCACTAAATTGTGAGCAAGGCGTGAGTTCAAAACCTTGTGGTCAGTGCAATGCCTGTGTTGAAGTCGACCAAGGCAGTTACATTGATCTCATCGAAGTGGATGCTGCATCAAAAACCAAAGTGGAAGATACGCGCGCACTGCTCGACAATGTGCCGTACCTGCCAACCTCCGGTCGCTACAAAATTTATCTTTTCGACGAGATTCATATGCTGTCGGGTCACAGCTTCAATGCCTTTTTAAAGACGCTGGAAGAACCGCCCGAACATGTCAAGTTTCTCATGGCAACAACGGACCCGCAAAAACTTCCAGTGACTGTGCTCTCCAGATGCATCCAGTTCAACCTTCGGGCAATGGATAATGAGGAAATCGTGGCCCAACTTGAAAAAATTCTTCCGGATGAAAATGTGACGTTTGAACCGGCTGCGATAAATGCGATTGCCAGGCTGTCTCAGGGTAGCATGCGAGACGCTTTGAGTATTGTCGATCAGGCCATTTCGTACACACAGGGCAACTTGAATGAGGTGGCAGTCCGGGACATGCTTGGTATGCTGTCGCATGATTTCATCTATTCCATCCTGATTTCGATTGCCAACAGAAATGCTGAAGAACTATTTCAAGTGGTTGAGCGGATGTTTGAACGTTCTGTCAATATCGAGAGTGCACTCGACGATCTGCTCTTGAAGCTGCACAATCTTGGCTTACACAAAGTGGCACCGAATCTAGTTGAATCGCGGACAGACAACGTTGAGCAATTCAGAGAACTTGCCGCAGTAATGACTGAAGAAGAAATTCAGCTGTACTACCAGATAGGGCTTCTCGGCAAACGTGATTTAAAACTCGCACCAACTGCGCGTATTGGACTGGAAATGACTTTACTTCGAATGATGGCGTTTCATCCAGGCTCTCAATCCGATGGCAAGTCTGCCGACAATTCCTCTTCAGTAAGCGGCAAATCTAATTTGAATATGACACAGGGTGCGCAACCTCAACCGAAACAGGCAGCAGCTCTAAATCAAACCGGTGAAATTCAATCAACGGAGGATTGGTGTCATTTCGCAAGCACCGCACCGAATCTGAAAGGTATGGCAAGACAATTTGCAAACCAGGTATCGTTCGCATCCAGAGAAGGAAATAAAATAGTATTGATCGCTCCGCCCAATGCGTCACCGTCAATAATGCGGCCTTCAAATTCGGAGACTGTCCAAAAAGTCATTTCAGAATATATTGGGCAGAAAATCGTACTGGAAGTTCGGCAAGAAGCGACTGAAATCGCGACACCGGATGAAGTTGCTGCCAAAGAGCACAGCGAAACTGTGAATTCAGCGATCGAAAGAATTAAACAAGAGAAAATCCCAAAAATGCTGCAGCAGGAATTTGGTGCCATACCTGACCCCAAATCGATTCAGTTTCCAATAGACAATCCAAAGTAACCTTATCAGAGAGAAATTGCAATGCACGATGATCTGGAAAATTTCCTGAAGCAGGCTACCAGAATTCAGGACCAAATGAAAAAAACGAACAATAAACTGGTACAACAGGAAGTGACCGGAGTTGCAGGTGGCGGCATGATCAAGATCACCATGAATGGACGCCATGATGTTTTGAGAGTTGACATCAGCGATGAATTGATGGACGATCGCGAGATTCTTGAAGACATGGTAGCTGGAGCCATTAACGATGCCGTTCGAAAAGTCGATAAAGTTAACGAAGCCGCCATTGAGGATCTGGCTGTAGGGATGCCATCCTTCGATTTCCTCAAGTAGTTGCACACCCATCTGAAGATGTCATTGCTGAATGGCTGTTACCAGGGCAGTTGAGGACCTGACGAATGCATTTCGTCGACTATCTGGCGTCGGACCAAAAACCGCACAGCGCTATACATTTCAGCTGCTTGCTAGGGATCGGGAAGCCGCCACGGAAATCGCAAGCGCGCTGAAGTTTGCTGTTGACAATGTTACACACTGCGTTCGCTGCAATAATTTCAGTGAGTCTTCCACCTGCACTCTGTGCGCGACACCCTCTCGGGACGATACTCAGCTCTGTATTGTTGAGACACCGGCGGACTTGAACTCTTTTGAAGACACCGGAGTTTACAAGGGGCTTTATTTTGTCTTGATGGGACGCATATCCCCGCTGGAGGGAATCGGACCAGAAGACCTGAGTATCAACGAGTTGCTACTGACTCTCAGCGATAACCCGATTCAGGAAATCATCATTGCAACCAACATTACAATCGAGGGTGATGCAACAGCAGAATTTCTATCCTCTCTAATTTCAAGACATGGTTACAATGCAACCCGACTTGCACGGGGGCTACCTCTGGGTGGTGAACTTGAGTACATGGATAAAGGCACCCTGATCGAAGCATTTCAACGAAGAATTCCCATTTGATTTGATTCAAACTGTTGCGAAAGCCGTTGCTAAAGTCCTTGAATTCAATATGAACGTTCGCCACTCGACAAGATCAGATAACAAGGGAGATCTGCTGGCTGAGATTCGTTCAGTCATCCAGACCGATCTAGATGACGCGGAAGAATTCAGTATCAAAGCGCTGGATTCAGACATTCCGCTGATCCAGGAAATTGGACGACATTTCCATCAGTATGGTGGGAAGAAGCTTCGACCCATCACTGTCATTTTGAGCGCACGTGCGTTGGGATTTGAAGAAGGTGAGAGTCACATCATCCTGGCAATTATTCTCGAAACCATTCACGTTGCCACGCTTTTGCACGACGATGTCGTCGATGACTCGAAAATGCGTCGAGGCAAAGCAAGTGCCAATTCAATTTGGGGAAATCCTGCAAGTGTTCTGGTCGGTGATTTTCTTTATTCCAGAACTTTTGAATTGCTGGTGGAAATTCAGCGAATGGAAGTGTTTGATGTCATGGCTCGAACGGTGCGCCGGATATCAGAAGGAGAGATACTGCAACTGATACAACTTGAAGAGTCAGGGATCACGGAAGAGCAATATTTCGAAACTATTGAAAGAAAAACTGCGGCACTGTTTAGTGCAGGAGCTCAGGTTGGTGCGATTATCACGAATCAACCCGAGAGAATCCAGCGTCGAATGGCTGATTTCGGAACTAATTTAGGTATCGCTTTTCAACTAATTGATGATTATCTGGACTATGCGGGCGATGCCACAAAAATAGGCAAATCAATCGGTGATGATCTTGCTGAAGGAAAATTTACACTACCATTGATTTATGCGAGACAGCACTCCGACGCAGCGCAGCGTAATATGATCGATGCCGCGATTCGTGATCCGGAAACTATCAATATCAAGCAGTTTTGTGAAATCGTTGCCAAATCTGGTGCACTTGAATATACTGTCGGGCTTGCTCGCCAATATGGCAGTCGCGCGATTCAGAGCATCGATTTCCTACCCGACACGCCCTTTCGGGAAGCGCTGTACAAGCTGGTGGATTTCGTTTGTAGCCGCGATTACTAATCAGGGCGATTTTCGGGGTGTAGCTCAGTCTGGCAGAGCACTGCCTTCGGGAGGCAGGGGCCGGTGGTTCGAATCCACTCACCCCGACCAACTGGAAATTCACCTGTCTGATCCGTCATTTTGAGGGATTGTTGGCAATGGATCTGGCATGGCAAACTACGATCAGCACGATACAACCTGCCCACTCACTCTCTGTGAGTTCTCAAACTATGTTTACTCAGGATCAAATACGATTCGACACACCTGATTGTTCCAACCTGCGTTTAACAAATGTTACAACTATTTCAAACTGCATTCGAAAATCTTGTTGTATAAACATTTCCCAATGAATCAACGGCAGATATGATGAGTCCTTCTGAACCAACATCCTTGTTCTCAAACTACTCGGTGGGGAATGTCTTTTTCGATGAGATGTTTCGTCCTGACGGAACACCGAGAAACGCATGCAAGATGCTCCACGATGCATTGAATGATATTAGCATCGAAGAGATGCGAACCATGCAGGAGCATGCTGAACGATTTTTTCTGCATGAAGGAATCACATTTGCCGTATACGGTAATGATGGTGCCCAAGAACGAATTATTCCCATCGACCTTCTGCCACGAATTCTAACTCCAAAAGACTGGCGAATTCTAGACCTAGGGCTGCGCCAGCGCCTCAACGCCCTAAATCAGTTTCTTGGTGATATCTATAGTGCGAAAAAAATTCTTTCGGATGGCATCATTCCGACAGATCTTGTGCTGGGTTGTCCTCAGTATCGACCTGAAATGCGCAACATCAATCATCCGCACGGCTCATTCGTCTCAATTTGCGGAACAGATATTGTCAGAACTTTCGGCGGGTTTAAGGTGCTGGAAGACAATCTGCGGGTTCCATCCGGTGTTTCATACATGCTGGCTAACCGACAGGCAGTCAAATCAAGTATCAGAGATCTATTTCGGCGGCATAGAGTTCGCAAGATTGAGCACTACGGCCAGGCACTGCGTCAAACACTCGTTGAAATGTCACCCAATAATAAAGCTGATCCGTGTATTGTTCTGCTTACTCCTGGCACCTACAACTCAGCATTCTACGAACACCTGTTTCTCGCTCGGGAAATGGGCATCGAACTTGTTCAAGGTGAAGACCTTTCAGTTCGGAGAGGGAAAGTGTTTATGCGAACCACTCGCGGGCAGCGTCAAGTCGACGTCATTTACCGCCGAGTCGATGACGATTTTATTGACCCACTTGTGTTTCGAAAGGATTCTCTTCTGGGTGTACCCGGTCTTTTTTCGGCTTACGCATTGGGTAATGTTACACTCGTAAATGCACCGGGAACAGGGGTCGCTGACGACAAGAGCGTTTACGCGTATGTACCTGAAATGATTCGATACTATCTCTCTGAAGAACCCGTTCTGGCGAACGTTGAAACATACCTGTGCCGATATCCTGAACAACTTGAATATGTGCTTGACAATCTCGATAAGCTGGTTGTAAAAACGGTTGGTGGATCAGGTGGCTATGGCATGCTGGTAGGACCACACGCAACCGTCACCGAGCGCGCCGCTTACGCTGACGTTATGCGAGAAAATCCAGCCAATTACATCGCACAGCCGACTCTGGACCTGTCTTGCTCACCATGCATTACAACATCCGGAGTTGCACCGCGTCATGTGGATTTACGCACCTTTCTACTGAGGGCTGAAGACACCCGCATTGTTCCCGGCGCATTTAGTCGAGTTGCACTCAGGGAAGGCTCGCTTGTCGTTAACTCAAGTCAGGGTGGTGGCGGCAAAGATTTGTGGGTTCTTTCAAAATAACCGGCCATGCTTGCCCGAAGTGCGAACGGACTTTTCTGGATGAGTCGGTATCTTGAACGCGCCGAGCATACTGCCCGTCTTCTCATCACACAATTCGAGGCGATGGAAGACCGCTCTGTTGAAGAGATTGACTTAAGTTGGCGGCGCATCTACCTGGCAATGGGTCGTCCACCCGCAGGCGGTGACCTTAGCAGCAATGTGGAAAATGAAGACTTCATGCTGATGGATGCCTATACGCTTGCCGATGATTTGACTTTTGAACTGGTGAATAGTGATTCAATCCGGTCTAGCATGTATTTCGCACGCGAAAATGCGCGGCAGATTCGAAACGTGGTTGGGCGACAGTTTTGGACCAATCTGAATTCTGCCTATCTGGAACTGAAAAATTCTCGAATCGAATACATCTGGATAAATAAACCTAAGAATTTTTATGCCAATCAGGAAAACAATGCGCGCACCCTATCCGGTTATCTTGACAGTAGCATGTATCGAGACGACGGGTGGCACTTTCTTCAAATGGGACGCTTTATTGAGCGTACACAACTGATTGCTGCGTTGCTAGTTTCACAAATCAAGGTTTTTTCCACCGATTTTAATCACCAGGATTCAACCTGGATTTCACTGATGGTCTTATGCAACGCCCGTCTGGCGTATCGACGGCAGCGGTCTCTATTCTCAATAAACCCAAGACATGTATTGGAATTTCTGATTTCAGATACGGCTCATCCTCATTCAATTCACTATTCGATTGAACGCACCATCGAACACTTTGCTGCCATTTCTACCGGTGAGGCAAGGGCAGAGCTGACCGCCATTAGCAGGCAGTTGAAATCCCAGCTGCGATCCGTCAAGAAAAATTGGCGGAGCAGGTCGATGACTGACGTTCAGATTTGTGAAAATCTGCAAAATCTGCTGTCATCAAATCGAGAAACCTATAGCGAAATCGAATCTGCCTACTTCTTCAATTGACTAAAAGCTTTCATCTGCCCACATTTGAGAGGGGCGGCCCGAAACATTTGACTTTCTTGGGTTTAAGAATTATTGCCGAGAGACAAGGAAAGGACAGTTCGGATTAGAACGGAAACCTATTGCAAAACGCGTCAATCGAATACTTTGCCGTATTAAGGCTGAGCTGGAAAGGCGAATGCATCATGACATTGATGTTGCCCGCTGGCTGGAACAGGTGATTGGTGGCTGGTTAGGCTACTATGCCGTCCCAACCAGTGGACGATCTCTCAATTCGTTCATCCATAGCATCAAAGCGATGTGGCTCGATTTACTTGCGTAGGGGTTCCCAACGAGATCGCTTTCGTGGTCTCCGATTAAACAAGATCAGTCGGGACTTCTAGCCTCCTGTTAAAGTCCTGCACCCATGGCCAGAGTAGCGTTTTGCCGTCAAACACCTGAGGTAGGAGCCGTATGCGTTAACGCGCACGTACAGGTCTGTGCGGGGAGGGTGCGATTGAAAGTGAAGCGCGGGATTCCTGGCATCTCTCACACCGCCCGCCGGGTGACACAGTTCCAATAATCGTCCCATTCCTGATTTGCCCGGCACAGCCGAAGCGCCAGCATTCGATCAATACTATCGGGACTCCACCAGCTGCCTGCCAGCTTCAGACGCGCCTGGATCACATAGCGGTGTCCTGATTCAATCTCGCCCGACCCAATCGGCAATTTGTGTGCGCGGGCACCTCGGTAGTCCACCTGATCCTGACGGTTGTGTAAATACCGATATGCCCTGCGTACCGGTGCGTTGTCCTCATCGACCTCAGAGGACTCCAGATGCGGCTTTAACTCTAAAAGCACCTGCTTCGCCTGATTGTCCCTGAGTCGGGCCTGCTGACATTTCAGCCACCTTTTCGCATCCGCGCAGAAACTTTTCCCAGCCGCCGACAAATACTCACTCAGATGCATGAAGTCTACCAGGAAAGTGCCATTGGCACCGAAACGCTGTTCAACCTGCCGATGAATCCACCCCGCACCGTCACCAACCACATGAACCGACGTTGAACGGCCGAATCCGGCACGCCGCACACAGTCATACAGCCACTGCCCTGTCTGTTCCACGCCACCGGAGAAATTCCCGCCATAGTGAA